>JBCBSL010000277.1:0-8267 GCA_039819145.1 Cyanobacteria bacterium J06638_22
TTTTCACAAATTTTTCCTAAAAAAATGTTTTTTTTAATCCACCCCCCCACCAAACACAATTTTCAATATTTTGGGGGGTGGGGGGGGCGGGGCGCCCCCACAACTTCAGCAAAATTAGTCAAGATTGTTTGGGGTTCGCGTAAGTCTTACCAAAGCATTTTTTAGGGCAATGATTGGTAAAAAGTGGGGCAAGTTTCTCGCCACAGTGCGGCAGGAACCTCTCCCAGGTCTTTACTATGAAATTATGCTGCAAGCACTCGTGTCAGTGAATGAGCCTTTTCCGGTGCTACTCGCCGGAGTCGCTGACAACATACTCGTCCCGTTTTCCTTTTGCCGTTCTTCTGTCGTTCGCTATGGCGTTTGATCGCTACGGTCGCAACATTTCCTATCTCCGCATTTCGCTGACCGATCGCTGCAACTTCCGCTGCGTGTATTGCATGCCGGAAAATATGGTGTTTCGCCCCCGGGCAGAACTGTTGCAGGACGATGAATTACGGCAGCTAATCCCGTTATTTGCCGAGTGCCTGGGCTTTCACAAGTTCCGGCTTACTGGGGGGGAACCCACGCTACGAGAGAATATCGTCGAGTTGGTGCATTTTATTGCCCAAACCCCTGGCGTGTCTGACTTGGCGATGACCACCAACGGGTTGTTATTGCCCAAACTGGCGGAGCCCCTGGCGGCTGCAGGCTTACAGCGCATCAACATCAGCATCGATACCCTCGACCCCGATAAGTTCCGTGCAGTCACCCGCTGGGGAGACTTGGACGAGGTATGGAATGGCATCAAAGCGGCGACAGATGCAGGGCTCAAACTGAAGCTGAATGCTGTTGTTGTTCGAGGGTTCAACGATCGCCAGGATGTTCTCGATCTGGCACGACTCACCTACGATTTTCCCTGGCAAATTCGGTTTATCGAAATGATGCCCTTTGGAGAAGTGGCGGAATTTCAGCAGGCAAAAACCGTGAGCGAAGCAGAACTGCTCACCGTCATCCAGGACGGACTGGATGCGCCCCAATTGCTCAATGATGGCCAATTGGATGGAGAAGCACGCCTCTATCAACTGCCCAATGCAGTAGGCACCCTTGGCTTCATCAGCCCAGTGACCCAGCCATTTTGCGCCGGGTGCGATCGCGCCCGACTCACAGCCGATGGCCGCCTCCGCCTTTGCTTGCTGCGCGACAAAGAACTTGATGTACGAACGCCACTACGCCAAGGATGCGACGTTGAAGACCTGCGCCAGAAAATTGAAGAGGCCATCTGGTTCAAACCCTGGGGGCATGGGCTGGCAGCGGAGGAAGTTCCCCGCAATCGAGTGATGTCAGAGATCGGCGGATGAGGGCGATCGCCTCAGTCCATTTCCCCCACATGAACTGAAGTTGAGTGAGCTATCCCAAGGCTCATTCCACATTTTGGAACGCTGTCTGGTTTTGACCTGAGTACAGGACAAGACCCAGAAAACCCTTGATTTTGTGTAGCGCGGGCACTGCCCGCGCTACACAAAATCAAGGGTTTTAGCAGGGGTTCGTTTTTTGTCCTGTATTTAGGGCTTTGACTAGTTGCGGTTGATGGTGGATTGGGTATTGGCGATCGCCTGGGCGTGCTTATAACGCTCGTTGGAAGTGTCTGGTAATCTTCCTGTTCGAAGGCGGCATAGCCGACCTCCATCGACTGCATATAGTCGTATCTCACATTCGGATCAACCGAGTGTGGAGGATTGAGAGGAACTTCCGTGTCTATATCAGCCGCTGGTGCTTCAGGTGCAGGAGCATCTGAGTTGATGGGTACCTCGGATTCGTACATAGCAATCCCAAATGAAGTATGAACAGTATGCGGCCTCAGGCCGCATACTGTTCATACTTCATTTCACAAATCACTTGAGATCGCTATAGCGTCGTTGGTTCATTGGGTGTTGGCTTGTCACCAAACACAAATTCTGGTTTCAAATAAAAGCGCAGAACACTAGCAAACACTATCAGAATAAATCCACCTAAATGGAGAAAAAATGACCTTCTAGCATTGCGGTTCGGCCAATGTGTAAGGAAAAAATAAGTGCCGCAGCGCCTCCAAAAAAGAGAGCGAGCCAACCCCACACAGTGCTGTCTTGAAACGCTAGGATCAATCCCCAAAGGGTATCCGTTAGAGCTAATAGTAAGCCCAGGATAAAAAGTCAGATAGAAGGGGGCATTAGAAAACCGATTTTCGTTTGATGTGCTGACAGATACATAGCAGCGTAAGGAAAGAAAAAATCTTGCCTAGGTACAGTTGCGTTACGACAAATCACTACATTCTGAAGTCCTGTGTTTCGATTTTCGGTGAGGCTAGGTGACTGAACGCTCGACAGTGCGTTGAACAAAAGCTCTAATGCTAAGTCAAAAAACTTAATACGCGAAGGCGTAGCTATTCACGATTTAATAACAATTGGATTGATATGTTTCTGGGTCGCCCTCACCCATTTGATCAAATAAAATGTGTCTCTAGGAGAACGTACAATGATTGGTTTTTTAATTTCAGTGGTTGTCATTGCGATTAGCCTATTCATCATCTCCAAGCTGCCGACTGGGGTCGAAATCGACAACCCGATCGCCGCCTTGATTGGTGGGGCAATTATTGGAGCTTTCAACGGGTTGTATTACATCTTTCCGGATTGGTTTCGTGGTACTGCGGCGATCCTCAGCCTGGGTATCATTCCGCTGATTGGGAGCATCATTGTGTTTGGCTTGGCAGCGTGGCTAGTCGAAGGCTTTCGGCTGCGCTGGGGCATTGGTAGCGCCATTTTGGGGGCGATCGCCCTGGCTATCGTCAGCTCCATCCTGAATTACATTCTGAATGCGACTGGGCTGATCCCTGCGGTAGCGTAGGCCAGCCTGCTCGTTTCGCGCGAGCAATTTGGTAGCAGGAGTACTGAGTGCTCCTGCTTTTTGTTAGGCAATCGCGACGGTGATGAGCCGTCGTAAGGAATCTGTAGTCTGAAGGGCGATCGCAGTACAATACAGGACGCTTGTTACTGCCAGGATCCATGACCTCCCCCACCGCAACCTTGCTCATTTCCTGCCCCGACCAACCGGGTCTGGTGGCGAAGATGGCCAACTTCATTTATTCCAATGGTGGCAATATCATCCATGCCGACCAGCACACCGATTTCGCCGCAGGCCTATTCCTGACCCGCATTGAATGGCAGTTAGAGGGCTTCAACCTGCCGAGGGATATCATTGGAGCCGCGTTTCAGGCGATCGCCCAACCCCTCAACGCCCACTGGCAACTGCATTTTTCCGACGCCATGCCGCGCATTGCCATCTGGGTAAGCAAGCAGGATCACTGCCTGTTCGACCTGATCTGGCGACAACGGGCGGGCGAGCTTGCCGCTGAAATTCCGCTCATCATCAGTAACCACGAAAAGCTACAGCCGATTGCAGAGCAGTTTGGCATCGACTTCCACCACCTACCCATGGCAGCCGATATCAAAGCCCAGCAAGAAGCCAAACAAGTGCAGTTGCTCAAGGATTACAACATCGACTTGGTCGTGCTAGCGAAGTATATGCAAGTCCTCTCGGCTGACTTCATCACCCAATTTTCCAACACCATCAACATCCACCACTCCTTCCTCCCCGCCTTCCCAGGCGCCAACCCCTACCAGCGCGCCTACGAGCGGGGCGTGAAAATCATCGGGGCAACGGCCCACTATGTCACCCAGGATTTAGACGAAGGTCCCATCATTGAGCAGGATGTTGTACGCGTCAGCCATCGCGACCAAACCAGCGACCTCATCCGCAAGGGCAAAGACCTGGAGCGCATGGTACTAGCACGAGCCGTACGCCTGCACTTGCAAAATCGCGTCTTGGTCTATGGCAATCGGACGGTCGTCTTTGCGTGATACTGAATAGGGAGTTGGGACAGGGGTGTTAGGGACTCATATCCTGTTGGCTCTACATCGAATTGTGGTTCCCAACCCCCTTGCTTATCCCGCCTTGCGTCTTGGCATTTTTTATCTGGATTCATCTGCGTTCATCCGCGTCCATCTGCGTTCGACATCAACATCTTGACTGGTTGAAACTATGCCCAATGCACCCTTTCGCCTCTGCATCATTTTGGGGACGCGCCCCGAAGCGATTAAGCTTGCGCCGGTGATTCGGCGGTTCCGTGCCAATCCCCAGTTCGAGACGCGGGTGGTGCTGACGGGGCAGCATCGCGAGATGGTGGCGCAGGTGATGCAGCTTTTTGCCCTAGAGGCCGACCAAGACCTGGCTATTATGCAACCCCGCCAAACCCTAACGGATATTACCTGCCGCAGCTTACAGGGGCTAGAAGCGCTATTCCAGGAACTGCAACCCCAGTTGGTATTGGTCCAGGGGGACACGACGACGGCCTTTGCGGCGGCGATCGCCGCCTTCTACCAGCAAATCCCCGTGGGCCATGTGGAAGCGGGTCTGCGCACCGATGACCTGTTCAATCCCTTCCCCGAAGAGGCCAACCGCCGCCTGATTTCCCAAATCGCTCAGCTCAACTTTGCGCCCACCCAAAAGGCTGTAGAGCATCTGAAGCAGTCTAGTATCGTTGGTGAGATCCACTTGACGGGGAATACGGTGATCGATGCCCTGCTGACTGTGGCGGAACAGCAACCCGCTTGCTCCGTGCCAAACCTGGACTGGAGCCAATATCGAGTCTTGCTGTCCACCGTGCATCGCCGGGAAAACTGGGGCGAACCCCTCCAGGACATCGCGACCAGCTTTTTGCAGATCCTCGACAAGTTCCCCGATACGGCGCTGCTGCTACCGCTGCACCGCAATCCCACGGTGCGGGAGCCACTCCAAGCGCGTCTGGGCGACCATCCCCGGGTCTTCCTCACCGAACCCCTGGACTATGCGGAACTGGTGGGCGCGATGCAGCGTTGCCATTTGTTGCTCAGCGATTCGGGCGGGTTGCAGGAGGAAGCGCCCAGCCTCGGCAAGCCGGTGCTGGTGTTGCGGGAAACAACCGAGCGTCCCGAAGCGGTCGAAGCGGGCACCGCTCAACTGGTGGGAACAGCCCCATCGCAGGTCGTATCCGTGGCCTCCGACCTCCTGAGCGACCCAGCTCGCTATGATGCGATGGCGAATGCCATCAATCCGTTTGGGGATGGAAAAGCGTCGGAACGGATTGAGGCGATCGCCACCGATTTTCTCAAAAAGAGGTCTGCCAGTTCATAACTTATAGCGCTACGCGCTCAGGTAGAACCCAATCATTTTTTGAAAGCCCCGCGCCGCGGGGCTTTCAAAAAATGATTTGTCCTAATCTCAATGCGTAAGGCTATAGCTGAAGCGGCTGTGGGGGCGCTTGCCTTTCGACAAATTGGGGGACGAGAGAAATTTCAGGTCTCAATCTCTCAGGGTGACGTACCATTTGGGTGGCTTTTCTTGCGGTGCGGGATGGCTGGATGTGCAGCGAAACCCACGGATGGAATCGCTCTGAATCAGATGATCAATCTTGATCCCCGACTTTAGAGGTGGCTCACCGTTGCCGCAATGATTCAAGCTCAATACTTCATCCAAACCCGCAAAACATTGGATTCAATCGTGGGAACCCTGTGGAGGATCGGACAATGGTGAATCGCTGGCTGCTGGCTGTAAGTGTCGGATTCCTGAGCGTTCTGGCTGGTACAGTGTCGCCCCCCACCGCTAGTGCCCAAACGCGCACCTTTGCCCGCTGCGAAACCGAGCGAACAACTGTGCGTATCTACGACGAAGGCAACGGACTCATGATGCGGGCTTACGATCGCCTCAACAACATTGAATGGCTCGATGTTCCAGCGCGTTCCAATCCCAATCGCGAAGGGACAGACTACTTCAACGTACGGGGAGAAGTAGCTGTGCGCGTCTATGCCCCCGACAATGCCGATCAGCCTTGCTTTGTGGTGCTTGGCAGCAATCCACCCCAGACGGGTCGCCTCATTGGTGATGACCCCATTGCCGAGATTCCCGATGGCGAGCCCAGTAATACGACGGCTATTTGCCAGGGGCGCCGCAATCGTGTCCGCATCTTCACCTTCCGCGACAGCCAAATGATGCGGGCAGAAAGCCTGCGAACCGGCGCGATTTGGCTGGATACCTCTGCCCGCAGTACTCCGGTAGCGGCAGGCACCGAATACGTGAACAATCAGGGCGAGCAAACGGTGCGCTTATTCGTTCCAACGGATATCAGCACCCCTTGCACAATCACCATCGGTAATGAATCGCCTGAAGAAGGCACACTGTTGCGGGAGCCCACACCCTTGCGGTAGATGGATAAGGGTTACAGCATCCAAGGATGATTGGTTTTGGGAAGGGACTGAAGCTCCCGAACCGTGGCAATGTATGTGGGGATCAAGCGCTCCTGGCAACAAAGTTAGCCTCTGTGCGTCAATGCCTCTATCGGCATCGGTTGCGGCATCAGCTAGTCCAGGCTACCCAGGATGATGCCTGACTCAATCTGCACATCTCCCCGGAGGATGTTACCGTCGCGCTGAAGAATATTGGCGTCGTGAATGTACAGCATGAAACCGTTGGATGATACCGAAGGGGAGCGATCGCATTTTTGATTGTCCGCTTACGCATTTGTATTGTGCCAATAGTCCGTATGGGTCAATGGATAAGGGATTTGCGATGGTGGGCGATTGATGCATTTTGTCGAATGTCGGACAATCCAACATCTGGGGATCAATCCTTCTAACACCCGTTCGGCGGATTAAATCGTTTTCTTCTCGGGACTGGGTAGTATAGATTGAGTATGATCATCACATTCCACGCCGACGGTTACAGAGCTGCAAGACGTCTCCCTGAAACCCAGACTCTGCGCCTTCCGGGAGAGGTTGGTTAGTCTTACACAAGCCTAGCCAGTTTCCACGTTTGAGTGGCTCAGGTTCAGGGCTTTGCTGAACCTATGTTTGAATTTTTGGCTCGACTGTTCCGCGCTGAGCGCTCCGAGCTATCGGGTGTCCCTTCAAAGACGGCTTTACAGGTTCTTGGCCTGCCGCGATAGGCCGTTGCCGATCGTGTTTGAAATCCTTGCTTACGCATTTCGCCTGACAAGATAGACTTCTAGGACTGGAATTAGGACTGCGAACCGACAATGTCATCGTCTATGCCCAACCCTTCTGACTCTACCGCCAAAGTGAATGGGAATTCGGCCGCCCCGTCGGCTGATGCCAAGTCTGCTACAAGCACCTCCCAAGACACGACGCCGACCGATACGCAAGAAAACGCGGTTCCCGATTCCCCTACCGCTGCATCCACGCCCTCCGGCTCAGAGGCATCGGTACAACCCAATGCAGCCGCCGCTGAATCATCGGCGATCGCCGGAGATTTTGAGGAGCCCTCTGCATCCAAGCAACCGGAAGAAAATCCCTGGGTTGAGACCGTTAAAACCATTGGTATCAGCATTGTCTTGGCGCTGGGTCTGCGAGCGGCGATCGTTGAAGCCCGCTACATTCCCTCTGGATCTATGCTGCCGACGTTGGAAATCAACGATCGCCTCATCGTCGAGAAGGTTTCTTATCATTTCAATGACCCTCAGCGAGGCGATATCGTTGTTTTTTCCCCCACCGATCGCTTGCGGGCAGACAACCCGGATCTGCGAGATGCATTCATCAAACGCATTATCGGGTTACCTGGTGAGACGGTCGAAATCACGGGTGGCCAGGTGTTCATTAATGGCGAGTCGATTCAAGAAAACTACATCCCAGCGGAATACGCGCCTGATTATGAGTGGGGGCCGGAGATGGTTCCCGATGGAGAATACCTGGTGTTAGGCGACAACCGCAACAACAGCTACGATAGCCACTTTTGGGGGTATGTCCCCGAGCGCAACATTATCGGTCGAGCCGTGATTCGCTTCTGGCCACCGCAACGGGTAGGAACGCTGGATCCAATCCCGGTGTACCTCGAAGACAGTAACGCGGCTGTTGAGGAGGTAGAGATGCCGACTGAAGACGCAGCCACGCCTTAGCAGCAACCCCTTAAACTCTGCGTCAACCTGACCCAGATTGCCCGATCCAGATTGCCCGATCCAGGTTGTTGGTTGACGGTTGCCCAGTGCTATGGGCTGTGATGTCAGGCCAACAATGTTTGAACGCCATGCAGCGCATGGCGTTCAAACATTGTTTTCCATCGTTTTCGATGCGTATACCGAGTCCGGTTAAATAGCCGTAAAGCCCAACTATCGCTTGCGCCCGCTGCAACGTATGTGATTAGCGTGAGGCTGAGGGTAATGGGTGAAGTGGGCCTAGCCTGGGCGATGCGGTCAATAAAGGAATGGC
>JBCBSL010000278.1:0-8250 GCA_039819145.1 Cyanobacteria bacterium J06638_22
TTTCCGAACGTTAGCAAACTACCAAAACATCCGGCCATCCTAACATGGCCATGGTTTCTCTCCAGAGGGAATGTAACAACTTCAAACGCAGACTTGTATCTTGTTTGAACCGTTTGTGCTCACGTAAACCGCCTAAGCGAAGATTTTCCTCTATCGGTGCATTTGCTCTTCCAGCAGCGCCTTTGCACGGGGCTTATACAGCAACTGGAACAGCGTCTCCATGTAGACCCGCAAATCTTTCCGGTTTTCCTGGGAGGTATATTCCCAGAAACCATAGATGCGAGCCAAGGATAGGAGGCGGGTTGTATGAATTTTCCAGGTATAGGTGCTGTAGACGCGGGCGATCGCCTTCTGCGAAATCTCTTCCCAAAGATGGGGATTGTGATCCTTCTTCGAGAGGAATTCGAGAATCGCCTCTGACATTTGGTTGGGTTGCGTTGGGTTGATGTAATAACCGTTGACGCCGTTTTGAATGATCTCTAGCGGCCCACCGAACTCGGTTGCAAACGTGGGCAAACCCGAGATCATCGACTCCAGCACCGTCAGACCAAAGGCTTCAAACAGCGCAGGTTGAACGAACATCCCCCGATGATCAGCAATGATGCGATAGACCTCGCCCGAATCGGCCTTGGGTAGCCGGACTCCAAGCCAGCGCATTTTGCCCCAGAGGTTGTACTGATGCATCAGGCTGTGCATTTTTTCGATCTCGGCGGCCTCCTCCGCATCGGTCGTATCTTCAGCACGAATCTTGCCCGCAATCACGATCAGATTGCACCGTTCCTGCAGCTCTGGGCTTTGCCCAAACGCTTCGACCAGACCCGACAGGTTTTTGATTCGATCCAGGCGAGCCATTGAGAAAATAGGCGGCTTATCAGGATTATCCAAGCTCCCAACAACAGCTCCAGGGTCGTCTTGGGTAAAGAGGAGGTCGGTCAGCCGTTCGATTTCGCCATTGAGGCGATCGTCCGTATCGGTGTAAGGGAAATAGTAGGACTCGTTCACACCAGGTGGCACCACGTTAAACTTCGGACTCTTGAGTTCCACACCATGCATAACGTGATAGAGATCCGGCATGGTAAAGCTGCGGTATGACTCGTACTGTCCTGCGGTTTCGGGGGTACCAACAATTTCCTGGTGGGTACTGCTGATGATGAAGTCAGCCGTGTTCATTGCAATCAGATCGGCGGTGAATTGCAAGGAGAAATGGTACTGGTTTTCCATGTTCTGCCAGTAGAGATTACTGAACAGGTATTTGGATTTTTCTAGGGCATGGGCGACGATGCCGTTCGTCACTTTTAACCGCTGAGACAGGAGGAACGCCACCAGGTTACCGTCCGTGTAGTTACCGATGATCAGATCCGGACGTCCCTGAAACTCTGCCAGCAGAACCCTTTCCGCATCGATCGCAAAAGTCTCAAGATAGCTCCAGATTTCAAAGCGCGAGATCCAGCTCTGGGTCAAGTTGGGGTTGTAGTCGCGGAAGGGCACTCGCACAATCCACACATTGTCGGTGCCATGCACCTTCTCAAGGGGTTGATTGCAGCGGGTGCCATCGCTGTTGGGAATGAGGCGCGACAAAATCAACACTTTGGGGGGGCTAGCCTGCAAGTCCAATCCCGCCAGCTCCATTTCTTCTTGGAGTTCCTTTTCAAGGCTGCGAGCTTGGTCGAGTACGTATACCACCTGGCCACCGGTATCAGGACGTCCTAACACCCCTTCTTGCCCAAACCAGCCATGAACCGAGACCAAAACAATCCGGAAAATCATCGGCACCCGGGAGAGGAAGGCCTGAAGTGCCTGGGGCTCCGGAGAATCCAGCAGCTCATCCAGTAGCGCTAGCGATTCCTGCACTCGCCCGGACGTGTTGCCCCATCCTGGCTCAAACCCCATAGATTGCAAATCGTAGCGGAATTTGGAGTAAGGCTCGTCGGGACGATAGCGGTTTAGAAACTCCAACGCTTTTTTGACCTGCGTTGAAAGCTGTTGATGATCCTGAATGCGGCCATTTAGCAACAGCTGCATCCCATCATGGGAATGCAAGCTCAGAAATTGGAAGAGCTCCTTTTGCCATTGCTGCGGATCCTGGAAGAGCTTACTCGATAGGTAGCGGTTTAGAAATTCGACGCCCTTGCCGATGTTCTTCGGATCACGAATCAGGGGAGAGTAGTCATAGAACGGCTTGACATCAATTTCTAGCAGTTCGCCTTCATTGGGATGGTGGTACCCGACTAGGCGATCGCGCAGTTCCAACAAATCCTTGGCGGTAGTCGGTTCCGATGTGCTATCCGGCCAAAGCCAGTAGGCTTCTTCCGAGGCAATCCCAGGACGAACAACGATACAGGCGTTATCTTCCTCAAAAATAAGCTCCTGCAAGCCACTGATGAGGGTTGGCAGAGCCGTTGCATTCTCAGGGACAGCGCCGTTTTCGTAGTGCTCGGCCTTGAAATCATCGAACGCAATTAAAATCTCGTTGCGCAGAAAATAGCGTTTTTCAGGTTGCCGTAACCAACTTAAAAATTCGCGTAAGTCAGATTTTTCTGAACTCTCTAAGACCGCGTTGAGGGGTTCAAACATAACATTTCTGGGGTCAGTGTGCGCTAGCGCTAGACTAACCTAGTTGTCGGCCATCATGCATACCTTTGCTGTCTATCTAGGAGAAGAAAAACGAAATTTTGCGTTAAGATTTTCTGAATTTTTCTTTGGGATGGCTCAAGCATCCAGTGTTATTTACTACTTGTTGGCTCCGTATTTTTGATTGGGTTGCGGCCAAGGCGACAAACATCGCTGGGTCAGACAGATCGCTACCCATTTTCTCGCGAATTAGCTGAACGATGGGTTGACTGACTCTGATGACCGTAGCCCCCAAATGCAGGGTTGCCGTATCCAAGGATTCCTTCCTGCTGAGAAGGCATGTATCGCAACCGTCCCAAACAATTCACGCCTCAATCCGCAACCGAAATGAGGCATACATGGGTTGAAGCAGACTCTCCAGTATGATTGGAGGCGTTTGCTGTTTACGATGGATTGTGCTGTGGCTCAGTTTCTCTTTATTACGGATCTAGACAATACCTTGGTTGGAGATGATGCGGCGCTGGCAACACTCAATTCACGCCTGTCGCACCATCGCCAGACCTACGGTACGCGCATTGTTTACTCAACAGGGCGATCGCTCCAGTCTTATCTAGGCCTACGGGAAGAGAAGCAGCTCATCGAGCCCGATGCCGTCATTAACGGGGTTGGGACGGAAATATATGTGGCGAATCAGATGACTCCCGAACACACCTGGTCTGAGCGATTGTCGCAGGGATGGGATCGCGATCGCATCCTGGCTAGCGTCACCCACGTTGCCGACCTCACGCCTCAGCCCCAAGCAGAGCAAAACCCCTTCAAAATCAGCTTCTTCCTGGCCGAAGCTGTATCCTCCGAGGTGCTCCCCCGACTCGAGCAACGCCTCAAAGATGAGGGGTTTGCCGTCAATATCATCTACAGCAGTGGGCAAGATCTGGATCTGTTGCCAGTTCATGCCAACAAAGGATTGGCCATGACTTTCTTGCGAGAATCCTGGAAATTTGAGCCGCAGCGCACCGTCGCCTGTGGAGACTCAGGAAACGATCGTGCCCTCTTCGAGCGAGGAGAGGAACGGGGCATTATTGTTGGCAACGCACGACCTGAATTAAAGGATTGGCATGAAGCGAATCCATCTCCTCATCGCTACATGGCAAAAGCATCCTGCGCAGGCGGCATCATGGAAGGCCTGTTGCATTTTGGCTTCTTTGCATGAAGCGAGCCTGAGTGCAGAACAGAAACTTGGAATCCCCTGGACTTTGTGGTACCAGGGCTTAATGTGTTTGCGATCGCCAATTGAAAGGCTCGAACGCTTTCTGTTGGTCGGTTTTGGAAAATGGAGACAGAGGCGACCTCATTAGGAAGCGGATTGCGATCCAGCGGTCATCGCCTGGATCACCGCTTGCTGTCCGACTTGGTCATAAATAGTCTTGAGATAGCTCATGACGACCTGGGGAGAAATACCGCTGACCGTGCCCAGCACATCCGATGTTAGGGGCAAGGTGCCTAGCAAATCGAGAACCGTTTCACCACCAATGTGTGGGGCAATGACTACCAGTGAAGGTTCAAGCTGAGCATCATAGGTCCAAAATCGTTCCACAGCAATTTCGGAACCCGAGGGAGCGGCAGTAGCCGTTGTTTTCTCTAGGGTGGCGTCTTCGCTCTCTCCTTGGCGAAGCTCGCGCAAGCCATTGAGCAATTGCGCTTTTGTGCGCCCACGCAACTGAAACAGCACAAATGGATCTTCACTGAAGCGATCGCCCAACGTGTAATACACCGCACCGATATGCTTACAAGGATTAGCCTTATCTGGACAGCTACAGCGGCTATGGATATCAAATTTTGTGAACGGAAACAAACTCAGCCCATTCGCGGTGAATACCTCTTCGATGTTTGGGGGCATTTCGCCAGCCAGCAGCTTCGCCGTGAAAACAGCTTGCTTCGATAGGCTTTCGAGGACAAATCCCCATTGCTCATCGTCAAACGGATCGAGATGCAGCGACACACGATAGGGGTCAGGGGCTGTTCCTTGCACCAGCGCATGCACCTTGTAGCCCCGAAACTCAAGCTTGAGCACATTCCCCTCACGGGCATAGTTACGCGCCCGTGCCAATCGGCGCACCCAGCCAAACGACTCCAACACATCGATCCATCGTTGCGCCCACCATTCACGCCCTGATTCCATCTGGTTGTCCGGTGTCAGGCTTTGCATAAAGCGTCCTTACCCATTTTGCGATCGCTGGCTGGCTTGCACCTTGCTAGCGCAACCATGCCCCAAAAAACTCGAATACAGCAAACTCGAATACAGCAAAGTACTTGTTTCTAATCAACCCTGAAAGCTAAGGTCGTACAATAAAGAAGACGCATCTGCTTACAAAACGTTACAAACCGATAGCACTCTCTGAGAATAGGATTCGTTTTCTTAGGGAAATACAGCTATTTTCTTATGGAAGAAGACCATCTAAGGGAAAATTCCCATGCAGCTTGACTCCACAGTTGTGAAGATAGATGTCAGAATAGAACGAATCAGATTATTTATATGGAATAAAAAGGTCTCATGATCTTTAACTCTGATGGAACTGAATTCTTTGAGACAGATAGCTCACAGGAAGACAGGGCGAATGACTTGTTGCAATATCTCCAACATCAATCACCTGAAGTTTTAGGGAGGGTTGCACGCTCTGTTAGCCCAGAAATTAAAGAAATCATCTCCCAGAACGTTCAAGGATTAGTTGGGGTCTTGCCATCCGAATCCTTCAACATGCAAATCACAACAGACCGGGAAAACCTGGCGGGGTTGTTGGCTTCCGCAATGATGACAGGTTATTTCCTGCGTCGCATGGAACAGCGGATGGAACTGGAAAGCAGCATGACGATGTCCTTCGCCTCTAAGCCAGACAGCGGGAACGACAACCGCAAAGCAGAATAGCCGCTCAGAAAAACTGCACAGGAAAACCGCCCAGACGTCACGCTGGCAGCGCTTGACTCCTGCAACTTTCTCTACAATACTGCCTCCACAATATGGAGGGGAGCTAAGAGGGTAGGTTAGAATTTTTGGCATCCTTCGTACCATGATTCTGCCGCATCTTTCCCATGACTGATACTGTGCTTGATATCCGCGATTTAACCGTTCAATTTCGTAATGACAATCGATTGGTACGGGCCCTAGATGGTGTTTCGTTTCAGCTCAAGCAGGGCAAAACCCTAGGGATTGTCGGAGAATCGGGTTCGGGTAAGTCGGTCACAGCGCTGTCGGTGATGGGGTTAGTGCCAATGCCCCCTGGGCGCATTACTGGCGGCGAGATCTGGTTCAACGGGCAGGAGGCTGAGCCGATTAACTTGCTGACGATGCCAAAGGAGGCATTGCGCGAGTATCGAGGGGGCCGGATTGCCATGATCTTTCAGGAACCCATGAGTTCTCTGAACCCGGTCTACACCTGTGGGTTTCAGCTCATGGAAGCGTTGCGCTATCATCGCTCCGATTTATCAGAACCAGAGGCACGGCGGCGGGCAGCCAGTTTGCTGCAAGAGGTGAAGCTGCTCCCCAGTAATGCAGAACTGGAGGAGCAAGTACAACAGGAGCATCAGGACGCTCATCAGGATCCAAAAGTTGCGCCGTTGGGGACCCGTGAAGTGATGCTGGCGGTCAACGAGCGCAAGCAGGCAATTCTCAAACGCTATCCCCACGAACTATCGGGTGGTCAGATTCAGCGGGTGATGATTGCGATGGCGATCGCCTCTGACCCAGATATTCTCATTGCCGACGAACCCACGACGGCCTTGGATGTCACCGTGCAAGCCACCATTCTGGACTTGCTGCGAGAGTTGCAGACCCGGCGGGGCATGTCCATTATGTTCATCACCCACGACCTGGGAATTGTGGCCGAAATCGCCGATGAAGTCGCGGTCATGTATCGGGGCAAAATCGTGGAATTTGGCTCCGTGCTGGATATTTATTCTCAGCCCAAGCATCCCTATACTAAAGGACTACTGACATGCCGCCCGCAACCGGATCGGCGGTTACGCTTCTTGCCGACGGTTTCTGACTTCATGGAAGTCGTGCCCGATGCAGAAGGTCAACCCGTGATTCGGGAAAAAGTGATGGATCATTCCCAGCAAGAGCGCTTACAAATGCAGATTGCGCCGCAAGAAATTGATGAGCGCTTACAGAACCTCCAGGATCAGCCACCGCTGCTGCAGACCGAAAACTTGCAAGTAGGCTTCCCAGTGCGGGGGGTGTGGGGCAAAACGAAGCGCTACTTCATGGCGGTGAATGGCGTCTCATTTCAGGTCTATCCCGGCGAAACGCTGGGGCTGGTAGGTGAATCGGGCTGTGGCAAATCAACCCTATCCCGGACACTGCTGCGGTTGATTCCCTCGACGGGCGGGCAGATTTGGTTTGAAGGGCAAAACATTACCAGCGTTACTAGTCAAAAGATGCGGCAGATTCGTCGCGAAATGCAAATTATTTTCCAGGACCCCTTCAGCTCCCTCGATCCACGGATGAGCATTAAGACGGCGGTAATGGAACCGTTGAAGATCCATGGGGTAAACAAGAACCGTCGCAATCTGGAGGAGCGGGTAGCCTACTTGTTGGATCGGGTGGGACTGAACCCAGCCTGGGGCGATCGCTTTCCGCACGAATTCTCCGGTGGGCAGCGGCAGCGGATTTGTATTGCCCGCGCCCTCGCTCTCAACCCCAAGTTCATCATCTGCGACGAATCGGTCTCAGCTCTGGATGTGTCAGTACAGGCACAGGTTCTGAATTTGCTGAAAGCGCTCCAGGATGAGTTCAATCTCACCTACATCTTCATCTCCCACGATCTCAGCGTGGTGAAGTTCATGAGCGATCGCATCATGGTCATGAATCGCGGCAGAGTCGAAGAAATTGGCCCGGCGGATCAGATTTACCACAACCCCCAAACCGAATACACACGGCAACTCATCGACGCCATCCCCATCGGCTCTGTGGAAACTATTCGCCAGCAACAATTGCAGCGGGATGCCAGCTAGTGCGCGGTGCGTTTCAATCCAGCTAGCCTATTCGTGTGCAGTGCTTCATACCAAAACCCGATGATTTTTGGCCTCGCGCTGCGAGGCCAAAAATCATCGGGTTTTGGGCTTCGTGGAATTGATATCAATCATCTGCCATAAGCCATGCGACGATGCCCCCAACCATACCCACAGTCAGCCAAAAGGGAATGTGGAAGTCACTCAACAAGTTGTAGGGAATGGTCAGAGTAACTTGATAGAACCAGACACACAGCGCTAGCAGAATAATACTGACAGCTAACAGCATAGAGACGAGGACTCAGTAAAGATCCGCTTCGATCTGATCCAGAGGGATGAAGCATTCTTGGGGAAGCAACACAGGTTTCACACCAAAAATCAGCTTGCCCCGGTGGGTGTAGCGATCGATCGCCAACCCAATGGGACGCCGCGTCTCATCGGGATGAACCTCATAGTAGGAACGGTATATATCGCGAGCAGACTGCAGCAACCCAGGATCCAACAGAGACGAATAGCCGATCGGATCTGAATGCATGTCTTTAGGTGGAGTGGGACTGGTCTGATTTTGTTTGTATTGCGGGGTGTACACCAACTAACTTTCTCCCGTTGCGATCGCCTATTGTATCTCCTAAGCTTTGCCGAACCCTTTGCCTGCTGATAGTCTCCGTTCGCAGA
>JBCBSL010000279.1:0-8249 GCA_039819145.1 Cyanobacteria bacterium J06638_22
TCTGGCGCGATGCAGCCTCAAGGGAACCACCCTGGAACAGGCTCCGGTTCTGACAGATGCCGAATCAACCCTAGGGCTGTCTGGCTCGGTTACACCTCTCAATCTCTGGTGTGGCCCCGCCGGACATACCTCCTGCCTGCACTACGACCCCATGGATGGAACGTTGATGCAGCTCGTGGGAACCAAGCAGGTTACGCTATTCCCGCCGTCACAGCTTTACAATCTCCATCCCTTCTCGGTGTGGAACCATTTGCTGCACGGCGCAAAACGGCGGGCGGTGTATAGCCAGGTTTATCCCAATCGCCCAGATTTTGAGTCCTTCCCACGGTTCCGCAAGGCTCTCCCCCATCGCATCGACGTTACGCTTAATCCCGGCGAAATTCTGCTGATTCCGGCGGGATGGTGGCATGAGGTCACCTCCGTTGGCGACGGCTTGGTTTGCTCCGTCAACCGGTGGTGGAACGTTCCAGGGGGGCGATCGCTCCGCAACTGGAGCAAGTGGCGTGCTCACCTGGGCAGTGTCCTGGGGCTACCCCATGTGTTCTGGAACCTCGTTTCAGCTCTACCTACGGCTGCCAGGGGACAGAAGCTCAAGGAAATCATCCAGCGCTTTTAGGAATCATGATTTAGTCATTCTGGTGTCGCGGTCGCTCCCATACCGCGACCGCGACACCAAGATAAGGAATTGCTTTCTGACAAAACGAGAATTCTGTTGAATGGCACCGAATCAGGGCTGATGGCTTCACGTTGCTCTCCCCGGCCAAGCAAGCTAGCGGGGGACGGAGACTTGGCCGAGGATTCCGGTGATCACATCATCGATCTTGAGGCCGTCGAGTTGGGCTTCGGGGCGGAGGATGAGGCGGTGGCGCAGGAGTGGGGCGGCGACGGCTTTGATGTCGTCGGGGGTGACATAATCACGATCGCCCAGCCAAGCATGGGCTTTACTGGCGTGCATCCAGGCGATGGCGCAGCGGGGGGATGCCCCTAGCTCTAGGTCGGCATGCTGGCGGGTGCGCTGAACCAGCGCTAATAGGTAGTCGAGCAGCGCATCGGTAAGGGTGACCTGGCGCACGAGCTGGCGGGCAGCGAGGACATGCTTTACCCCCAGAATAGGCTGGAGTTTGGCAAGATCCTGGCGGCGGGTTTGCAGCGTCGCTTGAGCATTGACCAACATCTGCCGCTCGGCTTTGGCTTCGGGATAATCCACCACCAGCTTAAACAGAAAGCGATCGAGTTGGGCTTCGGGAAGGGGATAGGTGCCTTCAAACTCCAGGGGGTTTTGGGTGGCGACGACCCAGAACAGATCCGGTAGGGGTAGGCTGTCGCCGTCGATGGTGACTTGCTGCTCCTCCATCGCTTCCAGCAGCGCGGCCTGGGTTTTGGGCGGCGTGCGGTTGATTTCGTCCGCGAGCAGGATTTCGGTGAAGATGGGGCCTTTCCGCAGGGTGAAGGTGCGGGTGTTGAGGTCAAAAATGTTAGTCCCCAGCAGATCCGACGGCAGGATGTCGGGAGTGAGTTGGGCACGGCTGAACTCGGCCTGAGTGAGTCGCGCCATGACCTTGACCAGCAGCGTTTTCCCGGTTCCCGGTACACCTTCGAGGATGACATGCCCCCCGCTGAGGAGCGCAACGAGGAGCTGCCGTACCAGGGTATTTTGCCCGACAATGACGGCTCCAAGAGCCTGAGCCAGTTTCACGAATGCGGCTTTGGGAGGAGTGGTCATAGGTTCAGGGCAAATCCCGGCGGAGTTGTTGCAGTTTACCCAACCAGATTAGCAATTCTCGCTCCGAGAGACGACGATTTTTCTGGAGGCGCTGCAATACCGCTTTGAGATCGGTAGTCGGCTTGCCCGTCTGATTTTTCCAGGTTGTGAGCAGAGTCTCGGCATCGACAGGAACAGCGCCTAGCCCGAGCGATCGTTGAATTCGCTCGCGCTCAGCCTTACCCACGGTTTCCACTACAAACTCGCTACTCTCAGCCTTATGCAGCACACTCCCAAGGGCTTGAATATAGGCTTCGCTGCTGTTCTGCTTGGGCGGCACCACTTTTTCAGGCGGGCCAAGGCGGCGATCGCCCCACACCAGCAGGAGCACCAGCACCAACGCCTGCACGAACACCAGTAGCACGGGCGTGCGGCTTAGATAGCTGAGTAGCGTATCTTGGGTTTCCTCCGCTTCGGTCTCGCGATCGCGGTAGCCATGCAGATACTCATCGATATAGATAGGCAACTGCGGCTCCATTACCAGATTGGCGAGAAACGGGATATTGCCCGGTTCCGAGAGGTAACCATTGGCCGCCAGAAAGGGCGGCCCCACATAAATCACCTTGCCGTTGCCAATCGTTTGCTCCCAGGCCACGGAGCCCGCCTCGTCGGAAAGCAAAACGTCTTCAGCCGCTTGGACTCTGAGACGGCGGCGGGTTTCCACCCTTACAGCCCCCTGGGGACTGTCCACCATGGACGAGAACGGCGTATCCACAACAGGTGTACTGATGCCCACCAGTACCAAAACATTTCCTAGCTCAGCCCAGGCCATGTCAGCGATGGATGGCGGAGCCAAAGATGGGAAAACCCGCACCAAAACTCTGGGATTGGCAATATCGGGGATAGGAGCATCCGGCTCCGATTCCGATTCCTCCTCAAACGGGTCAAAGGGATTGGCATTTAAGCCCAAGCTCGATAAGGGACGCTCCCACCGTTGTACGGGTGCGCCCTGTTCCTCCAGATAGGCATACCAGGCAGCGTAGCCTTCCGGAGCACGGCTATAGGTGGACCCCACCTGCAATTGACTGTTAGCGGGAGCCAGCACCAGGCTAAGAATCAGCAGACTCCCAATGACCAGGGCAATAATCCAGTTGCGGCGGGTGGTGCCTTTCATGGCGTCGAAATCTCCTGGAACGCCTGCTGGCATTGCTGGTAGCGCTCGGCAGTGGCAGGGCGATCGCCAAAGTAGAGCTGCTCATGGGTTTGCACCAGCAGGGCATAGGCGCGCGATCGCGGCAAGCGCTGCACCAACGATAGGTATTCCCCGTCGGTACGGCTCCCTTGCTGAGGAATCAAGTTAGCATCGTTCAATCGCTGGAGAGCAGCCATGTAGAGGGCGCGGCAGGCTTCCTGATAGTCTCCCGCTTGCTGCGCTCGGCGCGATCGCGTTACCCATTCTTCTACCGAGGCCTGCGGCTCATCTTCGACCTGACCAACACGAACAAACGCCTGTCGACGCCCCAGCAATCCGGCCATGTAGGGAGCCAGCAACCGATAGAGCTGCCAACTGGCCCAACTGATGAGCATGACCGCCACAACCCAAAAGATGACCTCGTACACCCGTTCGGGAATCTCCCAGTCTGGGAGATAGTCACCCAACTGTTGGTCATTCCCAAAAAGCGTGAGCTGTAGCCACTCCCCCGCATTTCGACTCAACCGCGCCCATATCCACCCCGGCCCCGTTTGCCGAAACTCGGTGGGTGAAGATTGGGCGATGAGGACGGCGTTGATGGACATCGGGTTTACGGTTTCAGAGTTAAACACTTTCAGGGCAAAACACTTACGGTTCTGGGTGTAGGCGATCGCCCTAAGATAACAAACTGAGGCGGTGGCGGTAATGCGTTACTCGGTGGGCGTTTGGGATTGGAGGCAACGGATAGCCTCCAGCATTCCCCGGGCTTTGTTCAACGTTTCCTGGTATTCCATTTCCGGCACCGAGTCGGCCACCAGTCCCGCACCAGCCTGCACCCGGATTTCGGAGGAACCGTCGGGTTGGTGACGCACAACCATCGTACGGATGGCGATCGCCGTATTCAACTGCCCCTCAAAATCATAGTAGCCATAGGCACCGGAATAGATGCCCCGCCGACAGCCTTCTAGTTCATGGATAATCTCCATTGCACGGATTTTGGGTGCCCCACTCACTGTGCCCGCTGGGAAGGTCGCCTTCAGCAATTCCCAGGCCGTCTTGCTGGGCGGCAACTGCCCCACTACATTGCTGACAATATGCATGACATGGGAATAGCGCTCGATCACCATCAACTCATCCACCTTCACCGAGCCGATGTCGCACACGCGTCCCAGGTCGTTGCGCCCCAAATCCACCAACATGACATGTTCTGCCACCTCCTTGGGGTCATTCAGCAAGTCCGTTGCCAGAGCATCATCTTCAGAAGGTGTCGCACCGCGGGGGCGGGTTCCCGCAATGGGGCGCAGGGTCGCGAGCTTTTCCGCCACCTCGGGTACATTGTCTGCCTTCACCATAACTTCGGGGCTGGAGCCGATAATCTGCCAGTCGCCAAAGTGGAAGTAGGCCATGTAGGGGGAGGGATTGATTAATCGCAAGGAGCGGTACAGCGCAAAGGGATCGCCCTGATAGGAGGCCGTCAGCCGTTGGGAAATCACCACCTGAAAGATGTCGCCCGCCCGGATGTAGTCCTTGGCTTTTTCCACATTGGCGCAGAACTGCTCGCGGGTGACGGTACTTTGAAAGGCAATGGGTGGTGCATGGGTATCGGTGGAAGGCGGTCTCCATTCCAGCACGGTGTCTTTACCCGAGAGGGGTAGTTGCAGCTTGGAAACCATTTGACGGACGCGATCGCACGCCTGCTCATAGGCTGCTTGCAAATCCGCCGTCTCCCGCAAATCGGCATAGGCCACTGCCAAAATCTTGCGCTTCACCTGGTCGAAAATAAGCAACTGATCCACCTGCATCCACAGGCCATCGGGCAGATCATCATCTTTTGCCTCGAATACAGGCACCCGTGGCTCGATCCAGCGAATAAGCTCATAGCCCCAGTAGCCAAACAATCCCCCAATCCCCGTCGGCAGTTGGGGCAACGTGACAGGCTCATAGGGCTGCAAGCAAGCCGACAGCGCATCAAACGGATCCCCAGCAAACAGTTGCTGAGAGCCATCACGGTAGGTCTGGGTGCTGCGATCGCCCCGCGCCTCCAACACCCACACGGGATTGCATCCTACAAAGCTGTAGCGACCGATGCGCTCGCCCCCTTCCACCGACTCCAGCAAAAAGCTGTAGGGCTGCCCCGCGCACACCTTGTACCAAGTCGAAACCGGCGTTTCCAGGTCGGCAACCCACTCTTGGTAAACCGGAATGAAGTTGCCTGTCTCAGCCAGTCGAGTAAATTCGGTAATGTCGGGAAGAATCATGAATGCGTAGATGGGTGATGAATAGGTAGGCTTTGTCGCGATCGCTCACTCGAAGGGTGGAGGAGGAAATAGCAAGAACCGTAGGTGCCATCCTACCTTTCTTCCCTCGGTACCCTCCGTGCCCTCTGTGCCTCTGTGGTTTATTGCAGTCCTGCGTGAGGGAGGCAGAGCAATATGCCCCTCCATTGTGCAATTTCACCCAAACCTGCCGCCAAAAATCTGGAAATCTGACGCAGGCTTTGACACAAAAAAAGGCGAGAAGCCTCGCCTTTTCGAAAGATATTGATGAACCCAATAGCCGTCGGGGCTTAGGGATCGTAGGTCTCTTTGCCGCTGAACTTCACCGCCGCTGGCGAGGGGTTCTCGCCAATGCTGCGGGGAACGCTGTTGACAATCCCACGACCTTCGTTCACCTTCTCGGGGAAGACTCCATCAGCGGGATGGAGGTATTGCATTTCCCCACTAGGGTAGATTCGATAGATCTTGTAATCACTGATTTTTGGCTTGAACTTTGTGCGGAGCTGAGCACCTAGAGCAAGGCACTGTTCTTTGCGAGCCAGATAAAGGAGATTTTCTCCCTCATTCATGATCGCTGCACCGCCCGTTGGCATCTCAAAAACTTGCTCTTTCGAGCTCGTCCAAGTGATCGCGTATTTTTCTTCAACTTCAGCTTTTGTGAGCAGCCCACCAGTGCTGCCACCGAAAATAGGAGTTTGTCCAGTCAGTTCTTCTGCCATGAAATTTTCCCTGAACAGTTTTCCTGGATGGTATCACCGGATTCCAAGCCAGATATGCGTTTGTTCAGGATCTGTTACAGTTCTTCGCGATCGCCCATCATCCAACTTCACCTTGTCTCAGCAAAAAGCAGCGATTTTCCTAGTTTCAGGCGATCGCAGCGTTTCATGAACATTTGTAATAAACCGGACGGGGGCTGACACGATGACGTCTCCTCAATGACGCATCCGGCTCTACAGATCGTCGTAGGGGCGCACCATCTGGAGCCGCCCCAACCCCAAATCTTCAGGAGAGAGCGACTGCACTTCAAAGAACCCCATCATGTCTTTCAAGCCAGGATTGCCCCGCGATGCTCCCGTGACGCCCCGCGCAATCACCAACCCACACTGACCCTTGGTCTTCTTACACCGATCGTCCCATTTGCGCCGGGCTTCCACATGCACCGGATCGTCTTCCTCAAACTCCCCAAACAACTGCAAGCCGCCATCAACCAACTGCAAAATCCCCAAGTCATAACTCTGGTCACCAAGGGGATCTTCCCCTGGATTGAAGCAAATGCCCTGCAAACCGCCAGCCCCTTTCACCGATTCAATCATCTCAAGGGCTTTCGGGCGGGTGGTCTGCACCAAGATAACGGGAAACCATTCCAGCTTTTTGGGCAGCTTGGCGTCGGATGACTGGTGAAACTTCACGGTTTCCCGCAGATCTGCCACCATGGACAAGGGCACAGCTCCGAGGCTATAAAACGCCTGGGGCGGCATCAGGGTATCTTGCAGCACAGGGCCTTCGTCGATGAGTTGCTGCTCCAACAACTGCGCCAACATCTCTGGCAAGGGCAGGGCATCCAAATCATCCACATCATCGGATAGCTCTTCCCCCATCAGCTCATCGCCCATTTTGGCTAAATCCTCGGCGATCGCGGGTTCCGTCGCGACAGTGATCGACACTTTTTTGCCCGGTTCCATCGGATCATCAATGCGATATCGCTTGCTCCGCTTGGGGAAGTAGCGGGTGTCCATGCCCTCCAACTGATTGCCAAAGAAGCGATGCAACGCCTCAAGGGCAACCACCATAATGCTGGCATCTTCTTCGTAGGCAATGGGTTGCATCCCTTCCAGGGGATGAATGCTGCCAAAGGTCGGCATAATCGGCGGAATTTCCGGCGTCGCATGCCCGTTCGACTCGCTATGATCGGGATCATAGGTGAGGAAGAAGCAATCCTGCTGCATGAAAGCGGCCTCCACCTCTTCCTGGGAAGTCCCCCCCATCACCTCCTGCCGAAACCGCTTGAGCGATTCCAGGGAGCGATACATCAACAAGCCATACTCCATCCCCAGCAAGCCCAGAATGGAAACATAGAGCGTATCGACATCACGATAGTTGAGACGGACAGAGAAGATTTTTTCCTCATCTAGATTCTCCCAGGGTGCATCCTGCCAAACGTCGTAGGCTAACTGCTCCAGCCGATCGGCTTGCTTCTCAGGCAGTTGGGGGGTCACTTTCCCGGCAAATTCCTGCAAGCTCTGGAAAATCTCGTCGATAAGGGGCAGATCGGCAGTGTATTCCACAGCAATGTCGAGGTCTTGCAGCACCCCTCGCAAGAAGAATTGCATCTCGCGATTGCATACCATAATGCGTTGGGGGCGAGCGGGCTGGGCGTGAGGTCCTGTAGGGGTTTCCATCGCCTTAAGCAGGGTACGCACAATTGCTTCGGGGCCAGACTCGGAGGGGATCATGTCGATCGCTCGCACTGACTCATCCACCCCATCGACCCAGAGCACACAGTCTCCAGATACCTCTGGACTCTCGCCACCGAGCAAGGGGTTGCGTGCGTTGGAACCGAGTAAACGGCGATCGCCCTCCCAAACACTAGGAACCTGACGCAATTTCAGGAGCCGACGACGAGTTGCAGGGGTCAAACCAGTCATATTGCACATTCCAATGCTTTCAAACAGCTACCAATGGTAGTAGTGGCAACGAGAATCGAAACACCTGGCCATTGTGATCTGGCATGCGTTCGATCAAAATCCGATCAAAACAAAATCTGATCAAAACCAGATCACCAATGATAAATAGAAGAAAATCCAATGGTAGGGCATCAATAAGAACCGTAATAGAAACCGTCTCAAAAGGGGCAATCCTGGATGAACAGACCGACGTGAGCAAGGGCAGATTCTTAACGCCGATGCGACGCTTTAATCAGATCCACCAGGCCATATGTGAAAAGCATTTCAGGCGATCGCCCACCCAAACTCTGCTCCCGTTCAAAGCATCCTACAGCACACTATCTTTCCGCCGTATCTCCCTAAATTCTTTTCACATATGGCCTGGTGGATCTGATTAAAGCGTCGCATCGGCGTTA
>JBCBSL010000280.1:0-8231 GCA_039819145.1 Cyanobacteria bacterium J06638_22
AGATGGACGGAAAGGATCTACCGCGGCCATACAAGCGTTTGTTGCTAAAACTGGCACTTTAACAATCAATAGGGGAATCGAGATTCTTACTGCGCGAGGTTTGGGTTCTCAGGGGCGTGGCGAAATGCCGGAGGGACGCTTGCCCCTCCCCTCATCCCTGCTGCTTGCCCCTGTACCCGGATCGCCCATCGGTTCTGTTTAGGAGAGCTTTGAATGTTATCGAACGTGATCAGCCGTGTTGGTTCACTCCTCAATGGACAGAAGGCCTCCACAGCCGCTATCCAAACGTTTCTCGTAAAAATCTGTATTCTTGCTATCAACATGGGCACGGGCATTATCACCGCCCGTTATCTCGGAACCCAAGGGCGTGGAGAATTGGCTGCTATCATCCTGTGGCCGCAATTTCTGGCCTACGCGCTCACTCTGGGTGTTCCCCAAGCCCTGCTCTATAACCTCAAAAAATATCCAGATCGAAAATCGGAACTGTACTCTACATCCGTTCTGGTTTCTATCTTTCTTGGCTTGGTGGCGACGGGCATCGGAGTCTTTTTCCTGCCGATTTGGTTGTCCCAGTATTCTCCGGAGTTGATCCGTGCTGCCCAGCTATTTATGTTGACGGCTCCGTTGTCTCTGCTGGGTTTGGTCTTTGTTGCGGCCTTTGAAGCCCGCGATGAGTTTACCTTCTCCAATCAGCTCCGCTACTTTGTACCCCTGACCACCCTGGCAGCACTGCTGATTCTCATTGCCCTTGGGGTTCGGAGTCCGATCGCCTTTGGTATTACCTATGTCATTCCTTCGGTGCCCATCGGTATCTGGATGTTTCTGCGGTTGCGATCGCGCTATCCATTCAAGTTCTCAAAAGTGCGAGAAACCGCGCAACTGCTGCTGGGCTATGGCGTCAAAGCCTATGGTATTGACCTCATTGGTTCACTATCTGGAAAAATCGGCCAAGCCCTGGTTGTGGGTATGCTGAATGCAACGTCCATGGGTCTCTACACCGTTGCGATGAGCCTATCTCGGATGTTGAATACCTTTGAATCGGCCATTGATACGGTGTTGCTTCCCAAAGCATCTGCCCGCCCGGTCAATGAAATTGTGGCTCTGACTGGACGCGCTGTCCGAATCAGCACGATGCTCACCTTGCTCTGTGTTATTCCCCTCATGTTTCTGGGGCCATTCTTCCTGGGGCTCCTCTACGGTGAGGAATTTGTAGCCGCTACAACGATTTTCCGCATCCTGCTGGTCGAGATTTTAATTAGTGGGACCAATTGGCTGTTAGCCAAGTCATTTATGGCAGCGGGTCGGCCTGGGATTGTTACCCTGCTCCAAGGGTTTGGATTGAGTATTACCGTTCCCTTGATGTTGGTGTTGATCCCTCGCTATGGATTGATTGGCGCAGGTTTAGCATTGTTAACCTCCACCTCCATTCGCTTCTTTCTCGTCATGGCGTGCTACCCCCTCATTTTCAAGGTGGCTCCCCCCAACTTGTTGATTACGCTCGATGATTTACGCTATCTCAAAACCACACTTTCACAGCGTTCTTAGTCCCTTACTAGATACATTGGAAGAAAACTGGAAAAGGAAATCATGATGTCGTCGGTGACACAAACAACTCCAGAACAGCCGTTAGTCAGCGTGATTACGCCGACCTATAATCGCCCGGAGTATCTCCGGGAGGCGATCGCCAGTGCGATCAGCCAAACCTATCAAAACATCGAGATCATCGTTTCCGACAACTGCAGTCAAACCAACCCCCTTCCCATTATTGAAGCGTTCAATGATCCGCGGATTAAATTTTCTCGTAATGATACGAATGTTGGGATGCTAGCGAATGTTGTGAACAGCTTCAAACGGGCACAGGGGAAGTACATTGCCTGTTTGCTGGATGATGATAAATGGACGGAACATTTCTTGGAAGAGATGATCCCACCCTTAGAACAGAACTCCATGGTTTCGGTTGCGTTCTGTGATCATTACGTCATGGATGAACATAGCCAAGTTGATCCAGAAAAGACCGAAGAATGTTCCCAAACCTATGGACGGATTCATCTAAAAGAAGGGCTTTATGCGCCTTTCTACGAGTTGTTTTTGATCTCACGATCGGTGTCCCCTGCGATCGCCGCTGTCATGCGTCGGGATGCCATTGATTGGGGCAGCATTCCATCCGATGTTGGATCGTTGTGGGATACCTACGTGGCCTACCTCCATAGCACCCGAGGCTATGGAGCCTACTATGTACCGAAGCGGCTAACCCTCTATCGAGAGCATAGCCAAACGGTCACGATGCAAAGCGGACGCCAAAGCGCTGAGGCCAAGCTTGCCAAAGCGAAATCGAGTGTCTTTTGCTATGAAACTTTCTCTGCTGATGATCACCTGTCTGAGTTGCGACCCTTTTTGAAACGGAAACTTGCCCATGATATGACAACTGTAGGAATTGCTTTAATGCGAATGCAACATCTCCAAAGTGCTCGTCCTCACTTTTGGCGAGCATTGAAAACCCACTTTAGTTTGAGGACCTTAGCCGCTTGTTTTGTGAGCTACTTGCCCGCCAAAATTGCATGCCAGTTCTAAAAACTGGTTTGGCTAAGCGTTTGTTGGAACCATTAATTTTTCATCCGCACTGCGGATGAAAAATTAACTCTCCCCAAGGTTGCTTAAGCAGCCTTCAATAAAAAGCGACGTCTAAAGTAATAGGCTCGTTTCGTGGCGTTTATTCGCCCCTACTTTGACAATATTTTGTACTTCTAGTCTGACTCCCAGGGTTAATTAATCATGAAAATAGCCGTTTGTATTACGACGATGAATCGTCCTAAAGAATTGGATCTATGTTTAACTGCACTATGGAAATCAACTGCTACCCCTTACAAAGTCATTGTTTCAGATAATTCGGTTGAACCTGATATTCAACAACGAAATCAAAAGACGGTAGAGCAGTATCCCAACACGCTCTATTTAGAAGGCACCCATAGTGGTGTCTCGAGTAATCGCAATAACGCCCTGAATGCGGTTCCTCCGGATGCGGATCGCGTTATTTTTATCGCGGATGACATTTGTGTTGAGCCCGATATGTTCGAACGAGCGGCTCAACACTACTTCGAGTTGCCCGAAGGAGAACGCGATTGGACTGTCATTACAGGAGATAATCGCAATGAGTTCAGTCCAGAGGATATTGGCCCTTTGGGTGTGACGTTTAGAGGCTATTTTTGCCCCTGGAAACCAGGTTTGCCGCAAGTCGTGAACCTTTATGCCACGCTCTTTCCACGAGCTTTTTTAGATAAGGAACAATGGGATGAAAATATCTTTTTGGGTCAGGAAGATATTGAGCTTTCGTTGCGGGCGATTAAATGTGGATACAAGATGGCTTATTATCCCGACTTGAAGGTATCGGATATTTGTTTTCAAAACTCGACCATGCCGTTGGCCACAAAAGGAGCCCTAACGAATTATGAAATCTACGTGGCAGCAAGTCGGTTGTATATCGGGGTAAAACGCTATAAATACCTGTTCCCCAATGCGCTAAAGCTCATGGCGTTTACCGCGATCTACTACATCCATACGACGTTTTATCTTCTCCGTCGAACCTCTCTCAACTCCTGGGCGGATATTCTCAAGATCTCGAATGTCAATATGCTCTAGCCGTTTGGTGATTTCATTTGCCCTATGAACATTACGGTTCTGATTCCAACCTATCGTCGCCCCCAGGATCTTTTGCGGTGTTTGGAGGCACTGACAAAGCAAAGTCGATCGCCCGATGACGTGCTGATTGTGGTGCGAGATTCTGACCGTGACACCTGGGAGGCGATCGCCTCCCTCCCATCGGATCAGTTGCCCCTGCGCACCGTCAGTGTGACGATTCCTGGCCAAGTGGCAGCATTGAACACCGGACTGGCAGCGGCGCGGGGGGACATCATTGCCATTACCGACGATGATGCGGCTCCCCGGCCTCACTGGCTCGAACGCATCGCCTATCATTTTGAGCGCGACGATGCGGTAGGTGGCGTTGGTGGTCGCGATTGGCTCTATGTGGGCGGTACTGACCGGGACGATGGTAAAAGTGCCGTTGTTGGCCGGGTGCAGTGGTTTGGGCGCGTTGTTGGGCGGCACAACCTCGGCTTTGGGGAACCCCGGGAAGTGGAAATCCTGAAGGGGGCAAACATGAGCTACCGCCGGCAGGCGATCGCCACGGCCAAATTTGACACCCGCCTCCGGGGTGCCGGAGCGCAGGTTCACAACGATTTGGCCTTTAGCTTGGCGGTCAAACGACGGGGTTGGAAGCTCATTTACGACCCAGCGGCTGATATCGATCACTATCAAGCCCAGCGGTTTGATGAAGACCAGCGCGACCAGTTCAACGAAACCGCTTTTTTCAACGCGGTTCATAATGAAACGATCGCCCTCCTCGACTACCTCTCGCCGTGGCGACGGATTGTGTTCCTCCTCTGGGCGTTTCTAGTGGGCACGCGCAAAGCCTTTGGGCTGGTGCAATGGCTACGCTTTTTGCTCAAAGATGGGGGCTTTGCTGGGCGCAAGCTGGTGATCTCGCTCAAAGGGCGCTGGGAGGGTTTCCAAACTTGGAGACGGCCTCCCAGCGATCGCTCCCCCCAAGACGGCGCGGCTCTATCCGTCCCGCCGTCTTCCTCCTCGTGATCATTCTGTGCTTCGTGATGGAGCCCTTCGTGACGGATGGCTGCAACGTCTAACCCAAACCTCACCGACGGTAAACCATGACTCCTCCGCTTTCCGCACCCGCATCCTCCTCGACCGCCTATGGCAAACCCTCGTTGCTAGAGCAACCCGCCGTGGCTTGGGTGCTGGTGGTCGGGCTGTTTCTGATAACCACGCTGGGATCCATTGCTGGAGCCGGATCGTTGATGCGTCTGGCGTTTCCTGCTGGCAGCACCCTGGTTGCGGTTTACCTCTATTTCTTTCATCCCATCTTCTACATCAACTTTAATTGGTGGGTTTGGTGTTTTACCCCCCTACTACGTCGCTTGGCCGACTACTACCGGGGGGATTATGACGAGTTGAGCTTGATGCTAACCGCTCCCTATCTGGTGACGCTGGTCTGTATTATTACGCTGTTTCGGCAGTTCCCAAAAGTCCATCGCACTGGGGATATTCCCTTCATCATGGCGGGGGGGGCTGTCTTTTTCGCGTTCTTAGTGGGAGCGCTGAACAATCCGGCAACTGCCGTGGCGCGCACGTTTCTGGACTGGATGCCACCGATCTTGTTTGGGTTGCATATTTCGACCTACTGGCGGCAGTACCCGGCGCTGCGCCGCACCACTCAAACGGTGTTTATCTGGATTGCGTTCCTGGCCGGGGCCTACGGAATTTACCAATACATGGTGGCTCCCGCCTGGGATACCTACTGGCTTGAATCGGTGGGGAATATCTCGTTTGGTTTGCCAGAGCCGCAGCAAATTCGGGTCTGGAGCACGATGAACTCGCCGCCCCCCTTTGGCTGTGTGATGATGGGCATCACGTTGCTGCTGTTTATTTGTCAAAGCCCTTGGCGCTGGCCAGCGGCAGGGGTTGGCTACCTGGCGCTGCTGTTGTCACTGGTGCGGGCGGCCTGGGCCGGTTGGATTGTAGGGTTGCTGACCCTGATCGTTTCGCTGAAGTCCAGCTTACAGATCAAGCTGTTCGCCACCATCGTGGTGATGGCGCTATGTGTGGTGCCGCTGACGATGATCGAGCCGTTTAATGACGTCATTGGCGATCGCCTGGAAAGCTTTACCACCATTCAAGATGACAGCAGCTATGAGGCCAGAGCCGAAACCTACAGCGAGAACCTGGATACTGCCCTCTCCGGACTGCTAGGGCAAGGATTAGGCAGTACGTGGGTGATCCAGGCCAACGGGCAACTGGAGCGGGTGGCGTTGGATAGCGGCATTCTCGACACCTTTTTTACCCTGGGCTGGTTTGGTGGGGTACCCTACATCGGGGGCATGCTCATGCTGCTCTTCAACCAGTTTCGTGGGGATGAGGGGCGCTATGATGCCTTTGCGAGTGGGGCTCGGGCCATAACCCTTAGCTTTTTTGCCATTTTGTCCTTAGGTCCGTTCATGCTCGGGTTAGCGGGAATGATGATGTGGGGCTTTTTAGGGTTTGGCATGGCAGCCCGCAAGCATACGGTCTATCAGCGGCACCAACGGCAACAGGAAATGGCGACCCAAATCGCAAACCTCCGTGAGTCCCGTGGGGCCAAGGAGGAAGCGCTTTGAGTGGAGCTGCTTTGGCGATCGTGCAATTGGGAAAAGGCTGGTTTCCAGAAGAGCCGGGCGGATTGAATCGGTACTTCTATGATTGCCTACATTACTTGCCGAAGGCGGGTGTCACGGTTCATGGCCTGGTGGCTGGGACAGCGCAAGTGGCAACTGGCTCGGAGGGCTTGGTCTCGGCCTTCGCCCCATCGCAAGCGTCGTTGCTGAACCGCTGGCAGGGAGTACGACGATCGCTCCCTACCCATGTGAGCCAGGCAGATGTCGTGGTATCCCACTTTGCGCTCTACACCTTTCCGGTGTTGATGCAACTGGGCGATCGCCCCCTTGTGGTGCATTTCCATGGTCCCTGGGCGTTGGAAAGCCAAGCGGAGGGCACCAACGCCATCGCTACCCAGTTCAAAAAATGGCTGGAGCAAACTTGCTATCGCCGCGCGACAGTGTTCGTTGTTTTATCCAAAGCGTTTCAAACCATTCTGCATGAGGACTATGGGGTTCCCCTCGACAAAATTCAGATCGTGCCCGGCGGGGTCAACCCCGATCGCTTTCACACCTCTCTGTCACGAACGGAAGCTCGCCAAAAGCTGGGCTGGGATAGCGATCGCCCCACCATCGTGGCCGTCCGCCGACTGGCAAAACGGATGGGGCTCGAAAATTTGGTGCGGGCGATCGCCCAGGTCAAAGCCACCCATCCGGACGTGCAGCTCAAAATTGCCGGGAAGGGGGCGTTGCAAGAATCCCTGCAAACCCAAATCGCAGAGCTTGGAGTTGACGACCAAGTGGATCTGCTGGGCTATGTACCCGACGAGCAATTGCCCTTCATCTATCGCGCCGCTGATTTTTCCATCGTCCCAACCGTGGCCTTGGAAGGCTTTGGGTTGATTGTGGTGGAGTCTTTGGCGGCGGGAACTCCTGTTTTGGGAACCCCCGTTGGCGGCATCCCTGAAATTTTGTACCCCTTCTCTCCCGATTTGGTGCTAGAGGGATGTGGGGTGGAACATCTGAGTCAGGGCATCCTCGATGCGTTCGATGGCAGGCGATCGCTCCCCTCCCAGGAGGCGTGCCAAACCTATATTCAGGACAACTTTGCGTGGCCCATCATCGCGCAAAAGCTCCAGACGATCTACGCTGCTGCGCAGGAGGGCAAATCCCCATGACCGCATCTCTGTCCACCGATCCGTCCCCCCGCCATCGGATTTTGTTCGTCAACCATGCGGTGGTATTGAGCGGTGCAGAACTGAGCTTGCTCGATTTGGCCGTTGCCTATCGCGACACCAGCCGGGTTTTGCTGTTTGACCATGGTCCTTTGGGCGATCGCCTGGAAGCGGATGGAGTAGACGTAAAGGTGATTCTGGCCAGTAGCGCGTTGTTGTCGGTGCGGGCGTCCAGTAAACTCAGTGCCCTTGCGGCGTTTCCAGCCCTTTGGTCGATGGCGCAACAGATTCGCCAGCAAAGCCAAGGCTTTGACTTGATTCACGCCAACTCCCAGAAAGCCTTTGTCGCGGCGGCGATCGCCCGCTGGATGGGGGCACCGCCCGTCGTCTGGCACCTGCGCGACATCATTACCGCTTCGCACTTTAGCCGCCTCAACCGTCGCCTTGCGGTTACTCTGGCCAACACCCAAGCCAGCCAAGTGATTGTCAATTCCAAGGCCACCGGAGCCGCCTTTGTCGATGCGGGCGGGAAGCCGGAGCGGGTGCGGTTGGTTTACAACGGGATGTCAGTCCAGCGGTTTGAAGACATTCCACCAGAGCAAACTCAGGCGATTCGTACCGAGATTGGGATAGATGCTGAAACCCCACTGGTTGGGAGCTTCAGTCGATTGTCCTACTGGAAAGGGCAGCATGTTTTGCTCGAAGCCCTGCGCGAGTTACCCGGCGTCCATGCCCTCATCGGGGGCAAAGCGCTGTTTGGGGAAGACGTGTATGTGAATCAGCTCAAGGCGTTGGCTGATTCTCCCGAGTTGGCGGGGCGCGTCCTCTGGGTTGGGTTTCGCTCCGACATTCC
>JBCBSL010000281.1:0-8217 GCA_039819145.1 Cyanobacteria bacterium J06638_22
GTCCTTGGCTGCGACAGACCAGCAACAGGGCCATTCCTTTATTGACCGCATCGCCCAGGCTAGGCCCACTTCACCCACTACCCTCAGCCTCACGCTAATCACATACGTTTGACCTGGCCTATCACGGTCTATTCAAATGCAATCGCAAACGATTGGTGGAATTCCCTAACCTCTGGGACTACTGCCACGATCTCTATCAACAACCCGGTGTGCGGGAATGGTGCCGTGTTGACCATGTGAAGCAACTCTACTACGCCGGGTTGCCAGAGCTGAATCCAAGCCGGATTGTGCCCGTTGGGCCTGATATTGACTTCGGCCAGCCCCATACGCGCGATCGCCAACATCATGCCGAAGCTGAAAGCTGCTGCTGACGGAGACAGTCAGCGTCACGATCGGACACCTGCTTCCTCGAGTAGAGTGTCCATCCACTCTGTCTCCTCCTTGGAGAATGATGGTTGTGGCGACTTCTGATAATCGATCGCCAGATGGTAACGCCCGCGTTGATACAGCCGATGAAGAACGGTCTGAAGATTCAGCAAGATTTCCTCATTCTCTGCTGCTAGGGGAACTGCAACCACAGGGATCGGTTGCCGCACATTAAAGGCATAGAGCTGTCCTGAAGGGCAGCGATCGCTCCGGCTAATCAGGATTCGATAATCTGACTGGCCGCCGCCATAAAAAGGCAGAGCCTCTCCCTCCCGTAGCAAGTAAATCTCCATCAAGTGGGTCAAGCTGTTCAATACCTGATTGCGTTTCCGTTCATAGCTGCGCCGCCCTTCCCCCGAGCGTTTGTTTTTCGGAGACAACACTTCAACGGTTGTGATAACAGCCCCAGTAGCAACCTCTCGGATTTCCAGATAACGTTCCTGTATTTCTTCTGGGATAGGAAGAGTGACAGTGGTTGGTTGTTGGGTAACTAGAGTTGTAGTGGCGGTTTCGGGGCTAGTTTCAGTTTGCTGAGGCATATCGGTTTGCTGAGTTACCACTGAAACATCAGGAATATCCACCGTCAAACTGGGATTACTGGTGTCCCAATAGGTTCGCTTTTCAATCGCAAGACGATAGTTCTCGCTCAAGTGTTCGGAGAGTTCGTCAGCAATGCCTACGATCAACCGACTGTGGACTTCTGACCAAGAATTCCGCAGATTCCCAATAGGGATTCATACCAGGAAAGGGCGATCGCATCCTGCGTCCTCCAACTACACCGATAGCCATGCTATGACTGATAGCCGTGCTATATCCCAATCATGCCGCAAAAACCTCTGAAGCAGGGGCATCCATAGCCGTGCATCATCGTCCACGATAGATGTCCACGATAAAAAACATTGCATATTTTCGGAGAGGAGGATTCATCCAGTAGAATCTGCCTTGGCATAAGGAATTTGATTTGGGTTAGCGTTCTGCTCTTTCAATTTCTCTTCATTACTTTTCTCCTAAACAGGTTGTTCTCCTAAACAAGCCACCCTTGAACAGGTCACTATGATTAAGCGGGTCACTATGACGAAACTTGCTCACTGGCGTAAGACGCTGACGGTTCTTCTCCTATCCCTATTGCTCGTAGTGTCCGTTGGGTGTAGCCAAATCGACACTTCACCCTTTGCGGATGCTCAGCAGGAAAGTACTGAGCAGGGAGCCGCCCCAGCCGTAGCGGATGAGGCCCAAAAGGGTGGAGAGTTTAATCGCTTTTTCCCCCGTTCGGGCGGCGGGTATGATCTGGTTTTCTCTCAGGAAAAGCAAGGGTTCGCTGAAGCGAAACTCAAGTATGAGGGCGAAGACATTGGGCTCCTTGCGATTTCGGATACGATCAGCCTGCCTACAGCGGCTCAGAAGTATGGGAGTAGCACTGAGATGTTAGACGGATACCCAGTGCTCGATATTGGTGATACACAAACAGGCGTGCTCGTGGGCGATCGCTACCAGGTGAAAGCGATTTCACGGGATCCCATGTTCGATGCCCAGACACGGCGCGAGTGGCTACAAAAGTTTGACCTTGCCGCTCTTGCGGCGCTCCAATAACGCTATTTGCCCATTGCTTGGAAATGCTGCCAAATCTGCCATTTTCCTACATTCATTTAGAAACGCATCTTGTATCGAGCCTGAGTAAGGAGGGCACGGACCATGAGCAAAACCATTTATCAATATGTGGATGAACTGCCTAAGGGTGGGATCACGGTCAATGCCCTCAAAGCGCTGGATACGCTGGTTCCAGGCAAATGGGAAAACCTGGTTGGCTTTACCGAGACTATCAGAACCCTGACGGGAGAAACCGATGAGGCGATGGTGCAGGCCATTGGCGAACGGGCGGTGTACCTGTTCAATGACAAGTCTGAAGGCTATCAACGGGCCATGTGGTTGTACCATACGGTAGATAATGCATCGGGCGCACTGGGGACAGCGGCGATCGCCAACCAAATCAGCGACAACATTCCTATTTTGGGCAATCTGGTTAGTAAATTGACACCCAAACCCGAACAAGCCCAGAGCATCGATTTAGCCGTCAAGTTGGTTGCAGAAGTTGTGGCCTTTTGCCAAATTAACGGCATCCCCGGTGACAGCATTGGGGATTTTCTAGAAGCGTTGGCTGACTACGGCAGTGAGGCGCGTATGCGCATGGCCGCCCTGGTTTGCTTCGATGGTCTCATTCCTTTGGGTGCACCCTTCATCGACAAGGTCATGCAAACCGTTCATCGTGCTCCATCCGATGATTTAGAGAAAAACCAAACCTTTAAAGGGATCAATGACCTGATTCCCGGAAATGATACGAGCAGTAAACGCAACTTTATTTGGGAAAGTTTCGACTCTGTAAAAGATTGGATGGGCAGTTTCGTTGCAGATAACGAACTCACCCAAGACAAGGTGCTGGATACTCTCAGTTCTGCGGTCGAAATCTCGAAAGACAAGCTGAACTATGCGGGTGCGTTCCTCGACATCGCCGTAAAATACTATGCCCATACTGGAACGCAAACCCTGGCAAGACGGTTGATTGAGCGATCGCTCGCAGAAATCTAACGCCGAATAGACAAAAAATTTGAGAAATCGAATGCGATCGCCCTGTAGATCCAAGCATCTGTGTTGTTGGGAGCCTGTCAGGTTATGCCAAAACGACGACAGCATCGATGCCGGAAATGGCTGTTCAGATTTTTACTCGCCCTTGCAACGGTCTGGTTAGTTATCACCCAGTGGCAATTCCCTAGCGTAACCGGACAACCCCAAATGGCAGAGATGCGGGGTGTCTGGATTACGAATCTGGGGTCTGCGCTGATGTATTACACAACCCGCTTGGATGAAACGGTTGGCAAACTCGCGCAGCATCATCTCAACACGGTCTACCCAGCGGTTTGGAATCGAGGCTACACACTGCATTCCAGCCAAGTCTTGCAAGCGGCAAGTGGGCGACGACACGATCCACTGACGTCTCTACCACTCCTTCCCTTCCAGGATCCGGTTAGAGAATGGGTGCATCAGGCACATCGTCAGCATTTACGGCTGATTCCTTGGTTCGAGTATGGGCTGATGATTCCCACCAGTTCGGCGCTGGCTCAGGCGCATCCCGATTGGTTGACGGTGAATCAACAAGGGCAGTCCGTCGCAGCGCCGATGCAGCCAAGTTCTCGACTTCCCAAAGTGCTGCAAAATCTGCAACTGGAAGTGGCTGGTGGCAACCAGGCTTGGCTCAACCCCTTCAAACCCGAAGTGCGACAGTTTTTGGTTGATTTGATCGTCGAGGCTGTGGAGCAATACGAGGTCGATGGCATTCAACTGGATGACCATTTCGGATTGCCCGTGGCGTTTGGCTATGACGATGAAACGGTGGCACTGTATCGACAGGAGCATGGTGGGGCAGCGCCGCCTACCGATCTAACCAACGCGGAGTGGGTGCGGTGGCGAGCTGACAAGATTTCGCTGCTGTTTCGTGATATTTCTCAAGCGGTCAAGGCGGTGCGACCGGAGGCCGTCGTTTCCCTATCGCCCAATCCTCCCGATTTTGCCTACCGCAACTATCTCCAAGATTGGCGACGTTGGGTGGAAGAAGGCTGGGTCGATGAGGTGGTGGTGCAGGTCTATCGCGATTCTGTTGAGACATTTAGCGCATCTCTGAATAGTGAGGGTTTGGGTGCGATCGCCTCTTCCATTCCCCTCAGCATCGGACTCTACACGGGGCCGTTCCTTGATGCCACTCCGATGGAAACGATTCAGCAGCAGGTCGAGGTGGTGCGTTCGGCAGGCTATGACGGCGTATCGTTTTTCTCTTGGGAAACGACCTTCTGGATGTTTCGTCATGGGTCTGTGGATGACGAAAGTTGGCGATCGCTCTTTCCCCAACGCTAGCGACTATCGAGACTTTGAAAACAGAACCAAAAATTTTTTGAAGCCCCCGTTGAACGGGGGCTTCAAAAAATTTTTGGTATGGGTTCTTAGCGGATGGGTAGAGTTCACAGGTCAGATTCAACGGCTGCCGGAATAGGGGGTTAAACTGAGAAGTTGGTTACCCTCTTCACTCTGGTTTTTCCGTATGACGCTCTATTCAGCGCGATCGCTCAAAAAAGACTTCGGCATCAAAGAGATTCTGCGTGATGCCAGCTTCAGTTTGGAAGAAGGGGACAAAGTAGGACTGATTGGCATCAACGGTTCGGGAAAATCGACGCTGCTGAAGATGATTGCGGGGATGGAGCCTGTGGATGGCGGTGACATCTGGCAGAATGCCGGAGCCAAAATTGTGTACTTGCCCCAACAGCCGGATGTAGATGATGACCATACTGTGCTGGAGCAGGTATTTGCCGACAGTGGTGAACAGATGGCGCTCATTCGGGAATATGAAGACCTATCCCATCGTATGGCCAAACATCCTGAGCAAGCCGACTCCCTGCTGACCCAACTCTCAAAGGTGACCGAAAAAATTGATGCGGTGGGTGCATGGGATTTAGAAACCAATGCCAAAAATGTGCTGAGCCAACTGGGAATTGAGGACTTCGAAGCGCGAGTGGGGGATCTGTCCGGAGGCTATCGAAAGCGGATCGCGATCGCCACCGCCCTGCTTTCCGACCCCGACTTGCTGCTAATGGATGAGCCCACCAACCATCTAGATGCTCTGTCTGTAGAGTGGTTGCAAAGCTATCTCAATCGATTTCGCGGGGCCTTGTTACTCATCACCCACGATCGCTACTTCCTCGATCGCGTCACCAATCGCATCCTCGAAATTGACCGGGGCGACATCTACGGCTACTCCGGCAACTATGCTTACTACCTGGGGAAAAAAGCCGAAGCTGAAGAAGCTGAAGCCAGCACACAACGCAAACATGCTGGGGTATTGCGGCGCGAACTGGAATGGCTGAAACGAGGCCCAAAAGCGCGCAGCACTAAGCAAAAAGCTCGCATCGATCGCATCCACGACATGCAAAACCAGGAGTTTAAGCAAGCTCAAGGGAAAGTGGATATTTCCACCGTTGGGCGGCGCATCGGGAAGAAGGTCATTTCCCTGGAACATGTTGATAAGGGATATGGCGATCGCACACTAATCAAAGACTTCTCTTATCTTTTCAACCCTGGCGATCGGGTGGGAATTATTGGTGGAAATGGGGTTGGAAAATCCACCCTAATGGACATCATCACCGGACGCATTGAGCCGGATGCGGGTAAGGTTGAAATTGGCTCAACGATCCACATTGGCTATTTCGATCAACATTCCGATGATGTGAACCTGAATGAAAAGGATCGGGTGATTGATTATCTCAAAAGCATTGCCGAGTTAGTGAAGACGAATGATGGGAGCATCATCACCGCATCTCAAATGCTGGAGCGCTTCCTCTTTCCGCCCAACCAACAATATGCCCCCATTAGTAAGCTATCGGGCGGGGAACGGCGACGCCTATTCCTGTTGCGCGTGCTAATGAGAGCACCCAATGTGTTGATTTTGGACGAGCCAACCAATGATTTGGATGTGCAAACCCTGGCCGTTCTCGAAGATTATCTCGAAGATTTCAACGGGTGTGTGATTGTCGTATCTCACGATCGCTACTTCCTCGATCGCACGGTTGATACCATCTTTGCCTTTGAAGCAGAAGGTAATATTCGCCAATACCCTGGCAATTACTCCATGTATCTAGACTTCAAACAAGCCGACGAAAAGGCAACGGATAAACAAACGAAAACGATTGAAAAGCAACCCAAAGCAAAGGAAAAAACATCCAAATCTACGTCTGCTTCTCCAGACAATAAACCTCGGAAACTTTCTTACAAAGAAAAGCGCGAGTATGAAGACTTGGAAGTAAAGATCCCTCAAATGGAGCAGGAAAAAGCAGACTTGGAAGCCCTCCTTTACAGCAATCCCCCCAGCGATTTCGAGGAACTTCAGGCTCTAACGGAACAGCTAGCCGCCCTGAGCGAACGCATTGATACAGCGACCGAATATTGGCTTGAGTTAGCAGAGCGCATTGGTTAGATGTGGTTCTCGTTATGGAGCAGAGGAGAACTAGGACGTCGACCAGCCATAAATGGCTGGATGCACAAGCGTTTCAGCGACTTTGCGCCTTTAGGAACAAACAGCGCGACCAAAACCCTGTATTTTCATAGTGGCATGTGGGTTTGTCGCGCAGATGACGCTCCAAGTAGGTCATAGAGTCCGGTTGCATCTGTCTAGTCATAGCCGATATGGCGATCGCCCACGTCTTGTCCCACATCTGCTTGTGGTGGGTCGGTTTATCCCCTGCCTCTCCTGAATCGGCGTCATGAATGTGGATTGCAACGCAAATAGAGGAAATCAACAAAAATGGCGGATTTCTATCAACATGGATCCATCACCACGCTACACAACTTGGTGAAACGATCGACCGAAAATTTGGAAGCCGATTTGCTGGAGTTCTCGTCGCAGTTTCGGATGGGGTTGATTCTGCCGTCCTTGTTTAGCGAATTAGAAACGGCTGCAATGGGAAACATTCTTGCTGAGCTACAGAAGGTTCCCTACTTAAATCAAATTATTATTGGGCTGGATCGGGCTGACGCCGAACAGTGGCAGTATGCCAGTCAGTATTTCAAAGATCTGCCCCAACATTATCGAATCCTGTGGAATGATGGTCCTCGCCTCAAGGCACTGGATCAGGAATTAGCTGATCATGGGCTTGCACCCAAACAAATGGGCAAGGGGCGCAATGTCTGGTACTGCCTGGGGTATGTGCTGGCCTCAGAACGAGCCGATGGGGTTGCCCTCCATGACTGTGATATCAAGACTTATGATCGCAGCCTGCTAGCCCGATTGATCTACCCCATCGCCAATGTGCAGTTCGACTATCGGTTTTGCAAAGGCTACTACGCGCGGATTGGGGGCGATCGCCTCAAAGGCCGTGTGACCCGATTGCTGGTAACGCCTCTTCTGCGTGCCCTCAAGGTGGCGATCGGCACCAATGAATATTTGGAATATCTCGATAGCTTTCGTTATCCCCTATCTGGCGAGTTTGCCCTACGGACACACATCATTCCTGGCTTGCGCATTCCGAGCGATTGGGGTTTAGAAGTGGGCATTTTGTCAGAGATTTCCCGTAACCATGCCGCCTTGCGAATTTGCCAAGCGGAAATCATGGATATTTACGACCACAAACATCAACCACTGTCTGCCGACAACCCCACGGCTGGGCTGTCAAAAATGAGCATCGACATTACAAAGTCCATCTTTCGTAAGCTGGCGACCAAAGGATGTGTGCTTACCAGTGAAACCTTCCGCACCGTCAAAGCAACGTACTATCGGACAGCACTAGACATGGTTGCCTCCTATCAGAACGATGCGTTAATGAATGGGCTTGAATTCGATCGCCATGTCGAAGAACAAGCAGTCGAAACCTTTACCGAAAGCATCATGCGGGCGGGGGACTTGTTTTTGGAAAATCCGATGGAAACGCCGTTTATTCCTAGTTGGGAGCGTATCCAAAGTGCTATCCCTGACTTCCTCAAGCGGTTTTATAATGCGGTCGAAGCCGACCACCACGAGGCTCTGGGGGGAGTCTTTGACCCGTCAGTTTAGTAGAAGTAGCCACTCTAAATCCTAGAATGGAGCCAGGACTTACGTAAATTTGGCATCATCCTGACTAGACTCGCTGACTAGACTCGTTGATGGTGTGGATGCATCAGCCCATCGCGCCCGCACCATCAACAAAATACTTCAGTCCCATGCTTTAGGGATTAGCCAGAAAATAAAATCCCAGAGAGAGGGGCGGCGGGCTAAGCCCG
>JBCBSL010000282.1:0-8185 GCA_039819145.1 Cyanobacteria bacterium J06638_22
TCATTTTTTGAAAGCCCCGCGACGCGGGGCTTTCAAAAAATGATTGGGTTCTATCTGAGCGCGTAGCGCTATATCGGGAACCAGGGGTTGAAATGGGTCGAGCGATCGCTCAATAGCCTGCTGGATAAAATTTTCGCCGCTTGCGTGTAGATCCTGAAGGCAGGGCTGACGCAGTTTGATGATTTTTGGGGCGCTGAGCGCTCCAAAAATCATCAAACTGCTTTGGTTTTTCGTATCAAATTCGTCAGGCTTAGAAGGGCAATTGTTGCTATCTCCATCGTGATGCTACATGCTGCCTCTAACGTAATAAGTGATGTCTAATTTGCGTATTGCGTGTATACAGCCATCCTATCAAGAGTGACTAATCCTAAAAACAGACATTTATCAATTTTGCATTACGTGTATACAGCGTTTTTATTGAGGCTTTCCATATCTAAAACTTATCTAAATAGCATAGGGATTTATCTCTTTAGATAGTACGCACATATCTTTGGATAGCAGAAATGTCTTTCAAGACTGAGACTTAAAAACTTATCGGGTGCATCAAGCAGAATTTTACTGAATCGAATAAACTCAGAGCCTTATTTTCTTGCACGGCAATCGCTGAGATTATTGAACTATTGAATTAACTCTATAGCTGCACATTATTTTGTCTAACCAGGAGACAACTCCATAGAGATTATTCAATTCCTGCTATTTGTTTTTCAAGTCAAAATATTGATTCCTATTATCCTTAATCTTCTCCAGCTCTGGGATTAGCGTTTTGAAAAAAGTAGCACTGGCCTATGCTTTGCCCTTTTCCATATAAGTGAGAGACCTGATGCGAGGAGGCATCAGATAGTTGCCAACTGGCTAAATCTTTGTACGAAAATTAGAGCACCTTACCCTGGCATACAACACATATAGGGCTTACATATATCCATCTGAGCAGAATAATGACGAGCTAATATACAAACTGAAATAACAGCAAAGCTGTGTCAAAAAAAGCGATGAGATTAATTTTTTTCAAGTACTGTTCAGAATAGTTAGCGAGATCGATAGACTGGGTAATCTATAAGTATAGGGAAGATTCCTTCACGTCATAAGTAGACTGAGCTTGGATTGGTTGACAGTGTTGTTTTTTTCTGCAGTCCAAACCTCATGGCTTACATGAGATTGGCTCAGATTCACAGGGTGCAAATACGGTGAGTTTTTTCTCGCCTGCGACGGCACCATTTAGATGGTGGTGCGCAGTTAGCGGGACTCTAAAGAGCTTTTATAGGCATTGCATTGAGGCTAAAGCCTGCTGCATATTTTGGCGGGCTTAAGTCCTGGTTTTCCCATGCCCATCAAATGATGGTCCGTCTACTTAACATCTTGCTGTGGAAGGGATGGGAAATGTAAACGATTTGGAAACTAACACTGAACCCGATGAGAACCGTAGCTCAAGATACTTCGGATCGAGAGAATTTGCTCCACACGATTACGAGTCGTATTCGACAATCCCTGGAGCTGCCTGAAATCCTAGATACCGCGACTCTAGAAATTCGGAAATTTTTACGCGTCGATCGCGTCAACATCTATCAGTTTGCTGAGGATGGGTCAGGGGAAGTGGTTGCAGAATCAATTCAGGGCGATCGCCTACCCTCCCTGTTGTATCTTCATTTTCCTGCTGCCGATATCCCATCGGACGTTCGTCAGCGCTTTATCCAAAGGCGTCAGCGGGTGATTGTTGATGTTGTCGCACAACTCAAGGCCACCCAAGGCGTTAACGACAACGAGCTAACGAACCCTCGTCTGCGGCGAGATCCACACTACAGCCCGGTTGATCCCTGCCATCTGGAATATCTGAAGATGATGGGAGTGCAGTCGTCGGTCGTGTTTCCTATTCTGCATCAGGAAAACCTATGGGGATTGTTGGTAATCCACAATCGAGACCCCCGGCATTTTTCGGAGTCGGATTTGCAAATTGTCCACCTACTGGCAGATCAAATTTCGATTGCGATCGCCCAAGCCAGTCTCCTCATCGAAGCACGGCATCGTGCCTTTCAGGAGCAAATCCTCAATCAAATTAGCCAGTTATTGCATTGCCCTCTGCCCTTCGGGCGGGTGTCTCAACTCGTGTTGGAAGCTGCCGTGGAAGCCCTGGGCGGAACAGGCGGGCGGCTTTATATTTCCCCAGCCTCAACAGAGGCCACAGCTCAAATTTACGTTTATGGGGTGCAGCCCGACCTCGAAAAACTGGAGCTACACGACCAGTGGGATGCCTTAATCAATCGTGTGAGGATTTCCTCTCAGGATCAAGACGATGTAACCTTGGAGCCGATGAACTGGCAACAACAGGAACTCTTTGTTCATTCCGATACCGTTCAGTCCACGACTCCTGAGAACACCACGAGGGTGCATCCTCACTTTTTCACCCTGGAAATGCTGGAGGAAAATCCGCAGTATCAAAAGCTTGCGGCAATGTTCAAGCAATCGTCCATCCGCAGTATTTTGCTCATCCCGCTCGAGTTTCAGGGAACGTTTATTGGCTGCCTAACCATTTTTCGGAATGGCTATGATTTGGAAGTTCGCTGGGCTGGCAAGCATATTGCGGATGCTCGTAACACACGCCCTCGGCGGTCATTTAAGGAATGGTTGGAAATCAGACAAGATCTTGCTTCGGTATGGAGTGCTGAAGATTTGTGGTTGGCCCAGTCGATTGGGATGCATGTGTATATGGCATTGATGCAGCGCCGGGTCGAAAGTATGATGCGCTACCAGGCCTCCCATGACCCGCTGACGGCATTGCCCAATCGCTTACTATTTGCCGAACAAGCGGCATTGGCGCTGGCAGATGCCTACTATCGCGATGAAATGGTGGGTGTAGCCTTCTTAGATCTCGATCGATTCAAAACCATCAACGATACGCTGGGGCATGCCATTGGGGATGAGCTACTGAAACAGGTAGCCATTCGGCTGCAAACGTGTTTGCGCGATGGCGATTCTCTGGCGCGCTGGGGTGGTGATGAATTTACGCTGCTATTGCTCCACTTAAACTCTGCCGAAGACATTGGCCTGATCGCCAAGCGGCTGCTCGCGGTGATGTCTGAACCGTTTCACTTGGACACTCATGAGTTCTACATAACAGCGAGTTTGGGGTTGGCGCTATCGCCCTATGATGGCGAGGATGTGGGGACATTACTGAAACATGCTGATGCGGCAATGCATCAGGCAAAACGCCAGGGTAAAAACACCTTCCAGCTTTATTTTGAAGAGATTAATAGCCGAGCGCTGGAGCACCTGATACTGGAGCGCGATTTGCACCGAGCCCTCGAACGGCAAGAGTTCTTTCTGCGCTACCAGCCACAAATCAGCTTACAAACCTACGAAGTGGTTGGGGTTGAGGCATTGTTGCGCTGGTGCCATCCAACGTTGGGGTATATCTCTCCTGCACAGTTTATCCCGCTGGCGGAGGAAACAGAGCTGATTTGCTCGATTGGAAAGTGGGTCTTGAGAGAAGCCTGCCAGCAACAGCAGCGCTGGCAGCGCTTAGGATTGCCGCCCATACAGATTGCGGTCAATCTTTCGGCCAACCAATTTAAGCAACCCGATCTGGTGAATCAGATTCTTCTAATTCTGGAGGAGACTGGTATTGATCCGCAATTTCTGGAAATAGAAATTACCGAGAGTGCGGCAATGCAAAACATCGAGTCGACCATCATGACCCTAAACCAGTTGAAGGATTTAGGGATTCGGATTGCGATGGATGACTTCGGCACGGGATATTCATCCCTTAATGCCATTAAGCACTTTCCACTAGATACGTTGAAGATTGACCAGTCATTTGTCCGAGAAGTTTGTCACGATCCCAGCGATGCTGCCATTGTCCGCAGTATTGTTGCCTTGGGACAAGGATTGGGACTCCAAATTCTGGCGGAAGGGATGGAGCTGAAGGAACAGCTTAGGTTCTTGCTCACACTGGGGTGCGATCGCGCCCAGGGGTATTTGTTCAGTAAACCGATGTCTGCCAGCGAATTCGCCAACCTAAGGCTAAGCCGCGCCTCTTTTCGTTCGTGCAAACCGACAAAACCACACGAACAATTTCAGAGTGGTTAGACCATAGCCATTTCTCCGAGAACCAAGCCCTGCAACTCCCCAAAATTACCGTGCTGCAAAGGTTTCGAAAGTTTACTATACCGGATACGGGCCTTCGGCAAATTTGCGCGCGTGGTATCCTTTTGAACCCACAGCTCGCGCCAATGCACTGCGTGGTTCCACTCCTTGTTTCAGGCAGTCGAGGATGAACCTGAAGTCATACCGTGGACGCCAGCCGAGATCCTGCCGGGCGCGATCGTTGACATATACCCGTTCGATGCCAGGAAACATACTCCAATCCCGTTGGGCATAGAGGTCTTGATAGTCTGGGAACTTGCGATGTACAACGGCTGGTGCATCGGTGCGCAAGTCCAAAAGGTCGTCGGGCGTGAAGGGCGTGGTGGTGCTGATGATGTAGCAACCAAAGCTAAGCGAGGGAGCCTTGTCGATCGCCAGCAGATGGGCACTGACCGCATCTTCGAGGTCCACCCGCCGATAGAGAAATTCATTGGCCTTGAGGTTTTCATCGGAGTACGTCTGGCGTAGGAGCTTGTGATCATCCTCTTCGGGAAAGAACCGTGAGGTTCTGAGGATGAGGCAGGCCAAACCATAGTTTCGATGGAACAGTTGACAGAGGTCTTCCGCTGCCGTTTTGGTGACACCGTAGATGTTTTTAGGAATCGGTTTGATATCTTCGGTAACCCAGACCGCAGGCGCGTTGGTGGGTGGCGTAAGGGCATCGCCGAAAACACTGGTGGTGCTGGTAAACACGAACGATCGCACCCCAGCCGATACCGCCTCTTCCAGCAGGTTGAGGGTGCCCGTGATGTTGGTGTCAATGAAGCTTTGATGGGTATGGGTAACAACATGGGGTTTATGCAGCGTTGCCGCGTGGATAATGGCGTTGACACCGCTCATGCATTGCTTCACGATAGCTCGGTCAACAATGGAACCAACCCTGTTTGTGAAAGCTGAGGCAAGCAAATCGAGGCCGATAACTTCGTGGTCGGTCGTTTGCAGCGTGCGAACCAACGCCTCTCCTAAGTGCCCAGCACTTCCGGTCACTAAAATTCTCATATCGCTCTACTCCTCTCACTTCATCCAATGCCATTCTTAATCATCGATGTAGCTCATTGGTAAAAAACCGGGGTCTCCCATGCAGTAAACCTGCTGTGAAAAACCATGCAGCGCTAGCAATTCAATCGAGATGGGAAAAATATTGTCGAAAGTCATCGGGCATTGTCTGTGCTTTATCAAAGCCAGCTAGCCTATGGTTCAATCGCACGCCTTTGAGGGGTCTGAAAATGACGAAAATTCCAGCCGATCAAATCGAGTCAGTCCTCCAGATCGCAGCTCAACTTTCCGTTGAGCGGGAGCAGGCCGCAGCGGCTATACCTTCAGACGAACTCATTGCTGCTGCGGCTGAGGCACAGATTCCAGCGGAATGTGTGGAAGAGGCGATCGCACAAGTCATTCCTGCGCCTGACGAGCCACCATCTCAATCGGCTAGCGATCTTGCATCAGCCCATCCGGCAGAAGGAAAAGCGGTTTCTTGTTCCATTCACGCGAAGTATCGAACGACGCTCACCTTTGTTAATTGTGCTAACGGTGTTCGCAAGATTTACTGGCTAGACTACTCAGGACAACGGCAATTGTACAAACAACTCGCCCCTAGGCAACGCTATCAGCTCCAAACGTTTCTGACGCATCCCTGGCTCATTACGGATGAACAAGACCAAGGCTTAGATATCTACTACCCTGACTCGACAGAGCGCCTGATAGAACTTCACTAGCAACGGGGGAGTCGTCTGGCTCCAGCGCTTTACAAGTTAGACTCCTGTACAAGCCAGACTAAAGGATGATTGAATCCATTCTTCATAAAGACCACCTAAGGATTTGCTGCAGCATCTTCCGGATCAGAACGGGTGAGGTCGACGCGGGCATCTTTGGCAAGTTGTAGGATCGTCGGGCGATCGGGTGGAGAATCGGTGGCATCCATCTTGAGCCAGAGCAAGTACTCGACGTTCCCTGCCGGGCCGAGGAGTGGCGACCAAGTCAGTCCGCAGTAGCCCCAACCTTGCTTCAGCACTGCATCTAGAACCTGAGCGATCGCCTCTGCCTGGTCTTTCACATCGCGCACAACGCCCTTCTTCCCCACCTTCTCTCGCCCTACCTCAAACTGAGGCTTGACCAACATCACCACTTCGCGAGGAGCTTGGAGAAGTGCCCACATCGCCGCCAGTACCTTGGTGAGGGAGATGAACGACACGTCAATGACGCCCAGATCGGGCAGCGGCTCATTCCCATACAATTCTTCTGGCGTAAGGTGGCGCAGGTTGGTGCGTTCTTTCAACACCACTCGGGAATCTTGGCGCAGCTTCCAGGCCACTTGTCCATAGCCCACATCGACCCCATACACACGGCTAGCTCCCGCTTGCAGCAAGCAATCGGTGAAGCCCCCGGTTGAGATGCCGCCATCCAATGCTGTCCGTCCCTCAATGGGAATATTGAACTGGTTGAGGGCGCGGGCCAGTTTTTCACCGCCACGGGAGACATAGCGCGATCGCGCTTTCACCGTAACCGTTGCATCTAGGGAAATCTCGGTTCCTGGCTTATCGACAACTTGCTGATCCACCCTCACCTCCCCGGCTCGAATGAGGCGTTGAGCCTGTTGGCGAGAGGTGGCGAGCGATCGCTCTACGAGTAGCAAGTCCAGGCGTTGGCGCGGCACGGTTGTTGGGGAATGATTGGAGGGTGAATGGAAGTGTTGAGAGGTGAAGGCAATGGAGTGCATCCCAGTTTTGCAAGTTGCCCCTCATCCCCCAGCCCCTTCGCCCAAGTTTGGGCGAAGGGGAGCCGGGTTCAAAGTCCCTCTCCCAGAGCGGGAGAGGGATTTAGGGTGAGGGTGACAAAATTGAGATGTGAAGGCAATGGGATGTTGAGCGTGCAGAATTGTAAATCTACCAACAATCCTACGGACATCTCACCCAAAGGTATTCTAGAACGCTAGAGAGTTAGGTTACAGTAGGGATTTAGTATTGACGGTCATTGGGAGGTCTCCATGACATTCTCCATGGATGATTTCGCGAAAGCGTTGGAGCAACACACCTACGACTTTAGCAAGGGGCAGATCGTACGCGGACGCCCCGCAAGCTATGACAGCGATGGGGTGTATGTGGATATTGGCGGCAAAGCGGCGGCCTTCCTCCCCGCTTCGGAGGTGGGGCTAAAGCAAGTCGCCGACTTATCCCAGGCACTTCCTCTCAATGAAGAACGGGAATTTATGATCATCCGGGAGCAGAACGCGGACGGACAAGTCACGCTGTCGATCCGGGCGATGGAAATCCGCGACCTGTGGGAACAATTGGCGGAAATGCAGGATACCGAGGCCACGCTCCAGGTACGGGTGAGTGGCGTCAACAAAGGCGGCATCACGGTGGATGCAGAAGGCTTGCGAGGGTTTGTGCCGCGATCGCACCTCGTTGATCGCAGCAATCCCGATAGCCTGGTGGGTCGAGCTATTACCGTTTGCGTCCTGGAAGCCAATGCCCAGACTCGCAAGCTGGTGCTATCGCAACGGCTGGCCTCCCAGGCAGCGAGCTTCAGTCGCCTCAGCATCGGACAACTGATTGAAGGCACCGTGTCGGGCATTCGCCCCTTTGGGGTGTTTGTCGATTTTGATGGAGCCTCTGGACTGCTGCACATCAACCAAATCAGCAAAAACTACGTGTCGTCGCCAGACGCCGTGTTCAAAGCCGGACACCCCATCAAGGCAGTGATTCAGGATATCGACGAGATTAAGCGCCGCATCTCCCTCTCGACCAAGGTGCTGGAAAGCTACCCCGGTGAGGTACTAGAGAACCTAGATGGACTGATGGCCGATGCCGAAGCACGGATGCAGAAGATTCGTGAAGCCGAAGCTGCTGCTGCTGCGCAACCGGAAGCGGAGGAGGAGGCGATCGCCCCTGAAGCTGAGGCATCCGAAGCCGATACATCCTCAGAAGCATCCGAATCCTAATCACGGGAAGTTAAGACTGATACCACGTTTCCAGCCTTGAATGCCTTGCTGTGCCGAAAGGTGTTGAGACTCTGAGTGTAGGACAAAACCCTGCTAAAACCCTTGATT
>JBCBSL010000283.1:0-8167 GCA_039819145.1 Cyanobacteria bacterium J06638_22
ATAGCGATGATCCGTATCTTGGTGCGGCGATTGGCCTAATCGGCACTCCGTATCCGTGTTTTCAAACACGCTCTTAGTCGCCAGGGTATTATCTGTCATTTTTCAGTCATGTTCATTCCCTACATTGCTCAACGGCTGGGCCTCAGCTCATTTAACATTCGAGTCCCAACGCTGAGCCTTCGCGAAACCTGAGAGGATTTGATGTATGAAACGACTGATCGCATATTCAACGATTTGTGTTGGCTTGACGGGATTGGCTGTCTACGGCCTAGCAATGCGCACAGAAGCCCAAGAAACACCGATCACAGGAACCGTAACAAGGGTGTGGGAAGACGGATTTCGGTTCGATACGGGCGATCGCACAATCGTCGTCGATACCTGGTCTCTGTGTGGGGATGCCACGGAGAGCTCTGTTGCAGAGGGCGATCGCCTGACGCTGACCGGAGAATTCGATGGCCGGGAATTCGATGCTTTCTCTATGGTGAACGCGGCAGGCACGGCCATTTGTCGTTCGGGCGATCGCCTCGAATAGTAGGACTAAACCAGGATCGTCGAACATGCCATGGCTGACCTCCAATTTGTCATTCCTCCCTTTGCCCAACGTTGTCTGCAATCGGCGGGTAATACCTGGTCTGCGGCTCAAACCCATCCATTTGTGCAAGCCCTCGCAGATGGGAGCCTGCCGACTGAGAACTTTCGCTTTTATCAGATGCAAGATGCACGCTACCTGGAAGCCTTTGCAGATGCCTGTTCAATGATCTCTACGCGCTGTGTGCAACTGGACGAAAAGCTATGGTTTATTGATGCCGCTAAGCTAGCCCTGGTTGTAGAACAGCAATTGCATACGGAGTATGGCAAGCAGTTGGGATACAACGCGACAGATATTGCCCAACTCACGCCCACCCCCAACAACTTGGCCTACCAAAATCATCTGCTGGCAACCTGCCACCAGGGTTCACTGCTAGAGGCGATCGCCGCTGTCACACCCTGCCCCTGGCTCTATGCCGAACTCGGGCAAACTCTGCAATCACAACTTGGTTCCCCCAGCGATGACCATCCCTATGCGGATTGGTTACGCACCTATGCCGACGACGGATTTATCGAGTACACCAATACCCTGCTACGTCATCTTGAAGTGGCTGCACAGGAAAGTGGCGAACAAACCCAGCACCGTGCGCAGCAAGCGTTTTTGATCAGTGTGCGATACGAATGGATGTTTTGGGAACAAGCCTGGACACTGCAAACCTGGCCTGTTTAGTGCAGGCAAGACTTAGGAGGGGCGTTGAGGCTGATGGCGATCGCTTACCTAGCAAGCGCTTACGCCGCCGTCAACATCGCCGGATTCAGTACATCCTGATAGAAATTCTGCAATTGTTGCGTTGCAGCGGCCCAGCCCCACTTTTCCGCTTCCAGACGCGCATTCTGCCGGAGCGTGTCGCGCTCTTCGGGATTGGCGAGGAGGCGTTGAGTGGCAGCGATCGCCCCTGCATCGTCATCGGCTGGGTCAAACAGGTAGCCATTCACCCCATCCGTCACGATATCGGGAATACCACCCGCATTCGCCGCAATCACTGGGCAGCCGGCTGCCATCGCTTCCAGCAATACTAAGCCCAGCGTTTCTGTGCGCGACGGGAAGATAAATGCATCCGCCGAGGCAAACGCAGCGCCTAGAGCTTCTCCCGTGCGATAGCCTGCAAAGTAGGTCGGAGTTCCCGCAAAGTAGGCTTCTAATTCAGCGCGATGAGGTCCATCGCCCACAAGGACTAACCGAGCATTGGGAATAGCTTCCAAAACAGGCTTAATCCGTTCAATTTCCTTTTCAGCCGATAAGCGCCCGACATAGAGCAGTAGCGGCGAATCAGGATTCCCCTGAGACAATTCGGCGCGCACCTCGCGGCTTGCCAACTCAGGGCGGAAGAGTTCGGTATCAACGCCTCGCTGCCATACGGCCACTCGCTCAATGCCGTGACTGGTGAGTGCATCCTGCATCGCTGTCGAGGTGCAAAGGTTGATCTGTGCCTGGTTGTGCATCAACTTCAGCAGTTCCCACAGCACCCCTTCCAGCATCCCTAAGCCATAGTGCTCCAGATACTTTGGCAGATGTGTGTGGTAAGACGCTACCAGCGGCACATTCAACGATTTTGCATAGTACAACCCACCCAAGCCCAGAACGGCCGGGTTCACCAGATGAATCAGGTCAGGCTGAAACATCTTCAGGGTTTGCCGAATCGATGGCCGGGGCAAAGCCAGCTTAAGCTCAGGGTAGAGCGGCAGAGGAAAACCGGGAATCCCACAAATCTGTGCTCCTCGATATTCCCGTAGCCCTCCATCTGGCGAGAACACTAGCACCTGATCGCCCATCCGTTGCAAATGGTCAACGGTATGGCTCAAGCGCGTCACAATCCCATCAACTTTGGGTAAGAAGGTTTCAGTGAATAGGGCAATACGCATAGACGCCGCAACTCTAATTCAACAAAAACAAAACAACCGATTCAAACAAATGATCTACGACCTATTAGATCTACGACCTATAAGAAAAGCCGCAGACTGAATAGAAGGCTTTACCCTTTCCACTTCACACGGGGAAGAATTTCCTTCTCATCAACTCGCTCCTTATATTTCACGGCAAAGTTGAGCAGTGAGTCGAGCAGCGAATCAGACAAATAGTGGGGGTCTAGACCCAAGTCAATCAAGCGCGTGTTCTTTGCATTGAAGTAATGCTCTTCCAATTCCACACGGGGATTATCCAGATGATTCACCTCAATACTCAGGCCAATCTTGGCTCCGGATTTTTGCACCATCGTGGCAATGTCACCAATGCTAAATAGCTCAGTGAACTGGTTGAAGACGCGGAATTCACCTGCATTCGCTGGATTGTTGATAGCGATTTCGATGCAGCGCACGGTATCGCGGATATCCAGGAAACCACGGGTTTGACCACCTTTGCCGTATACCGTGAGCGGATGGCCAATCGCCGCTTGAATGCAAAAACGGTTCAGAGCAGTACCGAATACACCATCGTAATCGAGACGGTTGATCAGCAGTTCATCCATACCCGTCTCTTCGGTCAGCACCCCGTAAACAATGCCCTGGTTGAGGTCGGTTGCGCGCAAGCCCCAAATCTTGCAGGCAAAGTGAATGTTGTGAGAGTCGTGAACCTTGCTGAGGTGGTAGAAGGAACCGGGCTGCTTGGGGTAAGGCAGCGTGTCCTTGCGCCCGTTGTGCTCGATAGTGATATAGCCTTCTTCAATGTCGATGTTGGGCGTGCCATATTCACCCATCGTGCCCAGCTTCACCAAATGGCAGTCGGGGAAATGCTCATGCATGACGTAAAGCAGGTTGAGCGTCCCAATGACGTTGTTCGATTGGGTAAGGACGGCATGCTCCCGGTCGATCATCGAGAAAGGAGCAGACCGCTGTTCCCCAAAGTGAACAACAGCTTCAGGCTGAAATTGCAGCATCGCCTTTTGCAAAAATTCATAATTGCAGAGGTCGCCGATGAACAGATCGATGCTTTTGCCCGTGAGGTCTTTCCAGCGCTGAAGTCGTTGTTGGATGGGTGCGATGGGTGTCAGGGTGTCGATGCAGAGTTCGTTATCCCAATGTCGCCGCACAAGGCTGTCCAGGATCCCTACATCATGCCCATGATTTGATAAGTAGAGGGCGGTCGCCCATCCGCAATAACCGTCACCACCAATAACGAGGACTCTCATTTGCTTCAGCCATACTTTACGAATACTCCGCTAAATCTATCAGGTTTGTGTCCCCTTTGACTCATTCGAGTTTTTAATGGCAACGCTTTTATTGCCAGCAGGTACCGGGATTTTTGAAGGGGGTTGGCACAGACCAAAGAACAGGCGGGGCATTCTGGCAACAGCAGTTGTACGAGGTTCTATTCCCTCTCCCCAAAGAGAAGCGAAAAACCAAAGGATCCTTGATTTTTTGTCTCGTCTTTACGCTCTTTCCAGGGGTTGCTGCTGCTAGATATGAAAGAAGTGCGGTATGAATCACAACGAAGTTTCGCTTCATACCGCTTTCCAGCAATGCCCCTTTCTGTAACCTCAGTCTCTCTCTCTATAGAAGATATAGCTTTACGCATTGAGATTAGGACAGATCACATTTTTGAAAGCCCCGCAGCGCGGGGCTTTCAAAAATGTGATTGGTTTTTACCTAAGCGTGTAGTGCTATAAATATCCTTCAACCAGAAAATCCGACCCGATCGCCTCCCAGCGCACGTGTTCCAGGGATAAAGCATCAGTCATTTGGGTCAAGCCAAGTTCTCCCACCGGAGACGGAGCTTGCTCGCCACCGATGATTTTGGGTGCGATGAAAGCAAGGATTTTTTGGATACAGCCATCGGCGATCGCCCGGGCAGCTAAGGTTCCGCCACATTCCCATAACACTGAGAGGCAACCGCGCTCGTAGAGATGAGCGTGGGCGATCGCTGGAGTCACTTCAGATAAACCAATCACCTCAACGCCCTGGCTTCCCAGTGCTGCCCACTTTTCTGGATTAGCTCCGTTAGCTGTAAAGACTAGCGTTGGCACCTCAGCGGTGTTCCACAAATTCGCTGCATCCGGCAAATCCAGATGGCGGCTCAGCACCACTCGTAGCGGATTAGGCCCCATACCGTGACTCGTCAACCGAGGATTATCGCGCCGTACTGTATTGCCACCCACTATTATCGCATCGCAACCCGCCCGCAAGTCATGTACCCGACGGCGGGAGTCTGGTGTTGTCACCCAGGCACTATGCCCAGTCGAAGCCGCAATTTTGCCATCCAGGGTCATGGCATATTTCAAAATTCCAAAGGGCTTGTGGTGCAAAATCCGATGCACAAACGCCTCATTCAGCCGCTGACAAGCTGCCTCCTCAACCCCAACGGTGACCTCGATGCCAGCCTCTTGCAGTCGGGCAATGCCGCCACCCGCCACCTTGGGATTTGGGTCAACCATACCGACGACGACCCGTGCGACCCCCGCTTGAACCAGTGCCTCAGAGCAGGGCGGCGTTCGCCCAAAGTGACTACAGGGTTCCAAATTGACATATACTGTCGCCCCGCGTGCCTGATCACCCGCCGCCCGCAGGGCAAACACCTCTGCATGGGGTTCCCCTGCCTTGGGATGAAAGCCTTCGCCAACCACCTGATTCCCCCGCACCACCACAGCTCCCACCATCGGATTGGGGGCGGTTTGTCCCCGTGCCCGCTGCGCTAACTCCAGACAACGCCGCATCATCGCCGCATCGAAGGTTGCTGAATCACGGTCGGTCATGGGCTTGGCCTAGTCCTGAAAGGCGTGGATGTTGCAAGTGGGTCACACCCGGACAATCAACTCTCACTGCTTAAAAGGAAATAATGAGATACCCATCCTGAAATTTGGCTCCGGTCACCTGTTTCCCCTTCAACTCTTGGGGCAACGATAGGTTATGCCGCTGGTCGCCCGCTTCCACCGTGACTTCCGGCCCATACTGAGTGAGCTTCACCTGGGATTTGTCGAACCCTGGTAGGAAAAGAGCCACCTTGCGCTCAGCCAGATTCACGGACATGGCTCGTGGCGCTTGCGTCGCATCGGCAAGGTTAGGCAGGGCATCTACAAGCGGTTGCCAGCCCCGTCCGGGATAACTGGGAATGGGAGTAATGGGCAAAGGCTGGAGTTCCTGCGCTGCTTGTCCAGCCTCAGAGGATTGATTCACCAGCACACCACCGATGGTCAAACCAATTTGCTGCGCCGCACCCCAAAGATATTTGGCTGTGGCGATCGCCACCTCATCATCCGTTGTCACCAAATAGGCCAACACCCGTTCGGGATTGGTTACGGCGGCTGTGCCATCGTCCAACATATTCGTCGCCCGCGCGGCTTCTGGGTTAGAAAACAGGTCACCGGACCAATCCACATTCAACACAGCACTGCTCACTGGCTGGATAAATGGAGACAGGGCTTTGTAAAAATCCGAATCCGTCAATACTTTACGGAAGCGACGAACATACCAACTGGCAATCTCTGGCATGCCAAGCATTCGTAGCGTGGATTGGTCGCCATCGCCATCGTAAATCAGCACATCGTACGTGCCGCTAGCGTCAAACTCTCGCAGTGCGTTCAACGCCAGAGCCGTATCCATCCCTGGCAAAATGCCCAATTCCTGAGCAAAGACCTTCCTGAGGAATGGACTGCGAATGTACTTAGCTTCCTGCGCCTTGAGTTCATCCCACGATCGCTCCAGCAGCACGGTGGTGTGGAACTGCACCGCTTGCAGGTTCGGTGCAACCTCCTGGGGATCCGTTCCAACCGAAGACCCAAGTAAACGCGCAAACGCACCAGAGGGATCTTGGCTTGCTAGCAACACGCGCTTGCCTTGGGAGGCGAGTTGATGAGCCGCAGCGATCGCCACCGTCGTGCGCCCTGTGCCGCCTTTCCCCAGAAACGTGAGAATCAAACTCATGCTTCGTTCATTCCTTTAATAAAGTGCTCCTGACGGGAGCCATCTGCGAATCCCTCACCCAATTAGGGCAAGTTCATCCTCGAAGTACCAGGTTGAGAATCCATCATCAAACTTGACAACAAATCCAACCCCACTACCATCCGTCATTTTGTAATCTTCGATCACTCCGGTCTGCCCGAGGCGTTGAATGATCGCTTGATTTGTCCGATCCCGTAGTCGCTGTACGCGCACCTTTTGACCAACTTCCATGTCTGTCGTAACTACCCGCATAACAAAACAAACATTGCCAGTGTATCAGCGTATTGTCTCCTATCAGCGGGTTTTTCGGGGATGAGCAACCCCTGACATTTTGCGACGAACCCAGGGTTCCAACTCAGGTTAAAGTAATGCAGCTATTTCGCGACGAAAAACCAATGCTGGCCAAACGAATTCTCCCTTGTCTAGATGTAAAAGCAGGGCGTGTTGTCAAAGGCGTGAACTTTGTTGATCTAAAGGATGCAGGCGATCCGGTCGAACTGGCACAGGCTTATAACGAGGCTGGAGCTGATGAACTGGTTTTCCTGGACATTACCGCTACCCATGAGGATCGCGACATTATATTCGACGTCGTGTATCGAACCGCAGAACAGGTTTTCATCCCTCTGACGGTCGGGGGCGGCATTCAATCCTTAGAAACCATTAAGAAATTGTTACGGGCTGGAGCCGATAAGGTCAGCATCAATTCTTCAGCCGTTCGAGACCCCGATTTTATCAATCGAGCGAGCGAGCGCTTCGGATCGCAATGCATTGTCGTTGCGATTGATGCCCGTCGTCGAGACGACCCCAAAAATCCCGGATGGGACGTGTATGTGCGTGGTGGACGCGATAACACAGGGCTGGATGCGCTGGAATGGGCTGCGGAGGTTGCCGAACGCGGTGCAGGGGAGATTTTGCTAACCAGCATGGATGCCGATGGAACCCAGGCTGGCTATGACCTTGAGATAACACGGGCGATCGCCGATCGGGTTGAAATTCCTGTGATTGCCTCGGGCGGAGCCGGAATTTGTGATCACATCTACCAGGCTCTCACCGCAGGCAAAGCTGAAGCGGCGCTGCTGGCATCTCTCCTACATTACGGGCAACTCACCGTCGGAGAAATCAAAACCTATCTTACTAATAAGGAAATTCTGGTGCGGAACTAAGGCCACCTTTCTGAGGAACTGTTACAATATGAAACAAATAGAACAATTTTTTGTATTCAGACACAGTTCTTACTTTTCGATAAATGTTCCTTATCTTGCTCGTCGTGATTGTCCTTGTTGGTTGGGCACTGCATTTGATGCAGCAGGCAATGGATAAGCGTGAGTTTTCCCTCATGCTTGCAGGTTTCCTGGTTTCCGTTGCCGCCGCTGCTCTCGTCAGTGTCTACTTCCTTATGGGCAATTTCATGGGTTATATGAATCAGATTGCCACACAGACAGAGTTACAGGCTGAATACTACGAATATGCCGATTTCGTCTTCCCCGCTGAGCTGGTTATCGAAGATGAGCGCGGCCAGCAGATTGAAGTTGCTGATTCTTCACGTTCCTTTTCCACCACTAACTAATATCAAATCCGGTTGAAGAACCCAACTATCATTTGCGCCCGCTGCAGCGCAGCGGGCGCAAATGATATAGGAATCCTATTTGATTGCTGAGAACTCTCCGTACAGGTGAAGTTTGGGAAAATCAAAGGTCGTGTTTTGCAC
>JBCBSL010000284.1:0-8154 GCA_039819145.1 Cyanobacteria bacterium J06638_22
AGCGTTCAGACTGTGATCATTCCCTAATATCGAATCCGGTTGAAGAACCCAACTATCGTTTGCGCCCGCTGCAGTGCAGCAGGCGCAAACGATAGTTGGGTTCTTGTCCTGTACTTAGGGTCATTCCAGAAACTGGAGAATGGAGACCGTGGGGGTTTCTATGGATTGATAGCGGGTGGCGGCGGCTTCAATACGCTGGAGTTGGCCCATGGCACGACCGCAGGGGAACCCGTATTTAGCCTGGACGCGATCGCTCGCGATTGTGAGGGCGGTGCGCGATCGCGTAACAAAGTCTTCTAGGGGGTAGCTCTCACCGGGTTGGAAGTAGTCTTTGATCACCAACGAAGGTGAATAGCACGTTTCCTGAACGCCATCGGGCCATTGGATTTTGAATTGCATTTCAGGCATGGGTGTGACCTATTGATATTGTGACCTATTGATATAACGATGTGGAATTAGGGTGTGATCAGGGTTTGATAGAGCTGTAGGTGGCGCTGGGCGCTGAATTCCCAGGTGTACTGGGATAGGAGACTTTGACTGTGGTGAATAAATGGTTGAGTCTGGGCGAGGTCAGTGGCCTGGATCATTGCATTAGCAAGGCGATCGCTCGATTCGGGAGGAACCAAGAATGCCTGGTCAGGGCGAAGAAATTCAGTGAACGGAGGCTGGTTGCTGGTAATGACAGGAAGCCCACTGGCGATCGCCTCCAGTACAACCAATCCCCAGCCTTCTTTGGTAGAGGGAAAGCAGAAGACATCGGCACATCGATACAGGCTGGGCAAATCTGCATCGGGAATAACCCCTGGCAAGACGAGCGATTGGCCAACGGGAATTCTGAGGTCTGTAGCCCGTTGAAAGAACTGGTCGCGGTAGGGTTGATAGTCAAACAAGGTCGCTCCACCCGCGATAATGAGCTGAGCTGTAGGACGATGGGTTAAAACCTGGGCAAAGGCTTCAAGAAGACGGATGGAGTTTTTACGGGGTTCGATTCCGCCCACGGTGAGGTAAAGGGGTGAACCCGTGAGGCTATAGGCCGTTTTGAGGGCTACTTCCTGCCCGCTGGGTTGGGGTGAAAAGCGTTTCAAGTTGACGCCGTTATAAACCCGTGGTGCATGCAAGCCAAAGTCGTCTTCTAGATTTTTTTGCCAGCGATCGCTCACACAGAGGCACAGGTCAGGCAACCGGATGGATTTATCCTGGCATTCGCGCAAGTAGAGGCTTTCATAAGCCTCAACATGATGGACGGTGCGGACAACATGGGGCAGAAGGCCACGCTCGCGCAACTGAAGTAGGGCGTTGGCTCCGATACAGTCTTGGGCATGGTAGATGTCATGGCGATCGCTCACGTTTTCCAGCGCCGCAACGAATTCCTGGATCCGTTGCTGAATCAGGCGATCGATGTTGGGGAGGGCAGGTTGGGCTGGGATCAGGTGCAGAGGCGTCGTGAGGGGGCGATCGCATCCGCTACCCTCTTTGTCGAGGGCGTAAATGCAAACCTCATGACCTAGAGCGGTTAGGGCATCGGCTAACTCCCAGGTATGCACTACGCTGCCACGGGGCTTGGTGGAATAGGTAAGAAGAGCAACTTTCATACGCAACTTTCATACACGATGGCCACTATGGCGAGGAAAATCCCGTGAGGGGATTGCGCTGTGTATCCCAAAAGGGAATAGACTCGGTGCCCAGGGTCAGAGTCAGGGTATGGCCTGTGGTAATGCTACCGATGGCAGCACAGGCTAGCCCTTCTGCCGCAACCATCGTTTGAATCGTCGGCACCTGCTCTGGCGACACGCTCAACAGAAAGCCGTAGCTGGGAAAACTCAGAAGCCAGCAATCGAGAGGGACCTCGGCAGGTCGAGGAATGGCCGCAATATCCAACACCGCTCCGCAGCCGGAAGTTTCGATCAACATCAGGGTCGTACCAATGACGCCCCCCATGCTGATATCTTTGCCCGCCTGGCATAGCCCCTGGTTTGCCAGGGTGGGTAGCAGGGCAAGCTGACGGCGCAGGGTTGCCGGATCGGCCATGGTGGCTGCATCCCAAAACGGATAGATGGGGTGCGATCGCCCCTCCAGGTTCCCCAACCACAGGAGCGTATGCCCCGGTTGGGCATCAAAGCTCGTGATTAAACGTTTCGCACGACCCAAGATAGCAACAGACAGTGCGGCGTAGGGACTGTGGCAGTTGGTGTGTCCGCCGACGATGGGCACCTCAAAGGTCTTGGCCGCCGCCATCATCCCCTGCCATAGCGGCTCTGCCTGGGGTTCTGAGACGGTCCACAGGGTGTCTACGACAGCGATGGGTTGTCCCCCCATCGCGTAAATGTCGCTAACATTCACCAAAATGGCACACCACCCTGCAAACCAAGGCTCCGTTTCTACAAGAGTCGGCCACATCCCTTCGGCTGCCAGCAGCAAATACGCGTCGCCTTGGGGAATGGCTGCACAGTCATCCCCCAGTAAAATGGCCGATTCCGACGATTGTTGGGCGAGATAAGGCTGGAGATGCGCCGCAGCGACTTGGATGTCGCGCTTATGATGAATCCCTAAAGCCGCCCGCAGGGTGGTGGCAAGCTCAGTCAGCATCAGGATACCTGGTGATGCTCGGAGAGCAAGACAGGACGAGTTTCGGTGCCGGGGGGATAGTAAGTGAGGTCGGCTTCCATCAAATGGTGAGGGCGATCGCACACCGAAACTTTCTCAGTCGTTTCCCAATGTTGCCGCCGAAAGAAACGCACGTTTTGCAACTGAACCGTAGCCAAAAAGCGATCGCATCCCCAGGTATTGGCGGTGGTCACGGCTTTGTAGATCAAGCCTTGACCAATGCGCCCCACCCGCCGATAGGCCGGATGCACCCCCAGCCGACCGCCATACCAGAGTCGCGGTTCAGCCTCATAAATCCGCACCACACCCACCACTTGCCGTCCGGCAATCACATCATGCTCAACAGCAATAATAGGATAGGCAATCGCATCAATATCGTCCTCATCGCTGCCGCTGAAAAGCCCTTGCTCTTTGCAAAAGATTGACTGTCGTAGGCGAAAATAGGCGCGTAAATCCTGAGGCGATTGCGCGACCTCAAAGCTGTATGTTGTCCATGCCATGACGCGACCTCCACCACTCACTGAATAAATCATTACGACCGAAAACTACCCGGTGTTCTAACTACCCCAGTCCTAACCACCACAGTCCTCTAACCAAAACTACTTCTCAAAGGTGGAAAGTGCTGAACAGGCTCCACATTTGCCACATCCGGCATTCATATCCGCAGAGGACAGGCCAGATGCTTTCAGAAGCGCTCCCACCTTGCTGTAGAGGGTAAACATGAAGTCGGTGCTAGGGGCAGGGTGATGTTCCAATGGCGTCTCGGTGATGGGCACAAAGGGAACGACGAAGGGATAAACCCCTAAATTGATCAAGCGATCGCACCCTTCTAGCAATGTTTCCAAGCTATCGCCCAGCCCCGCCAGGAGATAGGTACTCACCTGCCCCCAACCAAATATCTGTACAGCGGCCTCAAAGGCATCGAAGTAGTGGGAAAGTGGCACTTCGGCTTTCCCTGGCATGATACGGCTACGCACCGCTGGATCGAGAGCCTCTAAATGCATGCCCAAGCTGTCAATGCCAGACGCTTTCATGCGCTCAAACCAAACGAAGTCGTCCGGCGGTTCACATTGGGCCTGAATAGGAAGATTAACCCGTGCTTTGATCGCTCTGGCGCAGTCTGCGAGGTAACTAGCCCCGCGATCGCGCGAATTGGGTGTACCCGTTGTCATGATCATGTGACTCACACCGTCCAACCGTACAGCCGCTTCGGCAACTTCGGCCAGTTGCTCTGGGGTTTTACGGGCGATGGTGCGTTCCGCCTCTAAGGATTTTTCGATGGCACAGAACTGGCAAACCGTATCAGGATCGCGATAACGCATACATGTTTGTTGCACGGTTGTTGCTAAAACATCGTGGCTGTGGAGCAGCGCAATCTTCCAGTAGGGAATGCCATCGGCGGTGCTCAGGCTATAGAATTTGGGTTGTTTCGGGAAATGGATAGGAGCGATCGCCTCATCCTGGAAGGTCAGCGTTTCTTCCCCAGTGCCCAAGGTTTGTACAACATAGGGCGACTGGCTAGCGGTTCCGGTGTAGATAGGCACCATCACCGTTGTATCGCCAACCGTCACAGCTTTGTGGTCAGACGGCCCAGCGCCCCCTTTGCGCCCTGATGCCCCCACAGCAGGGTCAGATAGGCGCATGCCCTGGGATTGCAATTCGGTGATTAAGCGTTGCTTGTCCATAGGTACAAACGTATGCAATGAGATATAGAAGAAAAGAAACGGAGGGGAAGCTGAAGCGCGACAGGATATCGAAGCTAGTCAGACGGCTTGGAGGAAAGCGCATCAATGGCGAGCGAGGACGAAGGTTCTGCTGAGGGGGAATTGGTTTCCATAGATGAATTGTCTGCCATGGATGGATAAGGTGCAGGCGCAGTCATCGGCTGCATCACAGACCAGGAAGTTTGGTCGCAGTGCAGTTGCAGGAGGTCAGGACGTGCATAGTGGCCAACGGAATCCATCATGCGCTTGCGCTTGGTAATGAGGGAGAAGTCGAGGGTGGCAATGGCCAAGCCTTCACCCTCGGTAATCGGCTCACACAGGGGAACCCCTTCCGGGCTAATGATGGCGGTGTAACAGCCGCCACTCAAAACACCCTGTAGCTTCTCATCACTGGTGATTTGCGCCTTTTGCTCTGCTGTCAGCCAGCCCGTTGCATTGACCACAAAGCAACCCGATTCCAGCGCATGGTGGCGGAGGGTGACTTCCATTTGATCGCTAAAAATTTGACCCACCATCGATCCTGGAAACTGTCCGCAGTGAATTTGTTCCCCCTGTGCCATCAGGGCGTAGCGCGCAAGAGGATTGTAATGTTCCCAGCAGGCGAGACACCCCAGCCGCCCGACGGCCGTGTCTACGGTGGTTAACCCAGCACCATCTCCTTGCCCCCACACCATTCGTTCGTGGTAGGTGGGCGTAATTTTGCGGCGCTTCAATTGCAAAATCCCATCGGCATCGAAAATGAGTTGGGTGTTGTACAACGATCCCCCCTCTCGCTCATTTACCCCCAACACCACCACCATGCTGTAGGATCGCGCTGCCCGACTGACCGCATCTACAACTGGGCCAGGGACGGTGACGGCTTCCTCGTAAAGCTGCATATGCGCTTTACCCATCAATACAGGGGGCTGCACAAAGGAGAAGTAGGGGTAATAAGGGATAAAGGTTTCGGGGAAAACAATCAACTCAACGCCGTCTTTTGCCGCCGTGGCGATTGTCTCCAAAACCTTGGCTGTTGTCCCATCTCGACTATGCAACACAGGACTCATTTGTGCGGCAGCCGCTCGAACTGTTCCAGAGTAATCCATAAAAACCAGCCGATAATAGCCTTCAGAGGCACTTCACTACACCTGCCCCTCAACAGGGCACTCCCTTATAACAAGTAGGAGCCTTAATTCTCTGTAGCGTGAGCCAGCGAAGCGTAGCCTATGCAGGTACTTGACTTATTGCCTTCAGAAAGAATGCACCTATGGCCTTCAACCACAACCTACTCAGAACCGCTTAACTATGGCCATCTACTTAGACGACAGCCAAATTCGTAACCGCATCAATTAAGTAGGCTTTCACTTGCAGGATTCATTACACCCGCAAACATATCAATGCATTTGACGTTCAAACTAGCTTGCTACGGCTAGGGCAGAAACCGCCCCAAAATCATCTATTAAGAATAGTATGCGTAGATAATTTGCATCCCGCCAGCAAATTGGCTCAAGGCTATCACCGCACCATGACGTCTGAACTTTTTCTAAACAAAAAAGCAGAGGGGGCAACAAACGGAGATAGCCCGTTTTAAAGCGAAACTCTTACATCGTCCAGGTATCGAGAACAAAAGCTCCTTCCTTTCGATGCAATAAGATAATGTCCAAAACATCTAGAGGATTAATAGGCTTAATACCAGGGATCAAAGAGGGTTCACCATGACCATAAAGAGCTTGCAACGCAAAACGACAGGCGTAGACTTTTCCCCCCTCTTCCATGACCTTGACCAACTGATTATTCATGGCAAGATGACCTGGGAAGGCTTCATCACCCAGCTTTGGAAACCCTCGCTGCACGCCCAATGTAACGCCAGGGCCATACAGCAAAACAGAGGTCTCGAAACCCTTTCGGATCAAGCGAGTCGCTTGCAATAAATTCACTAGGCCGATGGAACCTTCAAAGGCAACAGTGTGAAAAGCGACCAACGCTTTTTCACCTGGCTCGGCCTGAACATCTGGAAATACCTTCTCCTCATAATCAACCAAGAAATCACCCGTTTGGTGAGCAGGAGCTGTTACTTCAGGCATAGGTTTAATTCCCCAGGGAAACAATGTTGGAAGCGCGCGTCAATCTGACGAACTTTTATGCACTGTAAGCGGAGGGTACACCTACCTTTGTATCAGAATTAACAAAAAACACGCCCTTTTTAGTTCGCCATACCCGGAAATTTCTGTCGCAACTTTGCCATGTAAACTCCAAAATTTGTAGCTCAAACTACAGGAAGAAGTAGCGGAGCTTTCTATGGTTATTTCAACGTGATGATATGCCGTATCGTTTCTGCGGTTAATTTTTAGGTTGGTGTGCGATCGCACCCCTTTTTTCTTTTTTACTAACTAGTTTTTTTCTTTTTTTACTAACTAAAGGTTGCCTGGCGCATGAAAACCCACTACCCCGTCATTATCATTGGAGGCGGTCAGGCTGGCCTGTCGATGAGCTACTGTCTGACGCAGCGTAAGATTGACCATATTCTGTTTGAGCGCTATCAGATTGCTTATTCCTGGAAAGAGCAACGTTGGGATTCCTTTTGTTTGGTAACGCCTAATTGGCAATGCCAGCTTCCGGGATTTCCGTATCCGGGTGTTGATCCCCATGGGTTTATGGGCAAGAAGGAAATTGTTCAATACATTGCTGAGTATGTACACCAGTTTGATCTGCCCATACGGGAAGGGGTAGCGGTAACCCGGTTGCGATCACACTCAGAAAAAGACTTTGAAGTTGTGACATCCATTGGTGACTATACGGCTGATCAGGTGGTGATAGCCACGGGAGGCTATCATACACCCCGCATTCCTCGGATGGCGGAGCGGCTGTCGCCGTCGATCATGCAACTGCATTCGTCAAACTATCGCAATCCAGAACAGATGCCTTCAGGGGAGGTGCTGGTCGTGGGGACTGGGCAGTCTGGTTGCCAGATTGCGGAAGACCTACACCTGGCTGGGCGACGGGTGCATCTTTGTGTGGGCAGTGCGCCGCGATCGCCCCGAATGTATCGTGGTAAAGATGTCGTGGATTGGCTTGACCAAATCGGTTACTACGACCTATCGCTTGATAAGCACCCCCAGAAAGAGACGATCCGCCATCGTACCAATCATTACGTGACAGGGCGTGATGGTGGGCGCGAAATTGATCTGCGGAAGCTGGCAATGGAAGGAATGCAGCTCTATGGGCGGCTGGACGATATTGTGGGCGATCGCCTCCAGTTCCAAGACAACCTAAAGCAACATCTAGATGCCGCCGATGCAGTGTCGGAAAGCATCAAGCGTACCATCGACCAACACGTTGACAAGAATAGCCTGGATGCACCCACCGAAGCTCCCTACGTCCCAGTCTGGGAGCCAGATGCTCCTTTGCTAGAACTCAAGTATCAAGACGCCAATATTACTAGCGTGGTTTGGTCGACAGGGTTTGATACGGATTATCGCTGGGTTTCCCTGCCAGTATTTGATGGCAATGGTGACCCCTGCCATGATCGTGGGGTAACCCAGGTTAAAGGCCTTTACTTTCTGGGCTTGCCCTGGCTGTATACCTGGGGCTCAGGACGTTTCTCAGGCATTGCGCGGGATGCCCTATATCTCGCTGACCAGGTCGTGGCAAAACGCAGCCAAATTCAGTCCCCTTTGTTGGAGCGCATTAACGAAATGGCTCTAGGCGCATAAGCTGACCCCCATCAGACACCTTAGAACCCTTGATTTTGTGGAGCGCGGGGCCCCCCCGCGCGCCCCAAAAGAGCGGGCGAGCACACCGCGGGACACCAGGGACCCAAAAGGAACGGGGGTGGGGGGGGGGGGGG
>JBCBSL010000285.1:0-8138 GCA_039819145.1 Cyanobacteria bacterium J06638_22
GTGGCGATGCCCCTCGGTGCAGAGCCACTTGGATGAATAGAATTGGAAGGGATTCAACCTATGAAGCGACTCGCAGTTTTTGGGCTGATTATCGCTGTGGTAGCCGTTACCTGGGGATGGATGGGGAGCATCTCGACAGCGATCGCGGCTCCGCTCAATCGCTCGGCCTTCGTTTCGGCGCCACTTCTCGCAGTCGAAGCCGAATACCGAAATGCGGTTGACGACAAGCTCTCGACAGAATTTGGCCAAAAAATCGACCTTAACAATACCAACGTTAAAGCGTTCATGAAGTATCCGGGTCTGTACCCCACCCTGGCGCGTATCCTAGTGAAAAATTCACCCTACGACTCTGTGGATGAAGTACTGAACCTGCCTGGCTTGACATCTCGTCAGCGCGAGGTGCTGGAATCCAACATCGACAAATTCACCGTCACCGAGCCAGATAATGCGCTGGTTGAAGGGGACGATCGCATCAACAACGGCATTTACCGATAGACCTGAGCGGATAAATGCGTTAGCGAATAAATATCGATGGGTTGGAGAGACCTAACTACGACTTATCCTCTGCATTTTCGTACTTGCATTATGTTAAGTGGTACTGAAGCAGCGTAAGTTTCTAGATAGGTTTCGCTTTCGCGATTATGACCTCCAATCTGAATTGTCAGCCCTTAGCAAACGCTGGGGGCTGTTCGTTTTATTATCCAGTCCATCAGCAGCGCGACCCTTGAGAGAGCCAGAGCGTTTCTCAACGGTCGCGATTCGCCTCGGATGGTTTCATTAGGTAGTGGTCTGTGTCTTCCTCTTTTTCTCAGTCCGAACAACGTTGGCCTGCACTGGATGCACCTGCATTTGATGTAATCGTGGTGGGCAGCGGTGCGGCGGGTTTGTATTCAGCGCTATGTTTGCCCCAGCGCTATCGCGTCGCGCTCATTACTAAAGAACCCCTGACCAAATCTGCCAGCGAGTGGGCACAGGGCGGTATTGCAGCAGCGATCGCCCCCGACGACTCCCCCGACCTGCATGTGATCGATACGCTGAAAGCAGGGGCAGGACTGTGCGATCGCGAAGCTGTCAGCCATCTGGTCAACGAAGCGGCTCCCTGTATTCAGCACCTGGTTGATTTGGGTGTGGCCTTCGACCGGACGGCGACCCAACTGGCGCTCACCCTTGAGGCCGCGCACTCTCGCAGACGGGTTCTGCATGCTGCGGATACAACGGGACGCGCTGTTGTCACAACCCTGACAGACAAAGTACTTCAACGCACTAATGTGCGGCCTATCCAGGGCTTTGTGCTGGATGTGTGGCAGGTCGCCGGAGCCGTTGTCGGGGTCATGATGTGCGACGGGGAGGGCTTGCGCCGTCTTGCGGCGAAGGCCGTCATCCTCGCCACGGGCGGCGGCGGGCAGGTGTATGCCCAAACCACTAACCCCCCGCTTAGTACAGGGGACGGTGTGGCGATCGCCTGGCGCGCCGGGGCACGGTTGCGCGATTTGGAGTTTGTGCAATTTCATCCCACAGCACTGACGTTGCCCGGAGCGCCTCATTTTTTGATTAGCGAAGCGGTGCGGGGAGAAGGGGCACACTTGCTCGACGAGCAGCGCCATCGCTTTGCCTTTGACTACCATCCAGACGGCGAACTCGCACCCCGCGATGTGGTTAGCCGTGCCATCTTTTCGCATTTGCAGAAAACTCACCCCGATCGCCCCGATGCCCATGTGTGGCTGGACTTGTCCCCGATTCCTGCCGAGCGGATTCGTTATCGGTTTCCTAACATCATCAAGGTCTGCGATCGCTGGGGCATTGATGTCTTCACCCAACCCATTCCCGTCGCCCCCGCTGCCCATTATTGGATGGGGGGAATCGTCGCCGACTACGACAACCGCACCACCCTCCCCAACCTATACGCCATTGGGGAAGTTACTAACACGGGGGTGCATGGAGCCAATCGTCTCGCCAGCAATTCCTTGCTAGAGTGCCTGGTCTTTGGGGCGCGGTTCATGCACCTGCAATTGCCAGAGACGGCGATCGCCTCACCCCCTCCGCCGCAATCCTCCGCCGAAGCGCCTCTCTCCCTGCCCAGCGCCGACGAGATGCAGACTGCGCTCCAGTTCGTGGAGGAAATGCGATCGCATCTCCCTGGGCTGATGTGGCAAAGCGCGGGAATCTGTCGCGATCGCCCCACCCTCGAAGCGGCGATCGCCCAGATACAGGCGTGGCAGCATGACTTTGCCGCCCTGTCATTAACCCAATGGATGACCGCAATCCTCAACGGGAAACTGAGGGACGGCGTTCAACACCTACCCAACCTGACTCCTGCTGAATTACGGCAATGGTCTGAAACGCGCAATTTGTTGGCGATCGCTCAACTCATCCTGCGCTGTGCCAACTTCCGCACCGAAAGCCGAGGGGGGCACTTCCGCACCGATTATCCGGCTACGGATGACCAGCACTGGCAGGTGCATACGCGGGTTGAAGGTGATGCCCTATCCACCGGATCGTGATCGGGTTTATATAGCACTACGCCCTTGAGTGAAGCCCAGCATTTTTGTGAAAGCCGCGCGTACCATCGGCATAGATGATTGGCATTAGGGGTTGCAGAATCCAAGGATGATTTTTTCTGGAAGGGGGCGCACTGCGCCCCCTTCCAGAAAAAATCATCCCCTCGATCAGCAATGCGGGCATTATGCGTAGGGCAGGGTGATATCGAGGGTGGTTCCTTGGTTAGGAGCGCTATCGACAATGAAGGTGCCACCTAGAGCGTGGGTGCGTTCGCGGATGCCCTGTAAGCCAAAGCCGCTGGAGTTTTGGGTGGGCTGGAATCCATGGCCATTGTCAGAAATTTGCAGGGCGATCGCCTCGGGCAGCGTGTGCAGCGAAAGGCGCGTCTCCGTAGCATCGGCATGTTTGGTGATGTTGGTCAGCGCCTCTTGCAGGATGCGGTAGAGGCTGGTGTGCACATCCGGCGGCAGGGAGCGAGATAACTGGATGGAGGTGATGGGGTGGATGCCCGTCGTAGTGGTGAAGTCTTTCAGGAGAGTGGCGATCGCTGATTCCAACGACTGCTGCTGCAGCGGATCGGTGCGCATGGCAGCGACCGACTGCCGCACATCCTGGAGCGCGGTCGAGCCCAGCTTCTTGGCCTCCCGCAAAAACTGCTGGGCCTTGTCGGGTTGGTTATGGAATAGCTTGAGCGCCGTTTCCAGTTGCAAGTTTAAGGCGGTGAGGGAATGGCCCAGGGAGTCGTGGATGTCGCGGGCAATGCGGTTACGCTCCTGCTCCATCGCCAGGTTTTCCACTCGCAGGGCATAGTCCCGTAGCTGACGATTGGCATCGGTCAACCGTTGCCGACTGGCGCGTTCGGCCATCAGCGCATTTACCAAAAAGAGCACGAACAAAAGCGCCAGCCCAAATATCAGCACAGAATTGAGGGTGGTCGCAAAGAAAACGGGGCGGAGGCGATCGCGCACCCCAGGGGGCACGCCAAAGTCATTGAGGCGCAGGCGTGTGAACCCCAACAATACAAAGCTACAAAACGCCGCCAGGGTGACCAAGATCCGTCCCGGCAATCGAAACATCAGACAACTGCGGATCACCAGCACGATGTACAACAGGGGAAACAGATGCAGCCGCCGTCCGCTTGTAGAGGTTGCAAGGAACAGCCACCCAAACTCCAGCAAGGTATAGGGAATAGCAATGGCTAGGCGCGTTGGTAGCCGCAAGCCCATCAGCCCAAAGCCAGCAATGCTCAGCAGCTTGAAAATAGGAAATGCCGGGGTAAAACGCGGAGGGCGGGGCAAGAGAAAATCGCTGAGCAGGGCGATCGCCAATAATCCCCATTCTGCGTACAGCAAGAAGGGAAAGGGATGATTCTGCGGTGTAATGGGGCGATCGCCTATCCCCCCGCTGCTCGTTCGACCTTCTTTGCGGCCACCTGTTCTCGCCATCGGTGCTCAGCCTATTCCTGCAAACCTAGGGAAAAGTTGTCTGCCCTTACGTTACCCCACTCGCTTCCTGCCACACCCATGACCAACGTCATGGTTCAAGTCGTGACCTCCGCTTCAGGCGATCGCCCCTTGCCGCTGAATAGGATGAAGATGTTTCAACCAACCTAGATCTTTGAAACTCAAGGAGGCTTTATGAAACGTCAATGGATGCTACTGGCGATCACAGGTGGATTGGCGGCTCTGACGCTGGCGATCGCTCCCCTGTCGAGCATGGCACAGTCCGGTGAAGGGGGACGCGGCTTGCGGGGCGAGGGGCGCGGACGGATGATTGAACAACTCGACTTGACTGAGCAGCAGCAGGCAGAGTTGCAACAAATCCGCGCCGCCCATCAGGCGGAGGTGAGCGCCATTCTCACCGCCGATCAGCAAGCCGCATTCCAGTCCGGGATCGAAGCAGGCGAACCCATGCCTGCTATCTTGCGCTCCCTTGATTTGAGCCAAGAGCAACGGGACAGTTTGCAGGCTCTACGAGAAACCCATCGGCAGCAAGGTCGAGAGGTGCTAACCCCAGAACAGCAAGCCCAAATCGATGAGCTACGGGCAAATCGGGGCAATCGAGGCGATCGCTCTGGTCGTGGATGGGGCTTCCTCGAAGAGCTGGATCTGACCGACGCACAACGGGTAGAGCTGAACCAGATTCGAGAAGCCAGTCGTGAGGAAATGGCAGCGCTGCTCACCGATGCGCAGCGAGAAGAATTTCGCTCAGGGCTAGCGGCGGGTGAACCCATGCCAGCGGTGCTGCGATCGCTCGACCTTAGCGATGACCAACGAGCCACCCTGCGAACCATCGTCGAGGATGGCTTAGCCGAAGCTCGCGATGTGCTGACCCCAGAGCAACAGGCTCAAATCGATGAGCTAAGGGAATCTCGGCGCGGTCGGCGCGGTGGAATACAGTAGGGGCGAGCTCTGCGACTTCTTGCTGGAATGTGTTTCCTAGTGCGGGCAGAGGCCATAGAAGTCGCAGAGCTTTTATTCAATACGGAAGGTGGTACAGGTGCAGACCGAAGTCTTTGTATGGTTATCGAGAAATGTCTTCACCGCGTCCACTTTGCTGCCGTTGTCGCTGCCGGGAGCGTCCCACAGGTTCTACCGGGGTTCGACAAGTCAATCAACCTAAAAGCCAAACTGGCTCAAGATCTCATCTTGCTAGAGCTGGTTTAAGCGTTCTGTAGAAGAGTAAATCGGGAGACTGCTCCCACTGAAGTCTTTTGCATTTCAGGTGATGGTTGCACTGAACTGCCTGTGCCAGGCTCAGGCAGTTCGGTGCTGTATTCAAAGTCTGTAGGGTGCAGTCTAGCAACAGGATCGATTACCGAGGGAGAATGTCGTCTAATCGAAGCTGTAAATTGGGCAACAGTATCGATGAAATCGTTTCGCCCAGTCGATATTGACGCTGGCAATACTCTTCTCCAGTCAATTGGCAGACGGTAAAGGTGGGTTGTTTGGGTTTGCCGATGAAGGCAATGCCGCCTAGCCCGCGATAGTCAACAATCCAATATTCGGGAATGCCCAGCAGCGCATATTCTTCAACCTTGCGAGCATAGTCTGTTTCCCAGTTGGTGCTGACAACTTCTGCAACCAGTTTGATAGAGCGACCCAGGGTAATGACAGGCTGCCGTTGCCAAAGAGGTTCATTTGCTAAGACGGTTTCATCCAGGACGATGATGTCAGGACGACGCGCGGTAGCTGTATCAGCAAACGGTTGGATCAGGCAATTGCGAGGGATAAACCAGGGAAGCTGGGCTTGGGCGATCGCAATGCCGATCTGAACAGCCAGCTTGCCGCTGACGGTTTCATGAGGGCCTGTGGGTTCCATATCAATTAGTTCTCCATCCGCCAGCTCATAGCGAGGGGCATCGCCATATTGGGCAATGAATTCATCAACGGTAAGGGGTTGTGTTGGGGTGTAAGTCATGGCACTGGGAGTGTGACTAGGTTGAGTGTGGCTTACTTGGCGGTCATTCTGGTATACAGCTCAAACAGCTTTTCTAACCATTTTCCCTACGGGAACGCTTCGCGAACGGTGTCATTTTTGAAGCGGCGACCGATGTAAATACGTTCTAGCACTTCGTCATTGCGATCGCTCAACTTGAGTGATGTCCCGCAAGACATCCTACGAATTGGCAGGGATGGAGCCAAAAGCCTATCGACCTGATTATGTCAGTCGGCAGTATCTGTGTCATGAACCAATAGTCGATGCCTCTGTTCAGTGTGTACGCATTCTATGCATTATTTTCTAGAACCTTGAGAGTATATGTGTTTCTGCCTTTTTGCTTGGCTCGATAGAGAAGTTGGTCTGCACCCTGCAATAACAGTTCTGGTGAGCTATTTTGATTTGGAACTATCGTGGCAGCGCCTAAACTAACCGTGACAAAACCAGGAGAATTGGGGAGAGCATGTGGAATATGTAAGTTCTGAATTCGCTTAAGAATATCTTCTACAACTCGCGTAACCCCATCAATATTGGTATTTGGCAAAATTAAAGCAAACTCTTCTCCACCAAAGCGCGCAACTAAATCAGAAACTTGTCGAGTTGCCCCTCTAAGCACCTTGGCAATTTTTACTAAGCATTCATCCCCGGCCAAATGGCCATAGATATCGTTATAGGATTTAAAGCGATCAACATCACACATAATTAGTGATAAAGGCTGATCCGTGTTTGATAGACGTTCCCATTCACGATAGAGAAATTCATTGAAGCGACGACGGTTAACGATCTGTGTAAGTTCATCTATCGTCGATATGTGAGCCAGTTCTTTATTGGCAAGTTGTAATTTCTGGTTAAGTTCTTGCAACTCGTTGGTTTGACGATCAATGATCTCTTGCATTTGCTCCATAACATGATACATTTCCGTTGGATCGAGCATTTTCAGCATCTGAGATTGAGTTACAATCCCAGCTAATTCACCGGTTGGATGAGTCATAACCAGTCGGCGTACATTTAATTCCTGCATTTTTTGATGGACCCCCCAAAGAGAGTCTTGGGGATGCATTGTAAAAAGCGGTGCGCTCATCACGTTTAGAGCAAACGTCTGAGGAAAATCTAAGCCTAACTGATGGAACTTTACAATGTCGCGCTCGGTAATAATGCCAATCGGAAAGCTGGTTTGATTTTCAGTAATAACAACACAGCTGACTCGATGGCTCGCCATTTGTTGAGCGATGACGAGAACTGTAGAATCTGGTGACCCACAAATCACATGTTTCTGCATGACATCGTTCACCCGAACGTAGCGCAGCAAATATTCTGGTTTTAGGAGATTCCGAATACTTTGAGGAGTAACAATACCAACAACGTGATTCTGTTCATCTAACACAGGAAGATGACGAATCCGGTTTCTACTCAACATTCGTGATAATGGGAATATTTCTTGTGTCTCAAAGATGGTTGTCGTAATGACATTTCTTGTCATGACTTCAGCTAGTGTTAGCGTCTCAGCTAAAACTGTACTTGTTGTGATTCGAACAACATCACGTTCAGTCAAAATTCCTAGGAGTTTTTGATCTTCTATGACAAGTGTGCAACTTGCTCGAGCTTCTGCCATTGTATTGATGGCTTGCTTAACCAATGTTGATGGCGGAAAAGCTAGAAATGATGATTGAATCAGTCTAGCAACAGCTTCTTGTAATACCATCGCTCTACCTCGTGATGCTATAGCCTATTTCTAAATTATGAGACACACCGAAGAAGAGAAAACTGGTTTGCCCATTGCTGTTACTGCTCTTCATAATTGCGAAGACTGCAATATTTTTGTACTCAAAGACTCTCTTAACTTCTCAAGAGACATTAAGCTCTGGTTGAGTGACAAGACTTTTGAAAGTGTGCATCGTATTTGTTAAGTCGTGGCATGCAGCCACGACCCAAGCCACATCCCGATCAGGTGCGAGATGTGGCCTACCTCAAGCATGATTCCCATTGGAGCGAAGAGATCTATGTCCACTGGAGTGTCGATGCATTTTGTTGCACAACAAACGTCATCTGGGAATGCCTGAGATTGATCAGTCATCTCTGTCCCTCTTTGCTTTGTAAGGGAGAGTCTCGGCGTCAACTCAAAGTCAGCCTTGAATGCCTTGCTGTGCCGAAAGGTGTTGAGACTCTGAGTGTAGGACAAAACCCTGCTAAAACCCTTGATT
>JBCBSL010000286.1:0-8082 GCA_039819145.1 Cyanobacteria bacterium J06638_22
AGGGGTAGAGAGTTGGCAGGAGAATCGATCAGAGGGGGCATCCTTTTACTTCACAGATCCCAACGGACACAAGCTAGAAATTCATGTTTCTGATCTAGCAGCACGTCTTAAAGCAGCCAAAGTCCAACCATGGGAAGGGTTAGAATTTTTCTGTTAAACGGCTGCAAACGCAATGAAGGATCTCTAGCACATTGGCCGAAGGGGACTGATTTGCTCGTGGGAGAGCTGGGGGCATCAAGCCTGAGAACCAATTAGAATCACAGTAAATGAGCGGGGGCTTGCCTCGTTATGACGGCTTTCACGATTACCCTTGATCCGGTTGGCATTCTTACCGATGAGGCGTTTTATCAGCTTTGTCAGGCAAATCCTGATGTCAAATTTGAGCGATCCGCCAAAGGAGAATTGGTCGTCCTGTCACCGACAGGGGGCGAGAGCGGTCGCCGTAATGCGGAGTTGACGACAGATTTGAATATTTGGAACCGTCAAGCCCGTCTGGGTTTACCTTTGACTCTTCTACCTGTTTCAAATTGCCCAACGGTGCCGAGCGATCGCCCGATGCTGCCTGGGTCGAGCGTAGTCGGTGGGAAGCCCTCGGCCTAGAAGATCGGGAAAGATTTCCGCCCCTGGCACCCGATTTCGTTGTTGAGTTGCGCTCTGCCAGCGATCGCCTGTCCACTATCCAAGCCAAAATGCAGGAGTATCAGGACAACGTTGTGCGTCTCGGTTGGCTGATCAATCCTCAAGAGCAGCAGGTTGAAATTTATCGAAACGGGCAACCTGTAGAAATTCTGCAAGCGCCCCAGCAGCTTTTGGGAGAAGCTGTACTTCCAGGCTTGGTGCTAGAGCTAACTCGCATTTTGGCGTGAGCTTTGCAGGCGATCGCCCGCTCCCCTCTCCTCCTTACGCAGCTTTGTGACACCAGAGCAAACATCTGTTTCCGCGATTGGATTCGTCTTTTATCATTGAGGGACGGTGGATAGCCTTGATTGCTTGTGAATAACGTTCCGACCAACTCTGCCAATTCTGGAAATGCCTTTGGCGATCGCTCGCTGCCGCAACAGCGCTGGGCGATCGCAACGCCACAACGAGAGGCAGCGATCGCGTTGGCGCAGTCGGTGCAGTTGCATCCCTATCTGACCCAGGTGTTGCTCAATCGCGGGATCGATACCCCGGAAGCAGCGCAGGTGTTTTTGCAGCCGGAGTTGCAGGTGTTGCCATCGCCCGCTGAGGATTTTCCCGACCTGGCCAAGGCCATTGCCTTATTGCAGGGGGCGATCGCCCAAGGGCAGCTTATTGGCATTTGCGGCGACTACGATGCCGACGGGATGACCAGTACTGCCCTGCTCCTGCGGGCATTGCGAGCACTGGGCGGACAGGTGGTGCAAGCCATTCCCAGCCGAATGCAGGAAGGCTATGGCATCAACCGTCGAATTGTGGATGACTTCCGGCAACAGGGTGTGCAGCTCATCCTCACGGTGGATAACGGCATCGCCGCGCATGACCCCGTCGCCTATGCCCGCGAATTGGGACTGGCCGTGCTGATTACTGACCATCACGACCTGCCGCCAGAACTCCCCAACGCCAACGCCATCCTCAACCCCAAGCTGATTCGGGAAGACTCACCTTATCGGGGCGTAGCAGGGGTCGGCGTCGCCTATCTGCTGGCGGTTTCTCTGGCACAGATTATGCGGCAGACCCAAGAAATGACCGCGCCCCTGCTGGAGCTGTTCACCCTAGGCACGATCGCCGATCTCGCACCATTAACCGGGGTGAATCGTCGCTGGGTACGTCGAGGGCTGGGGTTGCTGCCAAACTCACGATTGGCCGGGGTACAAGCCCTCAATCAAGTGACTGGGGTAAACGAGGAGAACGGATCCCTCAAACCCGAGGCCATTGGCTTTCGCCTCGGTCCCCGGATCAATGCGGTGGGACGCCTCGCGGATCCACAAATTGTCATTGACCTGCTGACGACTGATGATTCTGGCGTTGCGCTGGAGAAAGCGTTGCGTTGTGAGGAAATCAACCAACTACGGCGGCGACTGTGCGAGTTGATTGAACAAGAGGCGATCGCCCACCTCCAAGCCAACCCACCGGATCTGATGCGCGATCGCGTGCTTCTGCTGGTGCAACCGGAATGGCATCACGGCGTCATCGGCATCGTGGCCTCGCGGCTGGTGGAACGCTACGGCGTTCCAGTATTCATCGGTACCTACGAAGATGAGGCGCGTCAGCATGTGCGTGGCTCGGCGCGAGGAATTCCCGAGTTCAATGTGTTTGATGGCCTGCAAGCTTGTGCCGGGATCCTGGAAAAATTTGGCGGACACCGAGCTGCCGGAGGCTTCTCTTTGAAGGCTGAGAATTTGGAGGTGATGCGATCGCGCCTCGTCCGTTTCGCCAATCAGCATCTCCAGCCCGAACACCTGAAACCTCTAGTCACAATAGATGTAAAGGCGTCTCTGAAAGACCTCACGTTCGATCTTTATCAACAAATTGACCAGTTGCATCCTTGCGGCATTCAGAATCCTGACCCGGTTTTTTGGACCCCCAATGTGCGAGTGCTGGAACAGCAAGGAATGGGTCAGAATCGTGCTCACCTGCGATTGCTGGTGGCAGAAGATAACAGTCCAACCGTAGCGCTGAAGGCGATCGGCTGGCGCATGGGCGACCATTGCCCCATCCCGAACCGTGTGGATATTGCCTACAAGTTGCGGCTTAACGAGTGGAACGGCAAACGCAGTATTGAGCTTGAGTTGGTCGGTCTCCGCCTTCCTGCAAATGGAACGGGTCAATTTACCCCTCCTAAAGTTCAAACCACCACGCCTGCTGCAACAACTCAAGCTCCAATTCCACCATCCTCAATCTCACAATCCTCTGCTGCTGCGCTGCCACAAAAGCCTGCACCACAACTTGCACTCTTTCCATCTCCCAATGCAGCTCGTGCGGCTAATCTTCCGGCGGAGTTACCCGGCGTACCATTTGTGTTCAACCGTCGCCGCTATCGGTGCCGCGTCGTGCCCCAGGCCACCAGCCGCATTCTGCAAATCCACAATGCCGAGGGTAACCTGCTCACCATCGCACCCAAGGAAAAGCGGGGTCAGCTCACTCGCACCGGAGGCGAAGCGGAATGGGTTGACCTGACGCAACCCTTCTACGCCAGCTTGATGCAATCGGCTCTCAACGCTCTCCAACTGTCTGAAAAGGACGATTGGATAAAAAAAAAGACCAATTGATTGCCGCTAAAGATCAACAAATTCTAGAGTTGATGCAACGGCTGCAAAACCTGGAGGACGGAGGTGCCGCAGCGGATGCGGCGACCGCGAATATCCAAACAGAACTATATCGGCAACAACTCAGCCAAGCATCGGCTGAACTCCTGGAGCAGCACCAGCAAACTGCCGCCCTTGAGCAACAAATTGTGGGTCTACAGCGGCAGATTACCGAATTGCAGCAGCAAGTTGCGATCGCCCCTATTCCCCAAGATCTCCAACAAAAAGAGCAACAGATCGCCGCACTACATCAACAAATCGCCGGACTCCAAAGTCAGGTGGCACAACTGCAAAGCCAATCCACGACCGCCCCAACCTCTGAGCAACTCCAGCAGAAAGACCAGCAAATTGCCGCACTACACCAACAAATCGCCGCGCTACAAACGCAAGTGGCCGACCTACAGCGCCATCCTCCCATCACGCCCGATCCCCAAAAAGAGCAGCAAATCGCCACCCTCCAGCAACAGGTTCGCGATCTGCAAACTCAACTGGAGGAACGCACCAGTCCCCCATCGATGGCACTGTTGCAAGAGCGCGATCGCCAAATCACCGCCCTCCAGTCCCAACTGGCCAATCTCCAAGCTCAGCCCACCTCCGTCTCATCCGAGCTTGCCCCACCCGCCGCTGCCGAACCATCCACTCCTCCGCGCGACCCAATGACTCCTGAGCAAGATTCAACCCTCGTCTCAGAAACCTCATCGACCACTGCGCCGCCCCTTGACCTGGATGCAGTCGAACGTCGACTTAAAGCACAGCTCGGTAGCACGGTCTGGTTTTGTCTGGAAGAACGGAGTCAGCACAATCTTTGTCGCGCACTTTTGCTGCACCATCAGCAAACCTGGCTCAACGATGCAGATTATTCAGAAGTGGGCGATCGCCTCTGCCGCGTCATTGAGCAGGAAATTGTCCAGCCCTTTTTCACCAACCTCTACGACTTTTTGGTGGAACGAGATCGACCTTCCGACATCGGCGGCATCTCTATCAACCCCGACAACAAAATGGCCTTTGGGTTCGTTGCCTCTTTGATCGTGCCGCGCTGGGAAACCTTTGATCCAAAAGCATTGCAAGCGTCTCAAGAGCCCAACGAAGAGCAGCTTTACGCCACGGGTAGACCAGCTCAACTCGTCGGCACCGACGATCGCGCCCTCATGCAGCAGTTCCTGTCCGGATGGGAGCACCCCCTAGCCACCTGGCTTTTGGAAGATCCGGAAGACGCCGCTTCCCTAATTGATCAGATTCACTACTTGCACCAGCGCATCGCTCAAGACAACATGCCGCTCTACGAGTGGCAATACACCCTACTTTCAGAGCTAGTGATTGGCGATGACGAGCAATGGGGAATCTTGCAGGCGGTCTATCGCGGTCGCCAGACTGGCTGACTCTGATATCCAATCCAGCTAAGTATCCGTAAAACCCAACTATCGTTTGTGGCCGCTGTATTGCAGTGGCCACAAACGATAGTTGGGTTCTTTAACCGGATTTAATAGGGCAACCTTATGGCTCGATGGGGAAATCGACTCCGGTGATCAATCCTTCTTCGTCAAAGATGACGACGATAGTATCGGAGGTTTCTTCAAACGTTGCGCTGACAAGGACAACGTTGTCCACCGTTTCTACCCCTTGTTGTTCCTGAAACTCACCAACTTGCGCTTCAAACTCTTGAGCCCGCTCAGCTAAAGCTGATTCGCCACCGGAGCGCAGCAACGGATGCAAGTAAGCGAGCGCTGCATCATACTGGTTAGCAAAAATAAGACTAATAAATTCTATGGCGCTTTCTTCGTTGGAGGTCGCTTGTGCGACGACCAGAGGCGTTGTGTTAGCCAGGGTAGGGGAAATGGAGCCAACGCCAACCACACCAAGCGCACTCCCCAGAGCAACAGCCATTAGTTTGATCCCTTGATTCTTATGAATCCCGCTCATCAAAAAGTACCTCGTAAAGCAAAAATGACAATTAACAGGGATCACTAGAGCGATCGCCATCGTCCAGTTAGGGTCGCACACGCATCACGGTCAACACACACTATGGTCGAACAATGGTTTTCTGGCGCTATATTTCTGGACGTACTTCGCATCCATTCGTTCCAGTAAACCTACGATGATTATGACTAATACTAAATCTGGCTTCGAAAAACCATTAATATTTTTCGTGGAATGCCGACTGCGTCAGCATTCCACGAAACATGTATTGGCAGATTGTGATTCGGCTTCGATCTAAAGCTGGCTAGGGCATCTATTCACCCTCAAATATGGCAGCGGCTGTGACATCCAGTTCAGGAAACAGTGGAGATTGAATGCGATCGCTCCCTTGAAACTTGCGGGGTTGAGCATATTCTCGCTCTGTCATCATCACATCTACGTCACTGAGGGTGTAGACAAATACCGTTGGTGCTTTAGGGATACCAAGATAACGGGAGGCCCCCAGGGCTAAGTAATCGACCAGCCAATATTCCTGCACACCAATGGCTTCATACTCTGCCAGTTTGTGAAGGTAGTCATCCCGCACAGAGCTTTTGCTAACAATTTCGACAACCAGCAACGCAGGCGTTTCCAGAACAGCAGGGCGATCGCGCAACTGTTCTAAATCCGCAGAAGGCGCAACCAACACATCCGGTAAGCGAGAATCTGCAAATCCGGTTCGTTGCCCCACATCTCCGCGAATAGCATCCCAAGGCGAACCCAGACGGCGAATCTCGGATCGAAATAGATCTTCTAAAAATCGGGCAATTTTTACATGCGACCAGGCTGGAGGTGTCATAGCAAGCAAATAGCCCCGCACGAGTTCGTGGCGGACGTCGGTGCCATCGTCATAGGTTAAATATTCTGCAAAGGTAAAGACATTAGACGAGGCTTGAACCATCGGTCTGCTCATAGGAATTCGCTATGGCTAGGGTTTGGAGCGCGAGGTTTTACGTTTGGTTGATGTGCGCTTGCGGGTCGATTGTTTGGGTGGCGTCGTGGACTGGGGTTCCTCTGGAGCCGGAGGGTGCGTCCCGTTTGACGCAGCAGAGGGGGGAGCGATCGCTTGTCGAATATCTGCGGCTTGAGTCAACAGGGATTCAGCAAAGGATGAGGCTTCGGCGGGATTACCACCAACCAAGGCTGCAATTTCATGCTGGCGATCGGCATCGGCAAGCGGTGTGACTCGCACCACCGTGCGTACATCATCACCCGCATCCACCGTCCCTTCTACTGCACGGGGGGGAGCGGCCTTGCTCGATTTACGGCTGGACTTATCGGACTTGCCATTGGTCTCCGCTGGCGCATCAATCACATGCTTCATCACCCGAAAGTGGGTCGTTGCCATGGCCGCAATCAGCGGTTGGTGGGTGACACAGAGAATCTGGTGGCGCTGTCCTAATTGGTAGAGCTTTTCGGCGATCGCCTGCGCCACCTTCCCCGACACTCCGGTATCAATTTCATCAAACACCATCGTGCCAATTGGATCGACCTGAGAAAAGCAGGCTTTCAGCGCTAACAAAAAGCGACTCATTTCCCCACCCGAGGCAATATCCGAGAGGGGCTGCAACAGCTCACCCGGATTGGGGCTAAACAAGAAGGTAATGCGATCCGCTCCACTGGCATTGGGGGAGATCGGGGTGAGGCTCACTTGAAACTGCACCTTATCCATGGCTAGGGGCTTCAGTTCTGCCACTAGCTGCGCTTCCAACTTCGCCGCCGCCGCCTGCCGCAGATCCGTCAGCACCGCACACAAACTCTCTAATTCAGCCCGTCGTTCCTCCGCCTGCTGTTCCAGCACTTCCACAGACTGCCCCCCATCGGTCAGTGATGTCAGATCCGCCTGCACCTGTTTGGCATAGGCGATCGCATCCTCCAGGGTCGGCCCATATTTCTTGCAGATAGTTTTCAGATGAATAATTCGGGCTTCTACTTCGGTCAGGCGATCGGGATCAGTTTCCAGGTCTTCACCATAGGCATTGATCTGGCGTCCAGCCTCTTCCACCTGCGCCAGCGCATCACTCACCATCTCCAAAATAGGCTGCAGCTCAGTGTCATAGCGCACCATGCCGTTCAGAGTTGTCTCCGCTTGCCCTAGCAAATCGGCACAGGCTTTGCCATCGTCATTTTGATAGAGCGCCTGATACACCTCGTAGCTTTGCTGCTGCAACTCCACGGCATGACTGAGCTGCTGCCGCTCTTGCTCCAAACGATTCAGCTCGTCCGGCTCCGTTAGGTTGGCCTCTGCCAGTTCCTTGGCCTGATAGTCGAACAAATCGAGCTGTTGCAGCCGTTGTTGCTCCATCTGTCGCCGCTTCTCAAGCGCCTGACTCGCTTGTTGGTATGCGGCATGAGCAGCAGCCACCTGCTCCCGCTGTTGGGCGATCGCTTCTCCGCCAAAGCCATCGAGCCACGCCCGCTGCAACCCCGGCTGTCCCAGTTGCACCGTTTGCCCCTGAGCTGTAATTTCGACGAGGCGATCGCGCAACGCTTCCAATTGCTGCTTGTTCACCACCACGCCATTGATGCGCGAACGGCTGCGGGGACTCCCCTTTCCTGCTGTCATCTCACGACTGCACTGAAACGAAGCCTCGTCCTGCAACTCAATGTCTTGGGATTCCAACCAAGCTGTGAGCGTATCGTTCAGCCGAAAGGTTGCCTCAATGGTTGCTCGTTCCGCCCCCGTACGCACAGCACGCCCACTCACCCTGCCGCCCAATACTGCATCCAGCGCATCCAGAATGATGGATTTGCCCGCCCCGGTTTCCCCGGTCATGACGTTCAGGCCGTCGCTCAAATCCAGCATGAGACGGTCAATCAGCGCAAAGTTTTCAATTTGCAGCGACATCAACATAGGCAA
>JBCBSL010000287.1:0-8077 GCA_039819145.1 Cyanobacteria bacterium J06638_22
ATTTGCTCATCGGTATCAGCGGCGGGGGGTGGGGTTCGCCACACCCTACGATGACCGGCGGGGCGACCGGGGCGTTTGGGCGTTAGCTTGCGTTTCTCAGGAGCCAAAGCAAAGGGAGCGGCACGGCACGCCAGTTGTCCCTGCACCTGCTGGAGCTCTTGCTGTAACTGTGCCACCTGGGCTTGATAATGGGCAATCTCATCCTGCTGCGCCACCAGTTGACGGGCTTGGCGCTCTACCACTTGCATCACGTGCTGGGGCTGATCTACCAGCCACCCTTCCACGAGCGCCACTACCCGCGCAATCGCGGCCTCCTGCTGGGCTGTTCGAGACGGGTCGAGGGGCAATGGGGTGGTGTCCACAGCGATAAGCAAAGAAAACAAGGGGGGCTAGTTCCACCTTAAAAACTGGATATTCAGGCTGGGGTTACTGATTCCCGTACACCCACGCTAATCACATATGGTCAAACCGAAAGAGCGTTGTGAACAAGCACCAATCGGCCAGGGTGATTTGCTCGCCGCAAAGGTAGCGCTGTTGCCCCAACACGCCTTCCCAATAGGTCAACGCTTGGAATAGTTCGGTCACCGCTTCCTCATAGGCCGCTTGCGAAGAGGCAAAGCCACTGCGATAAACGCCATTGTTGATGGGTTGGTAGATTGCATCCATAACTCGGTCAATGTCAGGGCGCAGGGCTTCGGGATAAAACTCTCGCTCTGGGAAAGCCGCAAAGGCGTTGAACGCCTGATTCAGCATCTGGATGATTTGGCGAGATTCGTTGTTGACGATGGTTTGGGTCTGCTTGTCCCAGAGCACAGGAACGGTGACTCGCCCCGTGTAAGTGGGATTCGCTCGCACATAGAGCTGCCACAGGTAGTCAGCGTGATAGAGGCTGTCGGGAATGCAGCCGGGGGGGGCGATCGCTAAACGCCCACCCCTGTTCGCTAATGACGGGATCGACGATGGAGAGGCTGATAACATCTTGCAGGCCCTTAAGCGATCGTAATAGCAGGGTTCGATGCGCCCAGGGGCAACCCAGCGATACATAGAGGTGATAGCGTCCCGGTTCTGCCAGAAATTCGCTGGAGCCATCAGCCGTCACCCAGTGGTGATACTGGGTGGGCATCCGGTTAAATTTGCCAGAGCGATCGCGCTCCGTCCATTCCGTTGTCCATTGTCCATTGACTAGTCTGCCGAGTGCCATGATGGGTTACTCCTTTAATCTGAGAATATTTGAGCTAAGTCTCTCGGTATGGTTAAAACCCTGCACCGCTTGCACAGCTAGCGGTGCAGGGTTTTAACCATACCGACTTAGATGGGGTTTGGGGGTAAAAAAAGACATCCGGTGAGCCGATGTATCGACGTTAGTCGAAGGCATAGGACGCCATGCTAAAAGCGCCGTAGGTAAAGCTGCGGTGAAGCACTCGTCCCCTGCCCCCTGCTCCCAACGCGACGAAGAGTGGCAGCAGATGTTCGTCAGTGGGGTGATTTCGGGCGGCATAGGGGGCTTTCTCCCGGTATGCTAGCAGCGATGTGATGTCGGCCTGGGCGATCGCCTCGGCCAACCAGTCATCGAAGGCAACGGCCCATTCCAGTGGCGGTGCATCATAGGCAGCGCCAACCGCTCCCAAGTTGTGGGTCACCGCGCCACTGCCAACGATCAAAACGCCGTCTTGCCGCAACGGTGCCAGCGCTTTCCCTAATCGTAGGTGATACTCCGGCGTCTGAAAGGGTTGAAGCGACAGTTGGGTGACAGGAATAGTTGCGTCGGGATAGGCCAGAATGAGCGGCGTCCAGGCGCCATGATCCAGCCCCCGTGATGCATGGGTTTTGACTGGAAATCCTGCTTCTGTAAGCCGTTTCACCACATGGTTCGCTAGATCCGGTGCGCCAGGTGCGGGGTAACGCAATTGATACAACTTGCCTGGAAAGCCCCCAAAGTCATAGATAGTATCGAGCTGAGAGGCGCAACTGACAATGGGTTCGCGGGTCAGCCAGTGGGCAGAGAGCATCAAAATGGCTCTGGGTGGAGGCAGGGTTTTGGGCAGATGACGCAGAAAATCCTGGGTAGAGCCACGGCGGATGGGTAAATCTGGCGCACCGTGGGAGAGAAAGAGGGAAGGAATCAATGTCATGGGAATGGTCCCTTGGGATTAAAAACAGGGTAAAGGCGGGGGAGAGGCGGGGCGATCGCCCCTCCAAGGTCAGCCGACGCGTACTTACCGTTTGGGGAACAGACGCGTGCTGAGGGCAAACGCACCATCCCCTAGCAGGAACTGCACCACGGTCGTGACGGCAAAGAAGGCCGGAAACTCCCAACCGCCGCCCTCATTGGTGAACAACCAACCGCTGGGGCCATGCACTTTAGTTGCCACAAGCAGGATAGGAAATAAGGCCAGCGCGACCCAACGGCTAAACAACCCGACAATGAGCAATGGCCCCCCAATAATTTCCATCGGCGCGACCACATAGGCCATGAAGCCGGGTAAGCCTATGCTGGCAAAGAACTGTGCTGTCCCTGGTAGGGTAAAAGTCACCACTTTGAGCAGTCCATGTGCCAGGAACAGGAGTCCCAGGCTGACCCGTAAAAGGGTCGTGGCATAGGGAGCGGTTTCCAAATCCAGAATAGGCTTTGCCAAACGCAGGTTGCGTGGAGCCGATGCTGACACATCACGAATGGTTAGTTTCATGGAATCCTCCAAAAGCAACTAAAATGTACTAACTAGAACTATTGAGTACGGAACATCGATACCAATGGGGGCTGTTGGGTCGTTGTAGTTTGGCCGACCCGCTCGCGCCGATACGCGCTTAGTCCCCAGTGAAGCAGCGTCAAGAGTCGATGGCGGATACCACGCAGCAGGGCGACATGCACCGCCAGCCAAAGAACCCAAGCAACAAAACCAGTGAGGGTGAGGGAAGCAAACTGAGCAACTGCTGCATGGCGACCGAGAATCGCCATCGCTCCTAGCGGGCGGTAATGGAACGGTCGGAGCGGTTTGCCCTGAACCTGGTGCAGCAGGTTGTGGGCGACGGTGCGGCCTTGCTGTACGGCCACCGCTGCTAGCATGGGGACATGCGGTTGGGCGATCGCTACATCCCCTAGGGCATAAATCCAAGGATTGTGGGTGGATTGCAGGGTAGGCAACACGGTAATGCCGCTAGGTTCATCCATCCCAGGACGCTGCGGCTGAACCCCCGCACTCCAGATGACGGTCGCCGCCGGAATAAACTCGCCGTTGGGCAAGGTCAATCCCTCTGCCGTCACATGACTCACCCGAGTCTGTAGCCACACCTCAACCCCCACCCGTTGGAAATAGTCATAGGCATAGCGCTGTAGGCGGGCATGAAAACCTGGCAAGAGGCGATCGCCCCCATGCAACAACACCAGCCGAATTCGTTGGTAGTTGAGGGTTCCATAGTCTCGCCGCAGGGTGTGGCGAATCCACTCCGCCATCGCGCCCGCTAGCTCGACCCCCGTGGCTCCGCCCCCCACAATGGCAATCGTCAGCAGTGCTTGCTGCACCGCAGCATCACGGGTCAATAGCGCCTGCTCAAAGCAGCGTAGGATTTGTCGGTGAATGGCGATCGCATCCTCCAGGGTTTTGAGGGGAAAGCTATGGCGGTCGGCTCCTGGCACAGCCTTCACCGTAGGTCGACTGCCCGTTGCGATCACCAGGAAATCGTAAGCAAAGCGTCCAACGGCCGTTTCGACCCAGGGCTGCTTTGCTGGCACAGCTGTGATCTCCGCGCACACAAACCGTACATTGGTAGCCCGCCGCCGCCCCGCCCGAATGGGGAAAGCGACCTGAGCCGGTTCCAGTTCCGCGGTTGCGACTTGGTGCAAAAGTGGTTGGAACGTGTGGTAATTCTGGCGATCAATCAACACCACCTCAAAAGCTGTATTGGCCAATCGCTGAGCCACTTCCAACCCGGCAAATCCGGCTCCTAAAATTACAACCTTAGGTGCAGTGTTCATGGTGTTACTTCAACTTGCTTGGGGGTTTCAAGTTCCAGTGCCAGGGGCTGAAACGGTGTACCCTGATGACTGCCATCGCAGAAGGCTGCGTTGCTCGAACGACCGCAGGTACACAGCCAGTGGGTTCCGGCTTCCAGGGTTAAGACCCGCACATTAGACTGGGGTTTCATAACAATCCCTCCTGAGAAATGAGTAGCGATGAAAGGTGTCTCAACTTAGTCTTAGATTAGATAAGTCTTAAGCTGGATAGTTTTAATTAGAACTATCTGAAGTCAAACTAACATCGCTGCCTGAAAAGCGCAAGCGGATCAAACGATTTTTTATCGTGCCTTCTGCGGCAACCCAGCCAAACTCTCTCGCGTTTCCTAAAATGCCTGACGCAGGCGTCGTAGCAACACGCGCAACAGTTCCAATTCCGAAGGTTCGAGCACGCCCAACCGTGTTTTCATATCAGTAAGTTGAGCCGGAAAGACCCGCTCGAACAGGGCTTTCCCATCAGCTGTCAGGCGAACTATGACGCTCCGTCGATTGTCGGGGGGAACTTCCCGAGCGACCCACCCCTTTTTCTCTAGGCGATCAACTACACCTGTAAGTGTGCCTTTGGTAATCAGGGTTTTCTCCCCAATGTCTCCCATGCTCATACCGCTGGTATTGCCCAGAGTTGCGAGCACATCAAACTGCGAGGGGGTCAGTCCATGCTCCCGCGCAAACGCTTCAGAGTAGGAGGAAAAAGCCTGGTAAGACCGCACTAGTTCCCGTACAGTTGCCAAAAATGGTTCCCTGGCAAGAGCCTTTGAATCGTTTTCAAAAGACATAGCATAGAATCTAGCCGAAAGGTCTCAATTCGTACTATTCTAGCGCCATGTTTTCTGCGATGGATTGAATAAAAAGCCCTATTTTTTGAAAGAAGCGCGACGCTGCGGCGTCGCGCTTCTTTCAAAAAATGGGGCAAGTTAATTGATTCACAATTCTAATTCAACCGAAACAGGTGGAATGGATTGAAGTTTGTTCCTCTGTCGTAGTAATCCTCATTCTCTTGCCGTTTCAACCATCCGGTGATGGCATAGGTGACGGGCGTGAACAGGGCTTCGACGCCGCACTTGAACACATAATTCGACAGAAGCATGACGCCCAAAATGCTAGTTGGCAGCAATCCACTGAAGGCGATCGCCACAAACACCAGCGTATCCACAAACTGTCCAACCAGGGTGGAACCGATGGTGCGGAGCCAGAGCCAACGTCCGCCCGTCGCAATCTTCAGCTTAGCCAAGGTGAAAGAGTTGGAAAATCCTCCAGCGAGGTAGGCAATCAGACTTGCAATGACGATGCGGGGCGTTTGTCCCAGGATTGCCATGTAAGAATCTTGATAGGGCCAATCGGCGGCAGGCGGCAACGCGCCCACCAGAGCAAACATAACAGCCATCACAGCGGCGGAGATAAAGCCCAACCAAATAACTTTGCGGGAACGACCATAGCCATACACTTCGGTCAGGATGTCTCCGAAAATATAGCTGAGGGGAAATAGAATGGTACCGCCATCAAAGGTGAACGGGCCAAGCACCAAGATCTTAGTAGCGGCGATATTGGAGATGAGCAGGACAGCGACAAACAGCGCGGTGATGGTGTCGATGTGGCGATAGCTTTTCATGCGACAAAGAAAAGTTTGGGAATGGACAAAAAATTAGGGCGGGCATTGCCCGCCGCTTCAGCAATAGTATTGGGTGATCCCTCTGATGTAAGGAATTGGTGGGTATGCCCACCATATAGGATCTGGCTGACGCGATTAGATCAGCTTGGCCAAGCGCAACCCATAGTACAAACCGATCGCTCCCCCTGAAAAGGCAACGAGAATAAAGATGTAGGCGATCGCTCCACCCATGACGTATGTTCCTCCAAGTTATTTGAGTTGAATGCTAAAGGCAAAAGCTGTAGATCGGACGCAGATTTAGCGTCCGATTGCTTTACGGCTGCAACAAAATCAAGATCAAACCCCTATTGAACCACTTTTTAGAGTGGGAATCCAGCTCGGTCGTTCCCACAAAGCAATTCTCATTATGGCTTTGTTGGTTGATAAAATGCCGCTCAGGCTGAGCTTGTCGAAGCCTGTTCACCCTTCGACTGTTCGACAGGCTCACAGCTCAGGGCAAACGGCAAATTTCCCAAAATGAGAATTGCTGGTTCCCACAAAGCGTGCCCCGTACCACTACCTCCAGCTAGTTGCGAGCCGGAGCAGTCGAGTTGGGAACAGACTCTGAGACTGCGGGTTCGGCTGTCGGAGAATGAGCGTTGTTGTGGATGGTAAGAGTTTCGCGGAAATGTTGAAGGACTGGATCTGTGTCGATGGGCGTTATACCTGCTTCGCCAAACCAGCGGTCGAACCGCTCCGCATGGGGAGTCTCCCTTTCGACTACGCCCTGCATCTCGGTTACCAAGACCCGATTCACAAGCTGTTGAAATGCCGTATCCCCCTCAGGCAAAATGCAGCTGTAGGTTTCTGTGTTGAGCGGCGTAGAAGGGTAGACAACATAGGACGCGGGATCTGTGGTCTGTTGCCGGAGTCCTTCGAGCAAAATGCCGTCGCTGGCCAGGGCATCAATCCGTCCGCTTTCGAGGGCTGACAACCCTTCTGCTCGATTCTCAACTTCGATAAACTGGGCGATCGGAAAATGGTCTTCGATAAAAAACAAGTTCGTTGTTTGAGAAATGACACCAATGCGGAGCGTTGTCCCAGAAATGTCCCCCTCCCGCAGCGTCAAGACCTGAGTTCCCGTCACAAAATAGCTGAGGGAGAAATCAATCAGCCGTTCCCGTTCCAGCGCAGTACTCGTGGAGCCGCAGGCTAGGTCGAGTTCGCCATCAGCAACCCGTTGGAAGCGATCGCCCACATCCACCGCCTCTAACTGCAACACAATGGGACGCCCCAATTCCTGTTCCAGTTCTGCCCGCATGTCATTGAGCAGCTCAACGGCATAGCCCTGCCACTCCCCCTCGGGCGTTTGATAGGCCAGTGGGGCAGCATCGGTACGCGTTCCCGCTGTCAACACCCCCGTCCGTTCTACCCGCTCTAGCACGGGTTCGGCCATCAACGGCGAGGCAATGGCCAACAGTGCTGTTGTTGCCAATCCCAGGACGGACAAACAAGGGTGAAAAATACGGTTCATGATAAGGATTTAAGCCGTTTGAGTAGGGGGCAGATCAGCCTCGACGATTCTGTTGGTCGAGAAACTTGAGCTGGTGATACAGCGTTTCGATATGGGGCAATGCAACACCCTGCGCTTGCGCCGTCCGCAGGGGTGCCCCATACATGGCTTCCACTTCGAGCGGACGCTTCTCATCGTAGTCAATTTTCATGCTGGTACGGTATGGCCTCATCTCCGCTGTATGGTCGAGCATCGTTTGGGTAAACTCAGCAGGAACTAGGCGTCCCTGGCTACTCGCTCCCTGGCGGACTTCTTCCATCAGGGTTCTGGCCAACGTTCGGGCATTATCGTCCCCCATCATAGCGTCGGTGGTGGCATTCAAAATCACGGAGAGGCCGTTGAAGGGAATGTTCCACATCAGCTTTTTCCATCGAGCTAGCACTAAATCTGCCGCCCGCTCAATGGGAATATCGGCACGTTCAAAATCCTGGGCGATCGCCTCCATCCGGTCTGTCACACCACCTGCGCTCTGATCCGCGCGATATTCTCCCATTGCAATCTTCTTGTAGTCCAGATGCCGAATATGCCCTGGCCCAGCTTTGTTGGAACACAGGAAACAGAGGCCACCCAAGACGCGATCGCTCCCTACCTGCTCCGCGGCCTGCGCCTCGACCCCCAAGCCATTCTGCAATACCAGCACAACCCCCGTCTCTGTAAGGGTTGGCAACACCGAGGCCAGCCGATGGTTTTGCGTGGTTTTCAGCGCCACAATCACCACATCGCAGGGGGGCATCTTTTGGGCATCGGTATAGGCATTCACACCTGGCAGAATGAAATCCCCATCGGGCGACTCTACCACTAACCCGTGTTGCTTCACATGGTCATAATCACTTCGCAGCAGGTAATGCACCTCGGCTCCAGCCCGCTGCAACCGTGCACCATAGAAGCCTCCCAAGGCTCCCGT
>JBCBSL010000288.1:0-8053 GCA_039819145.1 Cyanobacteria bacterium J06638_22
GTCATTAACCCTAGAACCCTAAAGCCCGCTGCGCGGCGGCGCAGGGTTTTAGGGTTTGGTTTTTAACGATACCGGGGTACTTACCAGGAAAGGAGGTAAGAATTTAGGGACTTCTTACCTCCGGGTGAGGGTAGAAGCCTTAATGGAACGATGGGCTGTGGCGGATCAAGTCCATAAATTCCTGACGGGTGCGGGCATCATCGGCAAATACGCCTTGCATTGAACTCGTTACCGTCCAGGAACCCGGTTTTTGTACCCCGCGCATTACCATGCACATGTGAGTGGCTTCAACAACAACAGCTACGCCTTGCGGTTGCAAAAGCCCCTGCAAGGCATCGGCAATTTGTTGGGTCAAGCGTTCCTGCACTTGCAGGCGACGGGCATACATTTCACAAATGCGAGCAATTTTGGACAAGCCAATGACTTTGCCATTGGGAATGTAGGCGACATGGGCACGCCCCAAAATCGGCAGGATATGATGTTCGCAGGAGCTAAACAAGTCAATGTCGCGCACCAGTACCATTTCGTTAGCGTTTTCATGAAACACGGCTCCGTTGAGCAACTCATCCAACGATTGGTGATAGCCAGAGGTCAAGAATTTGAGCGCCTTGACGACCCGTTTTGGGGTGTCGAGCAGTCCTTCGCGATCGGGATCCTCGCCCAACCCGAGAAGCAAGGTTCGCACGGCTTGCTGCATCTCCTCGTCTGAGACGGGAGCTTTGAGTTCGGTACTGATGGACTGTTTGCGGATATCTTCGGGTGAGATGGATAAGGTCATGGGTTAGAGCTAGGTAAGTTAACAATCTGTCGTGTTTTCCTTGAGCGATCGCAGCGCAACCGCTTTTATCTGTCGTGTTTTCCTTGAGCGATTGCGCTGCAATCGCTTCCCTTCAGCCCACGACGAGAGGCTGAAAGACGGTCTATCAGGCGAGGCAATCCGTTAGATGTTGCCGGATCTCATCGGCATCGAGATGCCGCCCGATAAAAACAAGCTGGTTTCGAGGAGCCTTGTGCCATTCTTCCCCTTGCAAATCGAAGCGGGGGCCACTCAGTTGAAAAATGTTGCAGATCTCACTTTCCTGAAACCAGAGAATTCCTTTGGCGCGAAACACATTCTGCGGGAGTTTTTCTTGCAAAAATTGCTCAAATTCTTTGATCTGGAAGGGGCGATCGCTCTCAAATGCAACCGATACAAATCCATCATTATCCAGATGCGACGAATGGTGATGGTGATGCTCATGTTCATGATGCTCGTGTCCATGATGCTCGTGTCCATGATGTTCATGATGTCCATGGTGTTCATCGTGGTGATGCTCATGATGATGGCCGTGATCAGGCTCGTGATGATGATCCTGATCGTGCTGCGTTTGCTCAATCTCTTCCTGCACCAGATCGGCATAGGTGTCGGGGTTGTTGTAGCCCACATCCAAAATCAGCGGCAGCGGCACCTGTCCCTGCTGGCTGTGTAAAATTCTGGCGTTTTCTTTGACGGTACAAACATAGTCTTCTAGCTTTTCCACCTGTTTGGGAGAGGCGAGGTCTGTTTTGTTCAGGATGGTGACATCGCCATAGGTGATTTGCTTTAAGGCCGCTTCACTTTCAAAGTGGTCGGACGTAAAGGTTTCAGCATCTACCATGGTGATGACGGAGTCGAGCCGCGTTAGATCCCGCAGTTCCGTTCCCAGGAAGGTGAGAAGAATGGGCAGCGGATCGGCGACACCCGTGGTTTCAATGACCATGTAGTCGATGCGGGCGTCGCGTTCTAGGATTCGATAAACGGCCTCCACCAAGCCATCATTGATGGTGCAACAAATGCAGCCATTGCTGAGTTCCACCATGTCTTCTTCCATCGATACTAAAAGCTGGCTGTCGATGTTGATGTCGCCAAACTCATTGACCAAGACGGCCACTTTCAAATCCTTGTTGTTGCTCAAAATATGATTTAGCAGGGTTGTTTTGCCACTGCCCAGAAACCCAGTGATGATGGTGACGGGCATTCCCCGTTTGATGCTTAATTCGGCTGTTGAGAATGTCATGGTTGGGAGTCCATAAAACGAGATGAGTGGAGGGTGTGAGCGGTCAGGTGTTACAACTCGTTGCTAGGCAGAAGGGCGATCGCCCCTGTCGATGTCGCGCCCCATAGATGTCGAACCGAACCTCTGGAATCGCTGCAAATCAAGGTTTGGGTATAGCTTTAGGGAACTAAGGCTTGGGTTTTGGGCGCGAGAATAACCAGTAGAAAAATTCCGAGTTGAACCGTGACAATGCTTGGGCCAGAGGGGAGATCGAAAAAGGCAGACACCGTCATACCGATGACGGCACTCAACGCTCCTAAGCCAGCGGAAATGAGGATGTAATGGGAAAATTTGCGGCTGAGAAGACGGGCAGCACAGGCTGGAATCACGACAAAAGCGCTGATGAGCAAGACTCCGATCGCCTTAATGGAAATGCCCACCATCAGGGACAACAACACAATAAAGGTCGTGCGCTGGGCAGAGACGGATACGCCCCGGGCGATCGCCATCGGTTCATTCAAGGTCAGGAGAATTTGCGATCGCAGTGTCAATCCAATAAACCCTGCGCAAACGAGCAGCAACACCCCGCTAAACATCAGATCCGCCGTTCTCACCGCCAAAATGTCGCCAAACAACAGATGGCCAATGCCGCCCTGATATTCATCGCGAAAACTGAGCAAGATAATGCCGACGGCCAGGGAAGAGGAGTAAACAATATTCAACAGTGCATCGGTCCAGAGGCGGGTGCGCTCTAGAAAATAGGTGACGCCGAGGGCGAAAAGAACGGCGAAGGGCAGCAACACCCAGGATGGATCGAAGCCCAGCAAGAGGCCAATGCTGATACCCAAGAGGGCGGAGTGCCCGAGGGCATCGCTGAAGAAAGAGAGCTGGCGGAGGATGGTAAAGCTGCCCATCAAGCCGCCCATGAGTCCGGTCAAAATCCCCCCCATGAGTGCCCGCTGCATGAAGGGCATTTGAGACAGTTCAAACATACGTGTCAATTCGGCCTGGATCGTCATGGTGGGAAACAGAATGAGCGACTAACAAGAATGGTGATAGCGGACAAACTCGGAACCATAGGCCAGGGATAGGTTTTCTGGGGTGAGGGCATGGCCTGGAACGCCCTGGCATCGCAGGGTGCGGTTTAGACAAAGGACGCGATCGCAACTGCGACGCACCATATCCAAGTCGTGGGAAATCTGCAAAATTGCCCATCCCTGTTCTTTTTTGAGTTGGTAGAGCAACTGATAAAAATCGGACTCGCTGCGGGCATCTAATCCGGCGGGAGCTTCATCGAGAATCAAGAGGCGGCGGGGACGCACCAGACAGTAGGCCAACAGCACCCGTTTGGTTTCTCCACCAGATAACCCGCTCACCAATTGCTCGCGCAAATGCCATGCATCCACCTGTGCCAAGGCTTGCCGCACCGCGTGGTGACGGGCTCGTCTGCCGACCCAGGGCAGTTGCAGCCCCACCCGATCCCATCCCAAGCCCACCAGTTCTGACACCGTGATGGGAATGCGACGATCGAACAAAAAGTTCTGCGGTAAGTAAGCAATGTGTTGCCGCACCTCAACGGGCAAGTAGCCTTTGGGGGATAGGGAATGCCCCAGCACAACGACTTCCCCCGACTGGCGCGGCAAAATACCCAGCACCGCCTGGATTAACGTGCTTTTCCCAGCTCCGTTCGGCCCCACAAGAGCGGCGTCCGTCCCGGCGGGCACCGCAAACGACACATTCTGAACCGCCAGATGGTTTTCTCGGTAAACCGTTAACCCATCGACGACTAATACCGAATCACTCAAGTGCCTTCTCCTGGTTACACGGGGAACCTAACCCGTTTCTGAGTTCTCAAAAGCCTAGACCCACTCGTTGGGATACCACAGCTACAGGCTGGGGCAACCCGAGGGGAACCCACGCCTGGTCGGCTTCAAAGCTGGCGGATAGATTCTCGGCATTCTGGCGCATTGTTGTCAGGTAATAGTCTGGCTGCAACGCGTCGGAACCGCCCGTTTCGATGGGGTCAAACACACTGACGCTGATGTCGAGGTCGTTCGCGATCGCCTCAAACGACGAGCCTCCCACTTGCGGCTCGGTCAGGATGGTTTTTAGCCCCTCTGCCTGCACCGTTTCCACCACCCGCTTCACATCGTCTGGGGAGGGATTTTCTTCAGGAAGACCCACCAAAACTTCGGATTGCAACCCATAGCTTTCAGCAAAATAGGCGGCAAAGTTGTGGAAAACGACAAACGTTTGCCCTTCAAAGGGAGCCAGTTGCTCTGCAATCTCAGTATCCAGGGCTTGCAGCTCGGCAATAAAGTCCTCCGCGTTGGCGGTGTATTCGGCCTCACTTTCTGGATCGACCGCAATCAACCCATCCCGAATGTTTTCCACCTGGGCGATCGCCCGCTTAGGATCGAGCCAAATGTGGGGATCGAATTCGCCATGGGCGTGATGGTGTCCCGCTTCACCATGGTCATGGGCGTCTCCCTCGGAATGATCATGGGCTTCTTCTCCTTCAGCATGATCGTGCTCATGGGCTTCCCCTTCAGCATGATCATGGGCTTCTTCCCCCTCAGCATGATCATGATCGTGGGCTTCTCCCTCAGCATGATCATGGTCATGGGCTTCTCCTTCGGCGTGATCATGATCGTGAGCTTCCCCTGCGCCATGATCATGGCCATGGTCTTCATCATTGGCGAGGGTTGCAACGCCTTCGCTCGAATCGACAATCACCAGCTCATCATTGCCCGCATTCTCGATCATGTCATCCAAAAAGAATTCCATCTCCAAGCCGTTTTGCACCAGCACATCAGCCGAGGCGATCGCCTGAGCATCGCCCGGGGTGGCTTGGTAGTCGTGGGGGCCGACGTTGGGGGGCAGCAGTTGGGTCACTTCGGCGCGATCGCCCGCCACCGCATTTGTGAACTGCGTGATGGGTAAAAAAGTCGTCACCACCTGCAACGGCTCGTCGGAGGTGGCGGCAACATCAGCTTCTGAGGATTCTGTCTCGCTGGTTGACGTTGTGGGTGTGGTGCAACTGCCCAAGGCAAGGGCGATCGCGCCAACCGCCAGGATCGAAACCCGTTGCAGATGGGGTTGAAACCGTCTCTCGGAAAACACTTTAGACATCACTTGTTGTCCTTAATGGGTTATAAGAATGGGTTATAGATTCTTCCTTGCTCCTCTCTCCCTCAACGCCAGAGCTGCTGCTTTGGCGAAGTAGGTCAAAATCACATCGGCTCCGGCGCGTTTCATACTGGTTAGGGTTTCCAGCATTACCGTTTGCTCATCGATCCAGCCCTGCTGAGCCGCCGCCTTGACCATTGCGTATTCCCCGCTAACGTTGTAGGCCGCAACAGGTAGATTCGTGCGTTGCTTGATACGGCAAATTACATCTAGATAGGCCAGGGCAGGTTTCACCATGACGATGTCTGCCCCTTCAGCAATATCCAGCTCCACTTCCTTCAGGGCTTCTTCAGTGTTTGCCGCATCCATTTGGTAGGTTTTCTTGTCACCAAACTTGGGAGCCGAATCCAGGGCATCGCGAAACGGCCCGTAGTAGGCCGAGGCATATTTGGCGGAGTAGGCAAGGATGCCAACGTTAATCCACCCTTCGGCATCCAGTGCCTTGCGAATCGCGCCGACCCGGCCATCCATCATGTCCGACGGAGCCACAAAATCGGCTCCCGCTTCGGCCTGCGCCAAGGCTTGCTTCACCAGCACCGCAACGGTTTCATCGTTGAGAATCTGCCCATCTTGCACAATGCCATCGTGCCCTTCGCTGCTGTAGGGATCGAGCGCCACATCGGTGATCGCCAGCACTTGGGGAACGGCTTGCTTGATGGCTCGTACCGCCCGGGGAATCAAACCATCGGGATTGTAACTTTCGGTGCCCGCATTATCTTTCTGGTGATAGGGAATCAGAGGGAACAGGGCGATCGCCCCAATGCCCAGTTCGTAGGCCGCTTTCACCTCATCCAACAACAAATCCAAAGAATAGCGAAAGCATCCCGGCATAGACGGCACTTCTTCCTGCTGCCCCTCGCCTTCCATCACAAACAACGGATAAATCAGGTCAGCGGCTGTCAGCATCGTCTCCCGCACCATCCGTCGCAGGGCATCGGTACGACGCAGGCGACGCGGGCGATGCACGGGGGTACTGATCGAAGCACTCGCCGGGGCAGATCCCGACTCAAGCGTAGCCTCGGCAACATCGGCCATCGGCTGAAGCGGCGGAGACGAAATCGGTGTGGATGACATACGATAAAAGTGTTGTGAGAATGATTATCATTCTTGGATATCTTACACCACTTCTTTGAGACCGATGCGATCGCCATTCAAAAAAATATTGCGTTTTACCCAAGCATCTAGCGCTACATAGCCCTGAGTGAGTGCAGCGTGTTAGACAAGTTGGTTTGAATGTTTGAATACTGGAGGGCAGGATGGGCGATCGCTGCTGTCAAGGCAAGGCTGCTGAGCTATCGAGACTCAAGCAATAACAGGCTAAGGTGCTTTGGATCGTTCTAGTGATTAACGCTGTGATGTTTGTGGTCGAGTTTGGGGCAGGTTTTCGAGCCGCTTCCTTGTCTCTAACCGGAGACTCACTCGATATGTTGGGGGATGCGCTGGTTTATGCCAGCAGTTTGTACGTCATCAACAAGAGCGTGAGAGCGCAAGCTGGAGCCGCTTTCCTCAAAGGGGTGATCATGTTTTTGTTTGCGATTGCCGTCTTCGCGAGAGCCAGCTATCAACTCTTTGCAGGGGCGAGTCTCGAAGCCTCGATTATGGGCGTCATTGGGGTTGTAGCGTTACTAGCTAACTTGTTTTGTCTGCTGCTGCTCACCCGTCATCGACAAGACAATCTCAACATGTCTTCGGTTTGGTTATGTTCCCGCAACGACATTATTGCCAATACCTCTGTCCTAGCAGCGGCAGTATTGGTTTCTCTGACGCATTCCATCCTGCCGGATTTGGCGGTGGGTTTGTTGCTAACCTTCGTTTTTGCAAAGTCAGCGGGGAAGGTACTGTCGCAGTCCTGGCAAGAAATACAGCAAGCCTAGTGATTAGGACTTACGCATTTTCCTTTGGCCCATGCCCTATGCGGGTTGGGGGCATAGTAAATAACGAGTGGATGCCCTACTGTAAATGGCCGTAGGGCTTACGCAGTTTGTTGCAGGGATGGGCGTGACACGACCACACCAGCAGCAAATCTGGTTATGCTTACGCGAATTTTGCGCGAGTCCTCGTCATAGTTCGATCGCATTACTTATTTGTCAGGAGTACGTCGTTGATGAAAGGGTCTAGATGGATAGCTGGAGGAGCGATCGCCGCTCTTTCGACCGGAATGATTTTGGGCTTGTCAGGCGTTGTCACGGGGCAAGAGACAGAGTTCATATCTCCCAATGCCGAGATGCAATATTTAGGGGTAGACGGTGTGTTTACCCTAGATACCAGTGTTCCGTCTTCGCTACATGATCCTCGGAATCCTGGACGGATTGAGTTTGAAGCAATGGAACAGTTCTCCTTCTATCGGGATATGGCGGGGAGTGATCCCATTGCAGAGAACTGTCAGTACGCCTATCAAGGATCAGCTCCAGACCCGTTTTACTATCCAGAGTTTCAGACCTCGATTTGGGATTTGTTTGAACTAGTCTCTGATGACCCAGCCTGTTCTGGATTTAATTATGTTGCCTTGCGATCGCCCCATGGTGACCCGATCCACATGCATGTCCGCTATGGCAGCGAAACCTCTAGCTTTGATACATTGCTGCAAATGAGTCTGATGGAACCCGATGCAGCAGAAATCAATCCCTGGTGGAGCCTGTACTGTGCTGAAGGAGTAACGGCTTGCGACTAGAAACTGCCCTGTCATAGCGGGACGTAGGGTTTCGTATCAATATAGTGGTCTATCAAAACTGATTTTGTGGGAAATTTCTTAGGAATTTCCCACAAAATCAAAATCGACACAGCAGTAGGGTGAATGATGAAACTGGCTGTTCGCTACTTTTGTGTTGGAATCCTGGCATTTTTGATTG
>JBCBSL010000289.1:0-8041 GCA_039819145.1 Cyanobacteria bacterium J06638_22
AGACGCTGAAGCCGTCGCGGCCGCAGGACGTGCAAACGGCTTCAATCGTTCTACGGAAACTGCTCAACCATCATTAGCTCCGAGGCGTGGGCGGCCACCGTTGAACGAAGACATGACGTATTGGCGTATCTATGTCTCCTCAGACCTCCGCAATCAGCTCAACGAGTTGAGGGACAAAGAGGGCAGGCGGCTCAATGATGTGCTGGCTGACATGCTCGTCGCTTACCAGAGTGGGAGCGCAACATGAGTGCGTCATTGACTTATGTGTCAATGGCGCATATATAATGACAAAGTTGCAGACGGTTGTAGAGCTTCCGGAATTTCAGCGCCGTGCCAAGACAATCATGTCCGATGATGAGCGCGAAGCAGCCATCGTGTGGATCGCAGAAAACCCTGAGGCAGGGACCTCGCTAGGCGGAGGATTGCGAAAGGTGCGTATCCCTCGGGAAAGCGGGGGGAAGCGCGGTGGATTTCGGATCATCTACGTCTTTGGCGGTCGGCATATGCCGATCTTTTTGGTTACGGTCTTCGCCAAGAATGAGAAGGCAAACCTGACTACCAAGGAGCAAGCTGCGGCTGTCGAGTTGAGCAAGGAGATCGTGAGCATGTGGAGTCACAAACAATGAGTGCGTTTGAAAGCATCAAACAAGGCCTCGAAGAAGCAAAAGCGTTCTCGAAAGGGCAGGCGGCTGACGCCCGCGTTCACGAGATTGCCGTTCCGGATATTAATGTCGCCGAAGTACGTGCCAAGACCGGTCTGTCCCAAGCGGAGTTTGCTCGCAGTATTGGGGTAGCTAAAGGCACGCTTCTGAATTGGGAACACGGGCGGCGGAGCCCTACAGGACCCGCGCAGGTTCTGCTGGCGCTGATTTCAAAGCGGCCGTCAGTAGTACAGGATTTTTTGAAGTGAAATACGCATTGGTCAGTCTGGCGACCGAATTGAATCGAGACTGAAAGGAAAAGCGATGAACGCTTTTGGTGATCATCTGATCCAGCCTCTGACGGAAGCGGTTGCCCATGGGAAAGGTCAGGGGACATCTACCGTTCATGAATCTAACGAGCTCCGCGAAGTTCGGCAGGCACCGTCAGAGTAGAATGAAGGGACGGCATCAAAAGTATTGCGCTCGGCTAAAGATGAAGCCTTTCCAAAGGCCTTCTTTGCGATGCTAAGTCCAGGAGAGATATACACCAATTTGGATGGTCTCGCCGCGGATTCTCCAGCAAGGAGCGATTTTGGCCTTGCCTTGATGGAAGCCGTAGGCGCACCCCGCGCAACCATCACGAAGCTACGAGACAAAACAGAAAACGGGGCCTTCACATGGACGCGAATGCTTCGCTACGAGGCCACTGAGCCGGGCAGGGCAGGGGACACACTAGAACGGATGCGGGCGGAAGCGGAAGCTGCTCCGAAAAGCCGTCGTCCTCGGATATTGCTTGCGTTTGACGGTGACAGCATTGCGGCTTTTGATACCCGTATTGGGGATGAACCACTTCGCGTCGGCATCGACATGCTCTCCCTGGAGGGTGACCTGTTCTTTCCACTTGGAGGACACGAGCGGTATGTGCCCAAGAAGGAGCGCATGGCCGATGTCCGGGCCACGCGGTTCATTTCGCGGTTCCATGATGCTGTCCGGGATGCGAACCCAACATGGACAACGACAGCGGACCGTCATGCCTTAAACATCTTCATGGCACGTATCCTATTCTGTTTGTTCTCGGATGATGTGGGCATCTTTGACAAGGACGCTTTCGAAGCTGCTGTTCAACAAAACACCAAGGTCGATGGTGTTGACCTTGCGTCTTTCTTGGAAGGCGCATTTCGTCATATGAATACAAGGCCACCAGACCGACCTAGAGAGACGCAAGGCTGGTCGAAGCTTAAGTACGTCAATGGCTCTCTCTTCGAAGAGCAAGTGCCAATGCCCGCGCTCGACGGGCATTGTCGAAAACTACTGCTCGATTGCGCACGGCTGAACTGGAAGCTGATCAATCCGGACATCTTCGGCTCGATGTTGCAGGCCGTCGTGGACGTAGAGAAGCGCGGTGAGCTGGGGATGCACTACACGTCACCATCGAATATCATGAAAGTGCTGGAGCCAATTCTACTCGACCCGCTAAAGGCGGAGCTAGAGCGGGCGGGGAAGAACAAGACGAAGCTGCGCGACTTCCTTGCACGACTCGGGCGTATCCGGGTGTTCGATCCAGCCTGCGGGTCGGGCAACTTTTTGATTCTCGCCTACAAAGAAATGCGGGGGCTAGAGGTTGAGGCCCTGAAACGGTTGGCCGAGGTGCGCTTGTCCGGCATCCAGCTTGAGCAGTTTTACGGCATTGAGATCGACGACTTTGCCTGCCAAGCGGCTCGGCTCGGCTTATGGATCGCAAAATATCAATGCGACCAACAGTTGGAGCTCGACCTTGGCCAGCGGACCGACTTTTTGCCACTTCAGAAAGCAGGCGTGATCATAAGGGGCAACGCAGCTGAAGAGGAATGGCTGAAGGTTTGCCCACCCGATCCACACGTGCAGACAGTCGTAGTAGGCAACCCGCAGTTCAAAGGCTCCAAGTACCAGACCAAATCGCAGCGGGCGGACATGAAGGCAGTGTTCGCCGGACGGGTAAAGAATTGGGGCGAGCTAGACTACGTCTCGATCTGGTTCCTGAGGGGCACCGACTATGCGCGAGAGACAGGTTCGCCCTTTGCTTTTGTCTCTACCAATTCCATTGTACAGGGCGCAGCGGTACCAACGCTCTGGCCCTACCTGCTGGAGGGATTGGAAATCCGCTTCGCGCACCGTTCTTTCAAATGGTCGAACCTCGCAGCACATAATGCAGGCGTCACCTGCGTGATTGTCGGAATGGGGCCGAAAGCGGAGACAGTAGAAGCCGTGCCGGATCGGCGGCATGACCTGATTGACGACCTCATGTCGCTCGGTAGCGCGAGTCGATCTGGCGCTCCGTCGCCTAAGCGCCTGTTCGATGGCGACACAGTCCGCGACGTGGAGGTGATTGGTCCCTACCTCGCGCCTGGGGTCACGACGATTGTGAACAAGCGGCGAATACCGCTCGCCCAAGATTTTGAGACGATGGTATTCGGAAACATGCCCAACAACGGCGAAGCGCTGCTTCTTGATCGCAATGAACGCGACGGCCTGATCATGACGCACCCGGAGACACAGCGCTTTATGCGACGGCTCTACGGCAGCCAAGAACTGCTCAAAGGGATCGAGCGATGGTGCCTTTGGGTAAGACCTGATGAAGTTCAGGCGGCGCAAGCAATTTCCGAACTTGCTAAACGCTTCGATCAAGTGCGCGCATTGCGCCTGAAGAGCACGAGGGCACAAACCGTTCGCCTAGCAGATACGCCGTGGGCATTTGATCCTCAGAATGAAGCAAGTTCGCATACGATCATCGTGCCGCGACCTGCTAGCAAAGATCGCGATTACCTTCCCGTAGATGTCAAAGACAAAAGCAACATCATTTCCAGCGAAGCTTTCGGCATTTTCGATGGCGCCATTTGGCAGGCAGCCGTCCTGTCCTCGCGTCTCCACCGCCTGTGGCTGGAAACGGTCGGTGGTCGGCTCAAAGAAGACCCCCGCTACTCAAATCAGCTTGTTTGGAACACCTTCCCACTGCCGCCTCTGTCGGACCGCCGAAAAGCCGAGCTGGAAGAACACTGGTGGGAGATCGATCTTGCACGCAAAGAAGCGGGGTTTGGGCGTACCCTCGGCGATCTCTACGCCCCCGCCAAGATGCCAGCCGTTTTGCGGCGCACGCATGAGGAGTTGGACGCGACAGTGGAGACGATATTCGGTTCGCGCCGCTACCGCTCCGACGCCGACCGGATCGAACATATGCTCCAGCTTTACGAGCGCATGATAGCTGCGGAAGAGAAAAACACTGCGAAAACAAGCAAAAAGAAGACCAATAGAAAGGCGAACGCATGAGCGGCCAAACGATAAACAACGGGCTTGGCTCCACCACGCTGCACTATGAGGCGACGGGTGCCTCGAAGAAGACAAACGAGCTTGGAATGCGGGAAATGCAGGCAAATGTCTGGGCGAAACGCGATGCTCAGCACCTACTCGCTAAGTCGCCGCCTGCTTCCGGTAAGTCACGTGCAGCTATGTTCATAGGTTTGGAAAAACTTCGAACGAACGCGGTGCGCAAGGTTTTAGTCGCCGTTCCAGAACGCTCGATCGGAGCTTCTTTCCGCGATACAGAACTCGCAAAGTACGGCTTCCATTCTGACTGGACCCTCGATCTCGATCTCTGCACGGTTGGCTCGGAGACGGGTCGCAAGGTTGACGAGCTGATCGCGTTCCTGGCGGCTGACGAGGGTCAGACAGTGCTATGCACGCACTCTACCCTTCGCTCAGCCTACGCTAAGACCGACGACGTTACGATGTTCGATGGTTGTTTGATTTGTGTCGATGAACTTCATCATGCTTCAGCCGACGAAAATAGTCGCCTTGGAAACCTGCTGCGAGGATTGATCGACCGTGCTGGCGAAGTCGGAAACGAGGCAGCACATATTCTGGCGATGACGGGCTCCTACTTTCGCGGTGATGGAATGGCAGTCTTGCACCCGGAAGATGAAGCTCGTTTCGAGCGGGTGATCTACACCTACTATCAGCAGCTCAATGGCTATGAATACCTGAAGACGCTGAAGATCAACTTCCGTTTCTACCAGGGCAAGTATCTCGGAGCTATTGGGGAGGCGTTGGACCCGTCGCTAAAGACCATCGTGCACATTCCCCATGTGGGATCGTCTGAAGGGAGCGGTGTGGACAAGATGTTCGCAGTGGATGCGATCGTGGATGCGATTGGTGACCGATTGGGCGAGCACGCAACGACCACGATCGACCCTGCCACAGGCTTCGTCCATCTGACAGCTGCGGGTCGCACGCTTCGGATTGCAAATCTCGTGGACGATAGTGCCGATCGTGAAAAAGTCCTCGCGTCGCTCCGAGCCGTGAAGGACCGCGACGATGTGGATGTCATCATCGCACTTGGTATGGCCAAAGAGGGCTTCGACTGGATTTGGTGCGAGCACGTGCTGACCGTGGGATATCGTGGCTCACTGACCGAAGTCGTGCAGATCATTGGCCGTGCGACCCGCGATGCGCCAGGCAAGACAGAAGCTCAGTTCACAAACCTTGTCTCAGCTCCATTCGCGAAAGACGAGGCGATTAGCCGGGCAGTCAACGACATGCTTAAGGCAATTTCGGTGTCGCTGTTGATGGAGCAGGTCATGGCACCTGTATTTAAATTCCGGACCCACAAAGGTGCAGACGAGTTCGATGGCTCAGCAGGCAAAGAGGAGAAGCCGGAACCGGTAACGAATGCGGGAGAGATCGAGATAGTCGGGATGCCGGAAATCGACGAAAAAGCCGTTGAGGCGATCGAGACTGACTTCAACGATCTCTTTGCAGATGTGCAGAACGATCCACGCACATTGACGGTAATGATCAACCCGGACGACCACCATACAGATGTAATGTACGACCTGGTCGTTACCGACATCGTCAAAAAGCGCTATCCAGCGTTCTCTGACGAACAGGTCCGGGACGCAGTTGGACTATTCGGAATGCGCGCAAGCCTAGGACGTGAGGTCGCAAAGGACCCGAGTATCATCCAAACTCCTGGCATGTCTGATGTGGATCAAGAACTGTTCAGTGGGCCTGAAACTGACGAGCCATCGCAAGAAGGCCCAAATGCCGGTGATCGTTTCATTCAGCAAGCCAAGCGCTTCATCAATGTGCAGGACCTCCAAGTCGATCTGATAGGCGGACGACGTGACTTTGAGGATGCCTACGAGCTTCTGTCCAAAGAACTATCCGAAGAGGTGCTTGCCCGCCTGCATGGAGAGGTCCGCGCGTTGAAGGTTAACATGACGCAGGAAGAGGCAGAAAAGCTTTATCCTCGCATCAAGGAATTCATCCAGCGTGAAGGACGCGAACCTAACCTCAACGCGCCCAACGGGCGGGAGGTTCGGTTAGGTGAAGCACTCGCTTTTCTCCGGAAAGTCTCAAGACAGAAACGGAGTGAAGTGGCTGGTAAGGATCGGAGCGAAGTCGATAGACAGGGAGACGTCAATGCATAGCAAGAGCGAGATCGACTACCTGAACGATGAGCTTCTTATCTCGGCGGACGCAAAGCCAAAGGCGGCCAGGACCCCTGTTTTTGATCGTGCGCTAGAGGTTCTAGAGCGTATCAACGAATTCGTTGAGGAAACCGGAACCGAACCTGTATCTGAATCTGGCCGTGGGGTTCACGAACGCATGCTCGCAAACGAGCTCGCCGGCTTGCGGGCCTCTAAAGATGATTTCCCTGGCCTTGAGGCCTTCGATGTACATGCCATTGTCTTTCAAGATATCGACAATGCCGACCCCCTAGACGATCCTCTTCTTGCCGACGCTGTCAGTATCTTTGAAGTCCGGGACGAGCTCAAACCAATCGCGCGACCAGACTATATCGCAAAAAGAACGCCTTGCTCCGACTTCCATCGTTTTGAACCGCTTTTCGAGAGTGTTCGCAAAAACGTAGAGAATGGATCGCGCAAACCTCAGGGATTCCGGCAGGAACGTGTCGATCTTGGTGAGTTTTTCGTTCTCAAGGGACAGCTTATCTATGTAGCGGATGTGCACCACGACCCTCATCGAAGCGATGGCAAACTCGATGCGCGACTACGTGTCATTTTTGACAACGCCACTGAGTCGAACCTACTGATGTCTTCCTTGGTGCGCAGGCTATATGAAGACAAAGATGCTCGCCGTATTGGAAGTGCAAAAATTGGTCCACTCTTTGAAGGCGCTCGAACCGGAATTGTCTACATCTTGCGCTCGCTTTCGGACAAACCAGAAGCTCAGGGCCTATTAAAGGTTGGTACGACATCCGGTGCCATAGAGGACCGAATTGCGCGAGCGGAAGCACAATCCACATTTTTGTTTGCACCGGTAGTGGTCGTTGAAACAATCGAATTGTTTGGTCACTCAGCCAAAGAGGCTGAGCAACGTATTCATCGCGTTCTCAAACCTTATCACGTCACCTTGCGGGTCACCGGACCGGACGGCAGGACATTCAAGGCCACTGAGTGGTTCAAAGCATCGATTGAAATCGTAGATTCAGCGATCCGAAACGCGCTCAGATGAGATTTTTCAATCAAATGTTGTGATCAGCTCAAGGTACCTGGCACAGTAGGGCGATATCCTCGCTTTTGCTTGGCGCGATAGACCGTAACCATCGCGTCGGCCGCTTGCCCTGCATCGGCGAATAACTCAACCCGAAGCCGCCCTTGAGCGCCGATCCGGCCCCATTCACGCAACAGGGACACTCCGCCGAACAGGTCAGGCATCAGACGTAGACGGTAGAATCGATGCATATTGGCCTTGGGGTCTACGCGCTCGATGCGAATGTCCTCGGGGAACAACTCAAGCTGCTGCATCGGACGCCTCTCGCATGACACGGCTGATTGTAGAGCGATGAACGCCAAAGAACCGCGCGGCCTCTGCCTCGGTGCGCTTGCCAGAGCGAACCATATCCCGGATTTCTTGGCGCTGATCGTCCGACAGCTTCGGTTTGCGCCCTGGGTGGCGTCCTTTCTTGCGGGCGCGTTCCAGACCGGCGCGGGTGCGCTCCCGGATCATCTCGCGCTCGAACTCGGCGAACACACCCACCATCTGCATCATCATGCGACCGGCGGGCGTTGTTGTATCGATGGCTTCGGTCAAGGACCGGAATCCTGCCCCGGCCGCGTCAATCTTCTCCATGATCGAAAGAAGATCTTTCAGCGACCGGGACAGCCGGTCGAGCTTCCAGACGATCACCACGTCATCGCGGCGGAGCTGATCGAGCATCCGGTGCAGCTCCGGCCGATCCCATCGGCCACCAGATGCGCGCTCCTCAAAGACACGCCCGCAACCGGCCGCGCGTAGCGCGTCGAGCTGCGCAGCGGTGGCCTGGTCGTCGGTCGATACACGGGCATAGCCTAAGTTCATGTCAATATTGTTGCGCTTTCGTGTTGCCCAATCAAGTTAATTCG
>JBCBSL010000290.1:0-8031 GCA_039819145.1 Cyanobacteria bacterium J06638_22
GTATACCTCCAACCATCTGGACTTGTTCCTACGAGCTTCAGGGCTTGAGGCTGTCAGGTCGTTTGACTATGGAACGGGCTGGTCGAAATGGATGTGCATAGCCACGATCGGTGTGAAACCAAATTAGCTGAAACGACGTAAATTCATCGTCTAATATCAAGTCCGGTTAAATAACCGTAAAACCCAACTATCGTTTGCGCCCGCTGGCTTCGACTTCGCTCAGCCAGCTAGTTGCTGTGTGGCATAAGTGTATTGCTAGGTGCCCTGAGCGTAGTCGAAGGGCACAGTCTTAAAAGGCCAATTCGTTTCCAGAATTCTCCTTAAAACATTGGAGTGGATGGGGTGATTAAGCGCGCATAAATATTTAGAGGGTTCCCGAATTAAGGGCGTAATAATGGGTTCAGCATTGAGGGAGTCTCAAGATGCGGGAGCGATTCCAGCAGTGGTTACCAAAGATAAAGTGCAACAAGGGGTGGGTGATGGGAGCGATCGCCACTCCAGTCTTGCTTTGGATGGTGTGGTGGCTTGGGGTACTCCCCGAGCGTAGCCTTCAGCCAGATCACGGTCGCCTATCCCACAACGAAAGCGCAACCCTTGCTCACCAACGTCGAACAACCCTCATCAACGGTATTGGGGCGATCGCGACGGTTGTCGGTGGCGTCTTCCTGTTTCTCAATTTCCGCAATGCGAACAGAAATTCAGAGACAGCCAATCTCAACGGTGTTGTGCTGAGCGGTGCTGACTTCAGCGATGCCGACCTCAGCGGGACTGACCTCAGCGGTGCTGACTTCACCAATGCCAATCTCAGCGGTGCCAACCTCAGCAGTGCCAACCTCCGGTATGCCAACCTGAGTGGTGCCGACCTCAGCGGTGCCAACCTCAACTGTGCCAACCTCCGGTATGCCAACCTTAGCGGTGCCGACCTCCGGTATGCCAACCTCAGCGATACCGACCTCAACTGTACCCTCCTCAGCGGCGCTAACCTCAGTGATGCCAACCTCAGTGGTGCGTTGCTGTTTTTTATAAACTCACGAGACGTTCTAAATCTTGAACCGCTTCAACTCAAGGCGGAACCCTCGCCGTTTTTATGCAATGTCGCATTGCCTTCTTATGCCAGCCATCCAAAGGTGAACCCCAATCGCGACTGCCATCGGATTCCCCACCTTTTGAGCGATCGCTATGATATTTCCCTCGAAGAGGCTCAAGGGATAGTCGATGAAGCTCGACAACACCGATGGGACTAACCCAAATCTGAGGCGATACGGCTCCAAGGTTAGTTGTCTGATTGAGATTCAAATTGAACTACTTTATAGGGCAAAAGTACCCGCAGGGGTACTATCAAATCCACGTTTGAGATTTCATACTTTAATCAAAGCCTAAAGCTTTAGGTCATAAAGTTGGCAGGAACCATTGTCAGAATGACTGCTAAGTCTATGGGTTGAATTGATACCAAGCGGTGTCTTCTTCCAAGCAAAACTTTATGTCTTTTGCGAAGGCTACCTCACTATTTAACTAGTTAGAGTAGATCTTTAAAGAACTCTGGAGGAGCTGAAGAGATTAACTTCAGTTGCTTAAGAGTGATCTGAGGAGAATTTGTTTTCTTGGGGTTTTCCAAGCAAGTATTAACTTTGGGAAATAGTAGTGATCAGATAAGTCTTAAACGATTATCAACTACTCAGCTTTCTTGCTGTGACAACGGCTTTCACTTAGCCATATACAAGCTGCGATCGCGGTTCCAACAGCCATCGGGAGGGTCTTATGACGTTACAAAAAAGCAATACCCGGTTTGCATTTGTAGTTTCTCTTTTAACGCTTTTTCCAATCGGGGAATATGTGCCCAATCTGAGCGTTATAGCGCCCGCCCAAACGAGCACGCCTGCATTTCAGGACTCGTTTACTGATTACGATGGTTTTGATGAACGCATCCAGAGACTTCAGGCTGATTTGGCTAGCTTGCGCAGCGAGGTGGGTGCTTGTGAATTGTTGGCGGCAGAGCTTGAGGCGGGTGCAGATTTAGGTCCGAGATATGCGGACTGCTTGCAGCTTTCTGAGCGAGCAAATGGGGTGGAGCAGGACCTTGAGCAAGCAATTGCTGAAAACAGAGGTATGGGGGAGTTCTCAGACTATGGTCCCTTACTCGAAAGGCTCTCGGCAGAAACTGCTTCGGTGGTGGGGCAAGTATATCGGCTCATTGCGTGGCTAGAGAATATTGGCCTACGTAAAGAGCAAGAGGCACAACTGGAAGAATTGAGGCAGGCGATCGCAACACTGCGAGTCGATGTAGACGTCTGTGCAAGGCTAATTAACGCTGGAGAAGTGTTGTCTGAAAACCAACGACAGTGGTGTGAGGGACTGGAAAGTCCTTTACAGACTCTTCAGGCGGAACATGACGCCTTGTCGTATGAGATTACGGATCGATGGGGGCGAGAAGAATTGGGAGTGCTGTCAGATGAGCTTGATGCCCTCGACGCGATACTGCCGTTGACGCTGCCTGCGCGGCCAAACGAACCGGGGAGTGAGGTGTTTCCTGGGGACGATGCATCGATTCCGCCTCCAGACAATGGACCAGGGGAGCCTGGAGAAGGCACTGATGGATCGGATGCTGGGGACGATGAATCGTTAGTCGATCCCTTGCCAAGCGATGCAGAGAATGATTCTGCTGAGGAAGAATCGATCACAGATGAAGCCCCAGATGAAGAAGTCTTGGATACAGGGGTTAACGCTTCAGATGAGGAGCCATCCCAGACCGATGAAATTCCTGGAACGAACCCACAACCATTTCCTCGGTGGATTCTCCTGGTCGCGGGTGCCATTCTAGGCTCTACCGCCACCTATTGGATACAGCGAAAACGTCTTCGAGCGAAAGCGGAAAAACCAGAGAGCTTGCCGGAATTGACGGTGCGGTTTGAGCCTCATTTTGATCCAGGAATGCAGCGGATCTCATCGCCGCGATCGCTCAAGCTGGATTTTGACATCAAGTTTGTTCCATCGATGAAAGCGGGAGCACAAACCATTAAAGCGCCGAACGGTTTAGTTGAGGCGACGAGGAGGGTGAAAGCCCCCACGCACGTTTCTTAGTTTGATGCCAATATCCAGTTTTTTGTGAAAGCGGAGGGTTGCCATGTTAGATACTCGACGGATGACGCTGAGCCAATTTTTGGGGCTTGAGGAGAATCAGCCAGCTAGGGCGACCAAGCTGGCAAGCAGTGAATCATTCAAGGAGGTGAAGGAAAGAATTGCTCGATCGGCACCCGGATTCAATCTGCCAGAAGGGTTTTATGAAAAGGTCTTTGAGGCAATGCTGAAGAAGCTTGATGCCGTTCTGAATATTGACATCCCAGACCTGCTCGCTAAGGCATGGAGTAAGCGCAAAGAGCTTTTGGAATATGTCGATCGCGAGGTCTATCCACCTGACACAGCGTTTACGGTCTTCTTTAGGAACCACGACTTTAGCTCGACGCATCACCCGGTTTTGAATCCGATTGTTTCGGAGAAAATCAAGCTGGAGCAAATCATCTTTGATGTGGATTTGGAGCTAAACGTGAAAGGGGTGGTTCTGGAAATTCAAGATGCCAAGATCAAGAAGGCTAACTTTGGCCTGTGCAAGGGGACAGGCACGATTGGCTACAAAGGCGTTTCGTTTTTAGAGAAGGAAAATGAGCTGCTTGAGCTAGGGTCAGTAGACTGGGGTGAGGGGGTCGCGATCGCAGCGCCGAAGCAAGTTTCAATGTTCTCAAGGTAATCCCCATTGTCCATGAGGCGATCGCCTCAATGAGCATCCGAAAATGTCCCTGCCCCATGGATTACATGCTCTCGCAGAAGCGCATGGGGTGAATTTAGGCGTTTTCTGGGAAAGACCATACCCCCGTCATTCCCGCGTACGCGGGAATCCAGGGAGGCTGAATGGCTATGACCGATAGGCTTGCAATGGATGCCCATTTCCATGGGCATGACAGAGCGCTCCTGTTAGCGGAAGATTCTTTTGCAGAAATCACCTTATGCCTCTTGAATTGTTACCACTGTCATGACACAGTATTGGCTGCGATCCGTTCATAAATGGAATCGCTGATGCCCTACGATCCCGAGTTCATTACTGGTCATGTCATTCCTCTTCCCACCCCTAATGCCCGGGTAATGGCATTAGCGTATGAGGGGGACTATATCCACCACTCGCGCCATTCGCTGTTGTTTAACAAGGAACGCGGTTTCGCTTTTGTCTCGGCTCACAACATTGATGGCACCACGCTGCCATCCGCTCAGTTCACTAGCCGCCGTTTCAAGAACGATCCAAAAATCCAACCTACTTCGCTGCAAGTTGATCGCAATCGTGGCTATCGCGAGAGCGAGAAACACGGATTTGGTCCCAATCCCTGGGATCAGGGGCATTTAGCACGACGCAAAAGCCTGTCCTGGGGTGACGAAGAGAAAGCTCGGATCGCCGAACGCGAGAGCGACATGTGGTCAAACATTGCCCCACAACACGGAAACTTGCACGATGACGCCTGGGGAAAAATTGAAGACTGGATGCTGGAACGCGTCGAAAACGACGGCCATCGCGCCTGTGTTTTTACTGGGCCGGTGTTTACCGAGGATGATCCGGAACACAAAAACGGCCCCGAGGAAGACCCAATCCGCATTCCAGCTGGATTCTGGAAAGTGATTTCCGTCGAGTTGGCGGGTGCCATGCGTTCGGCTGGTTTTCTCGTTTGGCAACGCGACTATGACAGTGAAGAACCGCTGCCGTTCGCCCCGGTACTAGAACAGGTGCGATTAACCACGATCGAAGTGCTGACAGGGCTGACGTTCCCCGCGTTACGACGATTTGATCCGCTGCTGTTCGACCACCGGACGCGCCCGCAAGGCATGTCGATCTCACAGGCCCGTGAAATAGTGCGCAGGAGAATGATCACGCCCCACGGCGTTGCTCCAGATGCTGAACTGGAGCTTGGCGAGGAGCTGTTAATTAAGGCCACATCACCTGGGACTGCGGCGATCACATCGATGCGAGATATTGTGCTTTAGACTCAGAGCGGCACGAAATCCAACTGCACGGATGGTTCCCAATCAGTATGCTGGACACGCGAACAGAGTTCCTTTTGCCTAGATGCTGGAAGTAACCACGTCATGCTCATTAGTGATGCGGCTCCCGCTTTCGCCACATATAGCGCTACACGCTCAGGTAGAACCCAATCATTTTTTGAAAGCCCCGCGACGCGGGGCTTTCAAAAAATGATTGGGTTCTACCTCAATGCATAAGGCTATAAACGTTAGAGCAAGAAGAACTGGAAGAGGAGGCCAGCGACGCTGCCGACGAAGCTCATGAATTGGCCGTTGCGGTGGGCGCGTTCGGCATCTTCCTCGGCTTCGATCGCCGCTTCCTGAAGCTCTTGGATACCAGTGACAAACTCAGAGGATACTCGTTGCCCCCGAAAGCTTCCAGCCTCAGTGTAAAGTCGCTCGGCGCGGGTGCCATCGACGATCGCCCCATCCCAATCATCCAGCCGGAAACGGACAATGGCGCGTGCCAAGTAGGCGGCGGGAAGTTCGGGGTCGCGGGCGATCGACTCCTCCAGATAGCGCATAGCGCCTTCATAGTTGCCCCGCTGCCCTTCAATCATCGCCCAGCGGTAGTAGCCCTCAGCATCCATCACACTATCGGGCAACCCCACAGCCCGATGGAAATAGGTTCCTTGCAGCACCGCATCCGCCAGATTCGCCCCAGTGAGGTAGGCTTCCTGGAAATTGGCTGCCGTTAGGTTGGCTCCGCTCAGGTCGGCTCCCGTTAGGTTGGCGTTGTTGAGGATGGCTCCGGTGAGGTTGGCGTTGCGCAGGTTGGCTCCGCTCAAATTGGCGCGAGTGAGGTTCGCCCCAGTTAGATTGGCATTCTGTAAATTGGCACCAGCCAAATCTCCATACACTAGCCCCGCTTGAGACAGGTCGCAGCCCGGGCATTGGCCGGTGGCAAGTGCCTGTCGCAAATGTTCCAGGTTTTCGGCCTGGGCGGGCAATGCGCCCAGTGGGAGGGCCAGTGCCAATGCTGTGAGGACAGGAAGGGGTTTGAGCATGGAGTGACTCCGGAATGTCTGTCGGGGATGCGGCTGGATACAAGGAGAGACGGCGCAGACGCATCGCCTGTTTCCATTCCGCTGAAATTTTCATTCAGGATAGCGCTCACCCCGGAGATTTCGACAAGATTCTTTGGTGGTACGGGCGCAGTGGTTTTGGAAAAAACGGGTTGAGAATGACCGATTAGTTGGAGGGTGATGATTTTGCGGCCAGGATCTCGAATAAGCGGACGGCGAGGCGATCGCACACACCTCGTTCGCCCATCGCTTGCTGCACCCGCTGGTAGCCCGACAGCATGCGTTGGCGAGCCGCGTCATTTTGGAGCAGGGTCAATGCTTCGGTACTGAGGGTTTCGGGCGTTGCCCGGTTCTGGAGAAATTCTGGAACGATGTCCTCCATCAGCACCAAGTTGGTGGGAGACATGTAGGGGATGGAGAAGTTGAGTAACGTGCGGGCAATCCACGCCGTCACTGGATTGAGGCGGTAGGCCACGACCTGGGGCACATTCATCAGCGCCAGTTCCAGGTTGACCGTGCCCGATTTAGTGAGCGCCAAATCCGCAGCGGCAATCACCATTTGGGACGCTTGATCCACGAGGGTGGCCTGCAAGCCCAATTGCTGCACCGTTTCCTCTAACGCCGGACGAAACGCGGCTTGGCTGACGGGAATCCAGAAATGGGCATTGGGCATGGCAGACTGAATCCGTTGGGCAGCCTCGGCCATCACGGGCAGGAGATAGGTCACTTCCTGGCGGCGGGAAGCGGGGATGAAGGCGATCGCCACCTGCTCGGACGGAATCCCTAGAGCCTGTCGCGCGGCCTCGCGGGAGGGAAAGCTGGCCACCTGATCCACCAACGGATGCCCTAGATAGGTGACATGACCGCCCCATTTTTTGTAGTAGGTGGCCTCTTCGGGGAAGACGGCAAAAATTTCATCGCTGTTTTGGATAATCTGGCGAGTGTTGGCGGCTCCCGCCGACCAGACCCATTCCTGGGGCGCAATATAGTAAACCGTGGGCACCCCCGGCAAGGAACTCCGGGCAAACTGCCCCATGGCTAGGTTGGGGGTCAAATAATCAATCATCACCACCAGGTCGGGAGGATGCTGCCGCAGGTAAGCCTTGGCGCGCCGCTGAATGCTGAGGGTGGGCAGCACATAGGGGAGGGATTCAAAGATGCCGATGGAGCCAACCGCCGTTGTGTTTTCCAGGAGAGTCGCTCCCGCTGCGGCCATGCGATCGCCCCCTAGCGCCAACACCTCCAGGTCGATGCCCCTTTCTTCAGCCTGTCGTCCCAGGGCTTTGACCAGCAACGCCCCTTGTAAATCTCCCGATACCTCGCCTGTGCTGATGAAGATCCGCGCCATCATGCCTCGTCATGGTGGAGGGTGCGGGCACGGCGACCGGGAATCACGCCCCGCCGACCGGGTTGCTGCGATCGCCACAAAAATTGGTACAAATACTGCACATGGGGATTATCCGAGAGCAGTTCGAGTTCCTGCAACGCCTGACTAAAGGGTAAGCCTGACCGATAGAGCAATCGATAGGCTTTTTTCAGGAAGGGCAAATCGGGGGTCAGGCCAGAGCGCTTGAGGCCAACGAGGTTGAGCGATCGCACCCGTGAGGGATTCCCTTCTACCAGCATGTAAGGCGGTACATCTCGCTCAACCCGACTCATGCCCCCCACCATGGAATAGCGGCCAATCCGCACAAACTGATGGACTCCCAACACGCCGCTCAAGCGAGCTTTCGACTCCACATAGACATGCCCCGATAGGGACACGGCATTGGAAATGATGACCTGATCCTCTAGTACACAATTGTGCCCGACATGGACATAGGCCATCAACAGGTTGTTATCCCCAATCACCGTCGCTTCTTCGGCAAAGGTGGCTCGGTGGATGGTGACATATTCTCGAATAACGTTGTGGTTGCCGATTTTGACCAGCGCAGACGAGCCGTCGTAC
>JBCBSL010000291.1:0-7977 GCA_039819145.1 Cyanobacteria bacterium J06638_22
GAATGAGTGTACGAATAGCAGGGTCGTCGTCGACGACAAGAATTTTGGCTGGGGACATGGCTGAAACTCTTAACTCCAGATCAGATCATGCAGACGGATAGAAATCTTTACTCAGATTTTGAAGATTCCGTGAAATAGCCGTGAATTTGTTTTCTGACATATTTTAGCCTTGGCGATCGCGGAACGGTATACAGAGCGATCTCAAAGGACTTAAATCTACTTCATATAACTAGCTATCTAGCTCATTCGTTTGATCGAAAAAGCCAGCGAAAATTTAGCTGTGCGTTAGTTTTAGCGAAATTTAAGCGAATTGTGCCCAATTCTTCGTCCGAAAAACGCTTGTTTGTATAGGTTCGGCTGGAATTCCTGCAAACCTTCTCAGATAAGGTACCGATCGAACCGGATGGAGATGACCAAGATTTATGAATATTTATATCAGGTGAGTTGAGGTGAAACATTCGCTTATACGCAACAGACCCGTTTGCCTTGAAGATCCCTGCAAGCCCCTGAGCCCTTTTACTCTAATATCAATCTGGTTGAAGGATCCAACTATCGTTTGTACCCGCTGCAACGCAGCGGGTACAAACGATAGTTGGGTTTGACGGCTCTTTAACCGGACTTGATAGAACGCCATTCGATCCTATGTATAGCCTTATGCAGTGAGATTAGAACCCAATCATTTTTTGAAAGCCCCGCGACGCGGGGCTTTCAAAAAATGATTGGGTTCTACCTAAGCGCGTAGCGCTATATTTTGCTGATGGTGTAGGTTGTTCGTCCTCGCTATCAAAAAATTTATGCAGGATGACGCAGGTTCTTCGTCAGTTCTGGCGTGCGCATCTTATTGGAGGGGGCAGTGCGTGGAGGAATTGGTGCGTTGTGTCCACCCCGCCTCCGAATTTGTCCAGGATTCTGCGAAACTTGTGAAGTCCTGATGACTAAATCGGGATGGAGCATTTGCTAAATGGGCGGACGTGGTTACACTAAAGGCTACTGGTCTATTTGTGGATCAGCTCAGGTAGTTAGATCAGTTGCTGGACTTACTACAGATGGGTATTGACAGCCTAGGGAAATCTGTGGGATAGGCAATGGGGGAAATTAGATGGCTGACTTGCCCCGCTAGCCCGACAGCGTTCGTTTGGTTCGGTCAATAGGTATACCGAATGAGTATGGCGAAAGGTGGGCTTGGCTGAAATCTGAGCCATTTCTTATAATTTTTTTGAGTGCTTGTAGATGCAGGCCGATGTAGGTGTGCTCTTGGCAGTCGCGATCGCGGTTTGAATTGTCACGAAAGGCGGGGTCTTTTTCGGAGGCGTTAAATGAGTAATCTGAACCATTATGAGCAGCTAGGGGTGGATGAAGACGCCTCTTTTGAGGCCATTCAAGAAGCCAAGGCTCGTCTCATGCAAGAGCATGAGGGCGATCGCCGTCGAGTGGAAGAAATCGAAGCATCCTATGATGCCATCTTGATGGAACGCTTGCGGATGCGTCAGGAAGGCAAGATTAAGGTTCCTGAACGGATTCGTTTTCCCGAGCGGCTGGCCGAGCCGCCACCAGAGTTTGCGCCAAAGCCTGCTCAAGAATCACCGGAATGGCTACAACGCTTCATCGATACCCCCAGCCGCTCGGATGTTCTCCTTCCAGGGGGACTGATGTTGGCGGCTAGCTTACTCAGCTTTTCGTCGCCGCCCCTTGCCCTCGCTTTGGGTACTGGATTTTGTTTCTATTTCCTCAACCGTAAGGAAAATAAGTTTGGCCGCGCTTTTCTGTTGACCTTAGCTGGACTAGTGCTGGGTATTTCTGTCGGTTTGGGGCTGGCCAGTGTATTGGTGGCGCAACTGGCAGGTCTAGGGGTGAGTGCTGACACCTTTGCGGCGATCGCCACCATGCTCCTCCTCTGGGTGATCACTAGCTTCCTGCGCTAGCGTAAGGACGCAGCGCAGCAATCGATTCACTGCGGTTGAATCGTTCAATTTAACGGGTGATTAACCTTGCAAAGCTTTCGGTATTCCTATGCCGAAAGCACTTTCTTGTTCTGCACGATTCCCTGCTCATTGATTTCGTAGATGATGGGAACCGCTGTGCCCAGTTCAAGTTTCACTACTTCTTCCGGTGAAAGTTGATCCAGGTACATCATGATGGCGCGGAGAGAATTACCGTGAGCGGATACCAGGACGTTATCTCCTTGAGTAACATGCGTCATGATGCGGCTGGTGAAAAAAGGCAGCACCCGCTCCCGTGTATTTTCCAAACTTTCGCCCCCTGGAGGGGCCTCGGAGTAAGAGCGTCGCCAGATTTGGACTTGTTCGGCTCCATATTTCTCGGCAATTTCGGCTTTGTTCTTGCCCTGTAAGTCGCCGTAGTAACGCTCATCTAAAAAGGAGCTGGTGTAGATAGGAAGCTCCTCATCGGGATTGCCGTCATACTTGTCCCACCCATGCCAATCTTTGTCGTCTTCCTGGTGCTTCATGATGGGGATGCGACCGCCGCAGATCTCGTCGCACTCGGTGAGGATGATGACTGTGGTTTCGATCGCTCGAATCAGCATACTGGTGAAGCATACAGACACTCGATAGTCGCGCAGCTTTGTAGAGGCGATCGTCGCTTCGGCACGCCCCCGCTCACTCAGGGGCACATCCACCCATCCGGTGAAGCGATTGGCCGCATTCCACAGGCTCTGTCCATGTCGGGTCAAGATTAGAGTCGCCATAATGTTTTGCGCAAAGGGTAGGGCGGATAGCAAACAGCGGGGAAAGGGATCAACGCTTGGATTTTGTTCCCTTTCCCCGATCGCTCGTTAGGCCGTGGCTTCGGCCACTTCTTTTTGAGCCGATCCCTGGGTTCCTAGTTGAATCAACTCGATTTTGTAACCGTCGGGATCTTCGACAAAGGCAATGACCGTCGATCCATGCTTCATGGGGCCGGGTTCTCGTGTCACCTTGCCACCCATTTCTTTAATGCCGTTGCAGGTGGCATAGATATCCTCAACACCCAGCGCAACATGGCCATAGCCGCTACCAATATCGTAATGATCCGTATCCCAGTTGTAGGTTAGCTCCAGCACAGTATGGTCAGCTTCGTCTCCATACCCCACAAAAGCCAAGGTGAACTTGCCACCGGGGTAGTCCTTCTGGCGCAGAAGCTTCATTCCCAACACATCGCAGTAGAACTTGAGGGACTGCTCCAGGTTGCCAACCCGCAGCATCGTGTGCAGCATTCGCATTGCATTTCTCCCATAACGCTTTCCTGTTTTATTCTGAAACATTCACACCGATTTTTGGAAGGTTCTGAGTACAAGACAAAACCAGAGATCCCTTGATTTTTTATGGCGCGGGCAGTGCCCGCGCCATAAAAAATCAAGGGATCTAGCGAGGATTTGATAGGAGTGGAAGGTTATGGCCTCCAGGCTCCGTATTTCGCTGGAAGCTCTACCTGGGGACGCTGTTGCCACGCCCAAAGCTGGTCGCCATAGGAAAAGTGCCACCACTCTTTAGAATGCTGACAAAACCCGGCAGCGACCAATACTTGACGGAGGAGTTGACGATTGTGATGGTAGCGATCGCCCTCCGCATCCGTTTGCGGTGGGGCGAAGTGGTCGGGATAGGAACGGGGAGAGAGTTCATCAATGGGAGACCCCATATCGACCTCTGTGCCGCTGGCATCGACCAGAGTGAGATCCACTGCTGCACCCGTGCTGTGGGGTGGTGGGGTTGCCAGATCCTCGCTGGGAATCGCCCAAAATTGATGCACATGATCCAGGCAGTCCTGGCGCTGTTCCGGTGTCAGGTTGGCGGGGTCAAGGTGATGCGATCGCACCCATTCGTCGAAGCTGTAGTCCACCATGTACTGCTGCACCGCCAGGGGACGGTAGGCATCGAAAACGAAGATGCGCCAACCCGGATGCATCTCCTGAAGTATTTTCTGTGCCTGGATCAGTCGCGCAAGGACGCCCTGCCGTAGGTAGTAAGGTGAGCGATCGCCGTAGGATGCACCCACGGCAACATAGGGATGCACCGTGGGAATTGCGAACTGTTCCAAGGGAATGGGCAAAAGGGGTTCTCCACATTCCACAATGGGCACGGTTTGATACGGCTTCATTGGAGGTTTTCAGTGCGGACGGTGAAGGATTGAGTGCGATCGCCTCGCTGCACCTGCACCTGTAGCTCCTGCCCCACCTGGCTATTTTCCACAAGGCGTTGCAGCTGATCTGCCGTGGTGATGGCCCGATCACCGACTTGCAGGATCACATCGCCTCGCCGCAAGCCTGAGCGGGCAGCTGGCGAGTCAGGAACGATGGCTACAACCAAGGCTCCATTGGCCTCGGGCAAGAAAATTGAGGCGTTGGGATCCTCGTTGTTTTGCTTTGCTAGATCTGGCGTTAGGGTTGCGATTTGTACACCCAGGTAGGGATGGGCGACTTCTTCGCCCTGCTCCAGTTGCGGCAAAATTTGCTTGGCTTTGTTGATGGGAATGGCAAAGCCGATGCCCATCGCGTTGGCTCGGATGGCGGTGTTGATGCCAATTACTTCGCCCTGCTCGTTGAGCAAGGGGCCTCCGGAGTTGCCAGGATTGATGGCAGCATCGGTTTGAATGAAATCGATGCGCTTGTCGGGAATGCCCACTGCCGAGCTGGAGCGGTTCAGGGTGCTGACAATGCCCAGGGTCACGGTGTTGTCCAGTCCCAGAGGGTTACCAACGGCGATTGCCCAGTCGCCCACCTGAATCTGCTCTGAGTTGCCCAGCGGTGCAACGGGAAGATCGGTATCGGTCTGAATTTTGACCAGTGCCATATCGGTTACTTCGTCCACCCCCAGCACTTCCCCATCAAACTGCCTGCCGTCTTTGAGGGTGACGGTGACGCGATCGGCGCGATCGACCACATGGGCATTGGTCAGAACGGAGCCGTCAGCATTGATGATGAACCCCGACCCCTGTCCCTGCAAGTGCTCCTCGTAGGGAGCCTGGGGATACCCACGCCCACTTCCAAAAAAGTCTCGAAAGAAGGGATCACCAAACATCGGATCGGGATTGCGAGTGACGGTGCGTTCGGTGTCGATGCGCACCACCGCTGGCCCAATTCGCTGCACCGCATTGGCAACAAAACTGGTTCCCCGCGTCGCCTGCGCCGGGGCATCCTGTGCTAGCGCGGGCAAGTTACCCAGGGATCCGGCCAAGAGGAGGGCACTGAGCAGCGTTACCAAAAGCCGCCGCCATACCAATTGCCAGCGTTGCTGATGGGGATTCGATCGCATATCTTTTACCTGACTTGTTGCTGAAGTGTGGAACTGCTGAATTGTGGAGTTGTTTTATTAAACCAATTGGAACGTTTATTTCCTACGGTTGATTCTAGCGATCGCTCTTCTCCGGCGTCAGTAGGCGCTAAGCGCAGCAAACCGTAATTGACAAAACGCGACTACAATGAGGACGTCACTTGACCTGTTCGCACCCCTTGAGTGCCGCGTTGTGGTCGATCTGCCACGGCTGCCTCAATGGTACCGATACAGGTGTTTTGCAGTCAGCTTTGGTTGATTGCTCGGTTGAACCCATTTTCTAAACGCTTTCATGCACAGCCCCAAAGCCGATCATCACGATCACAGCCACGATGGCGCGGTTCATCCCCATGTTCATGATGAAGAATCGCTGCGCCAGATCATCAATCGCCTTTCCCGTATCGAGGGGCATATTCGGGGCATCAAGCAAATGGTCAATGAAAGCCGTCCCTGCCCCGATGTGCTGGTGCAAATTGCGGCGGTTCGGGGGGCGCTGGATCGCGTTGCCCGCCGCATCCTCGACGAACACCTGACCGAATGCATGGTTCGTGCCGCTGAAGAAGGGGGCATTGATACAGAAATTGCCGCCCTCAAAGCCGCTCTCGATCGCTTCTTGCCTTCATAACCCTGCCCGACGTGGGTGGGATGCTGCTATGACAACGACGTTGCTGATTCAGACAGAACCAGGGTTGATGGAGGTGACGTTACCGGCGATCGCCCCCATGACGGCTGAGCAGTTCTACGAATTTTGTTTGGCTAATCGGGATCTACGCATTGAGCGCAGTGCCAGTGGGGAGGTTATTGTCATGCCGCCAACCTTCTCGGATACGGGAAACCGTAACTTTAATCTGGCCATGCAACTGGGGATATGGGCTGAATCAGATGGCACAGGTCTTGGGTTTGATTCCAGTACAGGGTTTACGTTGCCAAATGGGGCAATGCGATCGCCCGATGCATCGTGGATTCGACGCGATCGCTGGGAGGCGCTGACGCCCACAGAACAGCAATCCTTCGCGCCCCTTTGTCCCGATTTTGTGATTGAGTTACGCTCGTCGAGCGATCCACTGCGCCGATTACAAGACAAGATGCAAGAATACATCGATAACGGTGCGCTTCTGGGATGGCTGATTGACCGAAAGAACCGCACAGTGCATATTTATCGCCCCAATCAATCGCCAGAAATCCTAAATGCGCCAGACGCAGTGAGTGGCGATCCGGAGTTATCGGGATTTACCCTGTCCCTCACAAAAATTTGGTAGTTCTGAGAACTGAGCCTGTATTTTCTCTAGCGATCGCCCTGCTATCTACGAGTCCTGTAAGTCGGGGATATGGGGACGGGTAGCGGGTTCAGGGAAGAGAGTTTCCAGAAGCTCGTCGCGTCTGTCGAGGGTTTCGTAGAAGAAAAAGGAAACCCCAGCGAATTGGCGATCGCGCACGACTTCAACCTTTTGCTGAATTAGACGCTCATCGTTGAGTTGCTGTCGCAATCCAGCCAGGATGCCAATGGAAACGGGAATATGTTCCCGGGCAGCTTGTAGGTCGGGCTGGTTTAGCTCTCGCTGAAAGCTGTCTAGGTTATTGCGATAGACCTGCACAATCAGCTCTTCCACATAGCCCGCTCGCTCCCAGGTGCTCCAATCCTGCAAAAAGTTGTTGTAGGAGAAGTTCCTGGCATTGGGGGAGAGGGAAACGATGGCTCTGGGTTTTGCCTGTTTTACGGTCTCAAAGACCCGCTCCATCAGCCGAGAAACATGGTCAGCCCGCCAGCGCATCCACTCGGGATCTCGAGGGTTACTGGGAGGGGATTGTCCCTGATGGGTTTGGCGGTAGAGGGTCACGGTGTAAGGGTCGTAGCCTAGCTCGACGGGCATTCCAAAGTGATCGTCTAGCTGCAAGCCATCGACGTCATAGCGGGTCACGATTTCCCGAATCAGCGCCAGGATAAAGTCCTGGACCTCCGGGTGGGCGGGGTTGAGCCAGACACGGGGGAAGCGGCCTTCCATCACAATCTCGGAGCCGTTACGCCGTCGGGTAACCCAGTCGGGGTGCCGCTGCACCAACGCGGAGTCGGCGGGAGCCATGAGCCCAAACTCAAACCAGGGAATGACAGCTATTCCCAGCTCATGGCCCTCTTCGATGGTTTCTGCGAGGGCATCGCGCCCCCGAAAGCCAGAGTCAGGGAGTTGCGATCGCCCTACAACAGGTTCGGCCACTTCGCTGGGGTAGAGAGTGTAGCCCCAATTCCACACCGTGGGGTAAACCGTGTTGAAGTGCAGGCGATCGAGCCGTTCCAGCGCATTGTGTAGATTTCGCCGAGAGAAGAGAACAGGGCTATCGATGTTGGTGAGCCAAACGCCGCGCAATTCAGTTGGGCTGGCGGCAGCAGGCGCTGGGCCGATCGCCCCCCAGGGCAGCGCCATCAATCCCACCATCCACACACCAACGAGAAACAACCCCAATCGCCAGCGAAAACGGGGCGATCGCCAGCCCAAAGACGTTTTCTTCCAAGGTTGGCTGACGTTTCTCGTTTCGCGTTTTGACGGTTGACGCTTCAAGACAACTGGCTTCACAATATCGTTTCCTGAAATTGACCCAACAGGATACGTCCCCATTCCTGCACGCTCCGGATCGAGTCAAAACCGTCGAGCAGAACCGTTAAGGATCGCGAATAAATTAACTTGCCATATTTTTCTGAAGAAGCGCGGCTACG
>JBCBSL010000292.1:0-7955 GCA_039819145.1 Cyanobacteria bacterium J06638_22
GTAGTCTTGCTTTTGTAACGTAACGTAACACTCCGGTAGATGTGCCTATCAAGTCCGCCTAAGTGCAGAACAAAAACCGTCGGTGATGGTATAGCGCTACGCGCTCAGGTAGAACCAAATCATTTTATGAAAGCCGCGCGCCGCGCGGCTTTCATAAAATGATTTATCCTAATCTCAATGCGTAAGGTTATGATACTCCAAAAAATAATTGGTTTTGCTCAAGCGTGTAGCACTGTAACGGTGAAGTAGAAGGTCGCACCCTGGTTCGGTTGGCTCTCTGCCCAAACACGCCCCCCATGGCGATGGATAATGCGTTGAACGATCGCAAGCCCAATGCCCGTGCCTCGAAATTCTATCTGGGCATGAAGTCGTTGAAACGCACCAAACAACTTGTCAGCATATTTCATATCAAACCCCACTCCATTATCTCGCACAAAGATTGCCCCCTCTTCAGTGATACCAATTTCGACGCGGGGCGCAGAGGTGTAACGGCTAAATTTAAAGGCATTGCCAACTAGATTGCTTAGCACCTGTTGCAGTAACGTCGCATCTCCTCGAACAGTAGGCAGATTGCCGATGACAACATCAATTGAGACACCCTCCTCCAGATTGGCTTTGGCAAGGGTAACGGCTTCTTCAACCAAGGGTCGTAACGCGATGGGTTCGAGATCCATCGGCTTACGCCCCAAGCGAGAGAGGGTTAATAGGCCGTCAATCAACAGTCCCATTTTTTGGCTACTGCTCTCAATCACTTCGAGATAATGCTGCACCTTTGGATCCGTCAGAGCCTGGTGTTGGGCTAGTTTTTGACGCAGCGCATTCACGAAGCCATGGATGTGGCGCAGGGGCGCCCGCAGGTCATGGGAGACTGAGTAGGCAAACGATTCTAGCTCTTGATTGGTTGCCGTTAGTTGAGCGACTGTTTGCTGGATTTTTTGCTCGGCTTGTTTGCGTTGGGTGATATTCACATGGCAGCCAATCATCCGTAGCGGATTTCCTTGGTCATCCCACTCAATGACTTGCCCTGAACAAATGACCCAAATGATGGAACCATCTTTGTGGCGATAGCGAACCTCGTTGTAATAGGGGATTTCGCCATGACTTTGAACGTGGTGCTCAAAGCAATCCAAGACACCTGGCAGATCTTCGGACAGGATCAAGCGTTGCCAGGTTTCGGGAGCATTGGGTAGTTCGTGATCTGCGTAGCCCAACATCTGTTTCAATCCTGGGCTGAGGTATTCTGTGTTGTTGGGGATGTCCCAATCCCAATATCCTGCCAGCACAACTTCGAGAATCCGCTCTAGCAGTTTTAGCTCTTTTCGCACCTGTTCGGTTTGCAAGCGTTTGGCTTCGACTTGTTTGCGCTCAGTGATGTCTTCAATTGTGGCAATAACACTATCAATCTGACCGGATGGGTTGAATGAGGGAGCTGCATTGATTGACAGTAAAACGCGCTGGCCATCCGGCCTGTGAATTGCATGTTGCACATTAAAGATGGGCTGCTTTGTTTCCATTACTTGTACAAATGGCAGCTTCGCGTCAGGAAAGGGAGACCCATCCAGACTTTGGATCTGCCACTCTGGAGCGTTGTAAGTGCGATCGAGCATTGTTTCTCGCGGTACACCCAAGATTTGCTCGGCTCGCGTATTGGTAAAGGTAATAGTTCCGGCGACATCCAGCACAAAAATCCCGGCAGGGCTAGTTTCCATGATTCGGCTGAGGAGGTTCCGTTCCTGACGCAGTACCTCTTCGGTCTGTTTGCGATCGCTAATGTCAAACCCAATCGATTGGAAGTTGGTAACCTGACCTGCTTTATCAAAAAAGGCGCGATCGACCCACTGTTGCCAACCTTCACTTCCATCGGGTCGCGTCACCGGGTGTTCGTAAATGGCCGAGGGCGCATCCGGAGTCAAACTCATGTAGTGCGCTTTTGCAGCTTGGCGATCGCTCTCCTCGGGAAGCAAATCAAGAAACGGACGCCCGATTAGCTCTTCACGCGATTTTTTGAAGTACTGGCAGTAAGCGGAATTGACATAGGTAAGGGTGCTATCGGGTAAGAATCGACAAATCACGGTGGGCATATTTTCGGCAAGCTGGCGATAATACTCCTCGCTTTGGCGTAGAGCGGCTTCGGTCTGTTTGCGATCGGTCACATCGGAATCAACGCCAATCATCCGAATCGGTTCGCCCGTTTTGTCGTAATACACGTTGGCACGATTGAACAACCAGCGCACGGTTTGATCCGGCAAAACAATCCGAAATTCAGCCTGATACTGACTCATGACTAGCGCATCGCGGTTTGCTTGCTCTACCGTTTCCCGATCCTCTGGATGAATGCGACTGAAGAAGCTCGCCGTCTTGCCGTCAAACGTTCCTGGTGCAAATCCCCAAATCGCTTCACTTTGGGGCGACCAAAGTTGTTCTCCTGTCTGTAGATTGACCTCCCAAACTCCCATTTTTACTGTGTCCATCGCTAAACTCAACCGTTCCTCGCGGTCTTGCAGCGCTGTTTCTATTTGTTTGCGCTCTGTGATGTCTTCTGACAAGCAAAGGAGATATTGGGGCTGCTGCTGCGCATCGTAGAGGGGCACCTTGGTTGTTTGGAGGAGGCGTCGTCCCAGATGATTCGTTTCAATCGGTTCTTCGGGTAGTGTTTCGGGTATCCCTCGTGCAAAGGTTTCCTGGTCGCTTTGTACTGAGAAGCTAGGCGATTCTTTTAGGAAAGCGTCAGTGGCAGTTTTGCCCATCGCCTGTTCTACCGTCAAGCCAAATAGTCGCTCACTGGCTTTGTTCCACAGTAATATCTCGCCAAAGTGATCAGCCGTGCCGTTCTTGACGCAGACGGCAATCGGCAAGTGAGCGATTACCGTCTGCAAAAAGTGACAGGTTTGCTGAAGCTGTACTTCACGCTGCTGTAGTTCCAGAGTACATTGTTGGACTTGGGTTTCAAGGTCTTGATTCAACGCTTGTAACGCAAGCTCAGCCTGTTGCCGATCGCGCGTTTGCCGTTGTACCTCTGCATTGGCCTGTTGCAGAGCAACTTGCATCTGTCGCCAGCGTCTTGAGGTTTGTTGAACCTGCCATAGCCCTAGGGCGATCGCCCCCACTGCCAGCACCCCAAATCCTATCCAAGTACCAACCATATGCTTGACTCGTTGAATATTTGATCCGAAGCACCCTATCCATTACTTTAATGATGTTTGCCTCTATTTTCTCTAGGAAATTAAAAGCGATGGCATTGCTGATTGAGGCGATGATTTTTTCCCAGAAGGGACATGAACCAATCCTTCTGGGAAAAAATCATCTTTGGCTTCTGTAACCCCAACAACATAAACTCCAATGATAGAGCGAGTTGCACTCAGTCTATCACTAAGGTTTCTGAGGAGTATTTTGGGGCACCACTGATTCTAGAGATGAAAGAGGGGTTGTATGAGTCGAAACAAAGTTTCGATTCATAGAGCTTTTCGCAACGCTGCTTTCAAACCACTGAATTTCAAAGCACTAAATTGCAACCGACTGAAGAAGATGCAGAAACTCCACATCGGCTTTTTGCTTTATCCTGGCGGCTACAGGGTTGCTGCAAGGGTACAAAGCGGCCTGTCATTGGGCATTTCGCGACCAATTGGCCATGCTGGGAGCAGAGGTTGTCGCTCAGCGTGTGGTGACCGATGGCGATCGCATAACCGCAGCGGGAGTCATATCTGGCATCGACTTTGGCCTTACGCTGCTGAGTCTGCTCTGTGGTGAGGCGATCGCCAAAATGGCACAACTGATGCTGGAATATGTACCCGAACCGCCATTCGATGCAGGAACTCCCGAAACGGCAGGTGACACGATTGTTGAACCCTTCATGCAAATGGGTCGGCCTTTGCTAGACGCATTTTTGGCGCAAACTAAAGACACCGCCGCGCACCTCGGCTTAACCCCTCCTACTGTGACCGATTGAAGATCAGATTGATTCCGAAAACCCTCGCGGTGCGATGGTTTCAAAGAAATAAGCAAGTTTTGATTTCCATAGAGATAGTGCTACCCCAACAAAGGCATTAGTATTACTCTGCATCTACTGAATCACTGGGTGACGGGGCTACTGGCGGTGGTGTTACCGGAGTTGGAGCACTGTTTTCCGCAGATGGAGGCGGAGGTGGAGGAGCTTCGCTTTCAACGCTTGGGCTTGGAGCAGCGGGTAATGGGGGATTAGAAGTTCCAGACGGTTCTGCGGCGGAAGGGGGTTCTGGTGAGGTTGTTGGAGCAGGGCTTGGAGACGGTGACGACGGTAGCTCATTGTCATCAGTCGAGTCGTTACCGTCAGCCGCATCAGCGGGATCTGGAGGAGACACAGGTGAGGCTTGCGAATCATCCGTTTCGGGGCGTGGCTCAGCCTCGATTGAGTCGTCATCTGTTAAGCTATCAGGCTCTAGGGAATCATCCAGTCCAGGAAACGCTTCGGTTTCGGGATTGGCCGTTTGCTCCTCTGAGGATGGCGCTGTTTCAGGCGTTTGCTCAGAAGCCGTATCAGAGGTGGTATCCGGTTCGGGTTCAGGTTCGGTTACGGTGATGCTGTCGCGATTGCCCCGCTCCCTCGCCCGTCGGGCTGCATCCGAATCTCTTTGGACAAAGTCAAACTCAATCGTGTAGCTTTCCCCAGCCCGGGAATTATTTAGCCGTATCTGTTCGCGAGCGTGTTCCAGAGCTGCACGATCCAGAACTGCATTGCCAGAGGAGCCAGAAAGGGTTACGGAAACCACATTTCCTTGGTCATCGGTTTCAACCATTAACCGCGCTGTTCCCTCGGCACCATCCGCTTCATCGGGATAGTCAAAATCACAGCCCTCACAGGTAATTTCGCGGGAACGAGACCCCTGAGAGGGGCGGGGATCCTCTCCTTCGCCACTACTCTCAGCGGGTGGCCCCTCTCCGATCCCAGGCGAGGTTGACCCCACGGCGGTTGTTTCCCCTTGAGTTGTCGTAGGGCGGCTAAATTGGCCGGGGGCAAATCCCCGAGGCGCTTGATTAGGCGTGGTATCGGTTGCAGCAGCAGTTTCAGTTGAAGTGGATGGCGATCGCGACTGTCGCAGGTCATTGAGCAGGTCACGCAGGTTGCGGGGGGTTGGCTCTGGGGCTTCAGCAATTTCTTCGGTCGGCTCATCGGATACCGGTTCCGGTGCGGTTTCGTCAACGGTGGGTTCGTCAACTATTTCCTCAGGAATTTCCTCTTCAATAGGAACATCAGCCACCGGTGAGGGAGTCGGTTCCGGCTCGTTCTCAACCTCTTCTGGTACAGGCTCCTCTGTTACAGCAGACTCTACGGGCACCTCAACTGCGGTAGCAGCCGCAGGTGCGGTGGTAACCGTTGGAGCAGCAAGATCAGGGGCTAGACCAACGACCATTTCTTCCTCTGGGGAAATTTCTTCTGGCAGGCCTGTGACGACGATGGTGATTTCCTCGGGCGCTATCTCTTCATCCGCCTCAAACTGAGCCACCTTTAAGGACATGGACATCCCTAACCCATGGGCGGCAAGGGAGCCGATCAAACTGCAAACTACAAATCGTTTGAGGGTAACGGTCTGTTTTACCCGTTGCTGGGCAACTACGCTGGAGAACGTCATACGTCTCACCTACCTACAGAGCCTTGTTGAGAATTATTTTAACTAATCTATTTATCCTAGATTTCAAAGATTTGGGTGTCAATTCACGAACCAAATCCTCGGTCACGAACTAAGTTAAGCTTAATTTTCCTGTTTAAATCTTATCTCTGGCCATCAAAGTTCCGCCCTGCACCCTGCTAAGGCTGGTTGATGAGATTGACATTCAATAGGCAAGCTACTACTCTTCTTTTGAGAACTACTTTCGATAAAAGTGGTTGTACTGTCGGGGAACCACCGATTTGCTCAAACCTTATTGAGAATTGCGATGTTGATTGTTGACCTATTCTGGGCGGGGGGCATTGTGATGTGGCCCTTACTCGGTTTTTCTGTTGTGGCGATCGCTCTGATTGCTGAGCGGCTTGTTTTCTGGGTTCGAATCAATCGCCGTCAGCGGCGGATTGTCCAGGATGTTTTACGGGTTTATCCCAATAACTTTGATGCGGCGTTGCTCAAGCTCAAGCAAAATATCGACTTACCCATTGCTCGCATCTTTGTGGAAGCGTTAGAGGTTGACCACTTTCCGCCCCATGCGTTTCAGTTGACCCTTGAGGGTGCGACGCAGGCCGAGCTACCGATTATGCGGCGGTTTAACACAATTTTTGACACCATCACCACAACGGCTCCCTTGCTCGGGTTGCTGGGCACAGTCTTGGGCTTAATCCGCTCCTTTGCAACACTGAACCTGGGCAATGTCGGAGCTGAGAGTGCCATCCAAGTTACAGGCGGGATCAGCGAAGCACTGATATCAACCGCAGCAGGTTTGACAGTAGCTGTTTTTACCCTATTTTTTGCCAACATCTTTCGGGGGCTATATCGCCGACAAATTGCCGCAATTCGAGAATACGGCAGTCAGCTAGAGGTGTTGCACCTCAGCCGTCATGAAGGGTTTCAAGCCGCGCTCACAACGGTGAAGTAATCCATGAATATTCCAGACGATCTCGATGACTCTCCGACCATCAACATCGTGCCGATGATTGATGTCATCTTCGCGATTTTGACGTTTTTCATCATGGCATCGTTGTTTCTCAGTCGGGCTGAAGGTTTGCCCGTCAACTTACCCAATGCTGCGACTGCACAATCGCAGCAGCAAAGTAGAATTACCGTTACTATCGACGCGACGGGGCAAGTTTCTCTAAACCGTGAACCGATCGCGCTCGATGCATTGGCTGATGACGTCAGAACGCTGATGGGAACACAATCCTCAGCGCTGGTTGTTATTAATGCCGACACAAAGGTCGAGCATGGCCAAGTGATTGCTGTGATGGATGCCCTGCGTACAGTTGAAGGGGCACAGGTCGGCATTGCTACACGGCGATCGCAACCTCAATCGAACGAATAGCAGTTGAAATTCGGTGAGTATTTTTCTCTACTTTGAGGTCTGCGTTATTCCATTTCATTACCGAGGGATCAAGCCGGGGCGATATGGATGTCAATTAACTGGAGTGTTGTCGTCACAGTTAGCGGTGGTGCCAGCTTGGAATTCCTGAAAACCGCTGCGATCGCCTATGCTATTGCGCGATCGGGTTGCCCACGTGAAACCGCTTGGGGAAGCGTGGCGGGGGTGAGCCTCGTGACGTTAGCTGCCCTCCTGTTTGGGCGGGGATTGCAATCGGTTCCTCTGCATGGGCTGTAAGTTGGGATCGGTGTGGTTTTACTTTGGTTTGGAGCAGGCTGGGTAAAGAAAGGCGTTCGACGACAGGTTGAAAACAAGCGTGCCGGGTGGATTACGGATGACCCATTGGAGGCTGAGGGGATTGACTTAGATGCTCAACCCCAACAGTTCAGTCCATTAAATTTTATGGTGATGACAAAAAGTGCAGCTCTAGAAGCCTTTGAGGTTGCAGTCATCGTGGTGACGATTGGTCTAGCCTCGCAAGCATGGACAGAAGCACTAGGAGCAACCCTAGCCGCCTTGCTCAGCTCAATTGTTTTAGTTGCTCTATTGCATCGCTACTTGCGTCGTGTACCCGATGTGCTGATCAAACTCGCAACAGGTATCTTATTGTGCACGCTGGGTACGTTTTGGTTGGGCGAGGGGTTGGGATTTGAATGGTGGTTAGGAGAATGGGCAATTTTGGCGATCGCTTTGGTCTATAGCCTGCTCGTCACTCTAACAATCTATTGGCTCAAGCGCACAAACGATCACCCTAATCTCCAAAGCAAACAGCTTTAAGCGTGATACGCGTTAAAGTCTCTAGAACAGTAGTCATATAAAACCCGATTAAAGAACCCAACTATCGTTTGCGCCCGCTACAGGTACAGCGGGCGCAAACGATAGTTGGGTTTTATGGTTATCCAACTGGATTTGAT
>JBCBSL010000293.1:0-7947 GCA_039819145.1 Cyanobacteria bacterium J06638_22
AACGCTCTGAGCATTTACCGAAGTGGGACATCACTGTTGTCCCCAATTAACTGGGGCCTTATTTATTTGCGCTTCCCCTAATACAAAAAAGGACGAGCTGGTGTTGCTCGTCCTCGGTGAAATGCTTTTTTATTGCATCGGAAAGGGAAGGGCGATCGCCCCTCATTCTCTAAGCTTTGAACTTCTCGGTAATCCGCTGCATGGCGTCATCTACATTGGCGCGGCTGTTAAAGGCCGAAATGCGGAAGTAGCCTTCGCCTGCGGCTCCAAAGCCTGCACCGGGGGTGCCGACTACATGGCAGTTGTGCAGTAGCTTGTCGAAGAAATCCCAACTGCTGAGGTTGTCGGGGGTTTTCAGCCAAATATAAGGTGCATTGACGCCGCCATAGACCGTAAAGCCTGCCGCCGTCAGTTTTTCGCAGATGATACGGGCATTTTCCAGATAGAAGCTGATGAGTTGCTTCACCTGTGCTTGTCCGGCGTCGGAGTAAACCGCTTCCGCCCCGCGCTGCACAACATAAGACACGCCATTGAACTTGGTGGACTGCCGTCGATTCCACAACGGCCACAGGTCAACCGTGGAACCATCGCTGGCCTTTGCTTTGAGCGACTTGGGCACGACCGTTAGCGCACAGCGGGTTCCGGTGAATCCTGCGTTTTTCGAGAAGGAACGAAACTCGATCGCACAATCCCGTGCGCCCTCAATTTCGTAGATGGAGTGGGGAATGTCGGGATCGGTGATGAACGCTTCATAAGCGGCATCAAAGAAGATGATGGCGTCATTTGCACGGGCATAGTCGACCCAAGTTTTTAGATAGTCGCGGGTGGCGACGGCTCCAGTGGGGTTGTTTGGGAAGCAGAGGTAGATTAGGTCAACCTTTTGCTGGGGCAGTGCGGCGGTGAAGTCGTTGTCGGCAGAAATAGGCAGATAGACCAGGCCTTCGTAGGTGCCGCCATCCTGGGCAGACCCGGTGTTTCCCGCCATCACGTTCGTGTCCACATACACGGGATAAACCGGGTCTGTTACCGCGATGGTGTTGTCATGGCCAAAAATATCGAGGATATTTCCGGTGTCGCATTTCGATCCATCAGAGATGAAGATTTCGGATGCGTCGATGTTGCAGCCCCGTGACTGAAAGTCCTGCGTCGCAATCTTTTCTCGCAACCACAGGTAGCCCTGCTCTGGGCCGTAGCCTTTGAAGGTGGCGCGATCGCTCATCTCTTCGACCGCTTGCTTCATCGCCTCACAACAGGCCGCAGGCAATGGCTCTGTCACATCTCCAATGCCCAGTTTGATGATGCTAGCCCCAGGATTTGCCTCAGAAAATGCCGAAACCCGCCGTGCAATTTCGGGAAACAAATACCCAGCCTTGAGCTTGAGATAGTTGTCGTTGATAGTTGCCATGAGTCGATTCTAAGAATGCCAGTAAGTGAGCCATTTTCTCAGTCTATCGTTAAGGGTTCTCGCAAATGAATTCATTTCATCCCGAATCCCTCAAATCATTGAACCGAAACCGTTTGCTGTCGGCGATCGCCCACTCGCAAATGAATTGTGAGTTAGTAAGGAAATTCCGTTAAACCGGACGGCAACTCGATCAGGCAGAGCCTCAACCCATTTTCAATGGGTTTTAATGATTAGCCCGCAATTCATTCGCGGGCGGCGATCGCTAGTGGTACCAGTTCTCAATATTGTGGGTTGTGGGCATCAGCGAGTACAAGCCTCCCAGCCAACCACAACAGAAGGAAATACCGCAATCCAACATTCGGTAGGAACGAGTTGCCCGTGAGAAAATGGGAATAGATAAGAATGTGGCGATCGTTGTCTGCCTCAAACCGTTTAGCGTTAAACCCTTCCAGCGATATGGAATCCCCATGAACCCGCGCTTACCCCTCGTTCGTCCGACTCCTGCACCGCTCTGGCGGCGGGCGATCGCCCTGGGCATCGATGGGTTGGCCGTGGGATTGATCAGCGGTCTCCTGGGCGGGGCATTTCTGGTGCAGGGCATTGTTTTCTTGATCGGCTGGCTACTGATGCGGGTCGTGCTGGTGTCTGGCAATAAAGGCCAAAGCCTAGGACGCTGGGCAATGGATCTGCGTGTGATTGACCAGAAGTGGGGCGGAACGCCAACCCTGCTCGACTTAACTCGACGCGAAGGGCTGCTGGGCGCGGTAACATTTCTGGCGGTATGGGGCCTGGCGCGTCTCAGCCCGATAGCGGCCTGGGTATTGCTACTACTGATTCCCTTAGGTATTGATGCGAGTTTTGCCTACAGCGATGTGGCTTACCGACAGGCGTTCCACGATCGCTACAGCCATACCTGGGTGGTCGAAAGTCGTCGGGGCTATTCTTTGGACATGAAAATTCGACAATTAGTTGCTGAAATACGGTCTCGTGTGAAACAATAGTTGTTTGTGTCTATATGTAGAAATGAGCCGTTAGCATCATGGCAGCAAAGGGCGTCCGGATCATCATCACCCTGGAATGTACAGAGTGTCGCACCAACCCAGACAAGCGAACGCCTGGGGTTTCGCGCTACACCACCACCAAGAATCGTCGGAATACGACGGGGCGGCTAGAGCTGAAGAAGTTCTGTCCCCATTGCAATACCCACACCGTCCATAAGGAAACCAAGTAGGCCGTTGGCGATCGCCCTCCCGTGATGGGGTGTTAAGTGCGCAATTGCCAGAACGTGTCCTGCTACCAGCATGAATCCGGCGGATGATGTGACTTCTTTTGGCGAACCTGACGTCGCTGGCGATCGCATAGCCACTAGCCGTTCGGGCGAGCCTTTGGTGAAGACCCCGTTTCTTGCGCTTATCCTCCCCGTCGTTTCCAGGACTCCTTTTCCACCGAAGTGTCGAAGATTTTTACGAAAGCATACTGAACTTGACCTATGGCTTATTATCGTCGTCGTATCTCTCCCATCAAACCTGCGGATCCCATCGACTACAAAGATGTTGATTTGCTCAAGAAGTTCATTACCGAACGCGGCAAGATTTTGCCCCGGCGCATCACTGGGCTGACGGCAAAGCAGCAGCGAGATTTGACCACGGCTATCAAGCGGGCACGTATTCTAGCCTTGTTGCCATTCATCAACCGCGAAGGCTAACATTTCCCCAGACGAACAAATCAGACCCGGATACCATGAAGATAGGCCAGGGTCTGATTTATGCTGAGTAGCCCCTTGGCGTTGAGAAGAACCCTGTGGATAGAGAGTTGTAGCTGCTTCCGGGTGGCTTGAGAAAGGGCTAGATGATGGCAAAATGGTTTGGCAGTTGATTCGCTGCATGTAGGTGGAATGTTCCGTTTCTACCCATCTGTGGCACATCAAGTCTGTGTTCAAAACAGTAGCTCCCGGAGACGCCCGGATGGAGAAGGGTACACTCGTCGAATTTCGGATGCATGGCAATCGCCACCTCGCGGTTGCCGATCGTCCCGAGGGGAAACGCGATTGGATTGTCATTGACCAGCGGGGACAGTCCCACAAGCTTCATCCCAGAGACATTACTTACACGGTCGGCGGGCAGCGCTACACCCCCGACCAAATCTCTCAGTTTTTAAACGATATTGATCCCTACCTCGACCCCACGAGCCTGGAAGTCGCTTGGGAGTTGTTGGTAGAGGATGGCGAGGCAACGGATGCAGCAGGAATGGCTTTGCTACTGTTTTCGGAGCAGAGCGAGCCGCTCTGTTATGCCGCCCATTGTTTATTGTCTGAGGACAAGTTGTTTTTCAAGCAGAAGGGCGATCGCTACGAACCGCGTCCGGCTGCACAGGTATCCGAAATTCGCCATCAGCAAGCCGTGCAGGCGCAACGGCAGCAGGAATGGGAACGGTTCCTTGCGCAACTGCAAGCAGCCCTGGCAGAGGAAACGGTGGATTGGGACAGTGGCGATCGCACCCGCATCGAAGCGTTGGAGAAATTTGCGGCTCTGGGGGATACCACCAGCACCCGTAACAATGCCGTCGAGGTGTTGAGTGCTCTGAATCGCCCAACCACGCCTGATGGCGCTTTTCAACTCTTGGTCGACCTGAAGCTCTGGAGCCCGCACGAAAATCTGTTTGTGCGTCGAAGCCAAATTCCAGTGCAATTTTCCCGTCCGGTGCTTGAAGCTGTCCAGCAATACCAAACCATGCTACCACCTGACCCCTCGCCCGATCGCCTCGACCTGACGCACCTCAAGGTCTACACCATCGACGATGCCAGTACCCGCGAGATCGACGACGGCCTGAGCCTGGAGTTTCAAGAAGATGGCATTCAGCGCATTTGGATTCATATCGCCGACCCAACCCGTTGGGTAACGCCGGGGGATGTGCTGGAGCAAGAAGCCCGCCGCCGCTGCACCACTGTTTATCTGCCAACGGGCATGATTCCCATGTTTCCCCAAGAGCTGGCGACGGGGCCGATGAGTTTGATTCAGGGCCAGGTCTGCTATGCCCTCAGCTTTGGCATCATCTTGGATGGGGATGGTTCCATTTGCGACTACGAGATTCACCCCACGCTGATCAAACCGACCTATCGCCTCACCTACGAAGATGTCGATGAGATGCTGCAGTTGGGGGTTACGGCGGAGGAAGAGCTGTTGGTGCTAGAGCACTGGGCACAGCGCCGTCTGGAGTTTCGCCGTCAGCAAGGGGCGATCGATATCCGCATGCCCGAATCCTCGATCAAAGTGCTGGAGGATGAGGTTGTCATTGAGGTGCTAGAGGATTCTTCCTCCCGGCAGCTTGTGGCTGAAATGATGATTCTGGCAGGGGAAACAGCCGGGCGCTATGGACAGGAACATAGCCTTCCCTTGCCCTTCCGGGGGCAGCCCCAGCCGGAACTGCCGCCAGAAGAGGAGCTCCTGGCGCTTCCCTCGGGGCCGGTACGCTATTCAGCGATTCGGCGCTGTATGCCCCGGAGCGAAACCAATATCATACCGACTCGCCATGCCAGCTTGGGGCTGGATACCTATACTCAGGTCACGTCCCCCATTCGCCGCTATGCCGATTTGCTCGCCCATTTTCAACTCAAGGCACATCTGCGGGGCGACGACTTACCGTTTTCTGAAGAGAATTTGAAAGAAACCTTGCAGTCCGTTGGCAGCACGACCTATGAAGCGGTGATGGTCGAGCGCCAGAGCAACCGCTATTGGGGCTTAGAATTCCTGCGGCGGCATTCCGATGAGGTTTGGCCTGCACTCATGCTGCGCTGGCTGCGAGAGCACGAAAACCTCGGCCTAGTGCTACTGGAGGACTTGGGACTGGAGTTGGCGATGCGGTTCGAGCGGGATGTGCATCCCGGCGATCGCCTCGACATCCAAGCCACCTACGTCGATCCTCAACAAGACATCATTCGCTTCACCGAAGTGCGATCGACCCTCCCTCAGGAAGCATTGAATTAAGATTTTTCCTCCATCGTCTCTCTCAGTGCGAGAAAAGCTGCTTTGGCGGCAACTTGTTCGGCTGCTTTTTTGGACTGGCCGCTCCCTTGCCCCCATTGCTTGCCCTGGAGCCAAACCTCGGCAACAAAGCGATCGCTCAGGATTTTCGTAGTTGCCTTTTCTCTCCCAGAAGAGCTTCCAACTTCAAACACACGATAGTCCGGGAGGGTTTGGACATGCTTCTGTGTTAGTTCTTGCAGCGCTCCCTTGTAATTGTGCTGGGCCGGATCTTGTTGAGTCGTTTGGGTGGCTGTTTGTAGATGAGGCTCCAACCATGGCTTCACCAACTGCAACGAGTGGGAGCCGCTGAGGTAAAGCACGGCAATCATGGCCTCGGTGGCTTCTGCGATCCGATCCATCCGTCCCGTTTGGTCATGCTGTAGGGATTTGCCGACCAGCAGGTAGCGCTCCAGATTGTAGCGATCGCCAATGTGCGCCAGGGTGCGATCGCTCACCAATACATCCCGCAACACCGACATTTCCCCTTCACTGGCCTTGGGGAAGTGCTCATACAGGAACCGAGATGCCGCTAGCTTCAAAACGGCATCCCCATAAAATTCCAACCGCTCATAATTGTGTTCTGCATCTGCGCTGGGATGGATTAATGCTTGGTCTAACAACAGCCAATTGATGGGGCTATTGTCGGGTAACCCCAGCTTTTGGATGAGTTGGCGCAGCGCTTTTTCTCGATGCGGAGGAAGGGATGGCATGGATGACGGTGTAGCAGGATGGCGGGTAATGGGTGGAATGGGGGGTGGCGGAATTTGGGATGAACCACAGAGGCACAGAGAGCACAGAGGGGAATGTCTGCTAGCGTCCGAGGGCAATGAAGATGCTGATAGCGATGAGTAATCCGAGGAGAAGCCAGGTTGTGTTGCGGCGAAACCAGGTTCTTATGTTAAAGCTAGGTTTGTAGACTGGGGCGGTGGCGATGGGTGTGTCTACATGACGATAGAGGGTGCAATCCTTGGCATAGGGGCGTTTGGCGAAGTTGCAGCTATCGTCAGCATGGTAGGTACAGGTATCGCAGAGATAGCTGTCCTTGGTGGCACGATGCAGCTCGATACCAGGGTGCCCGTGAGCCTTTAGCTCCATTTTGCAAAAGGGACAGGCGATCGCCTGAGGCTCAACGACTTGTTGGCAACGGGGGCAGGTGGACATAGTAGATAAAATATGGGGAATCATTCCTGCTCCTACTCTAGCCAACGATTGGAGCGATCGCGCTCTATCTCTACTCAGCAATCTGCAAGAGTTCGTCGTAATCCGCGCGAACCGCTTCGATCCGCTGGCCATTGTACGATTGAGCCGTAACGTGGCTTGGCTGCGTTTGGTCTCCTCAATGCTCACTCAAAGGTTTCTTGGATTGCTATGAATGCTTCGATGGATGCTTCGGTGCAACGACCCCAGCGATCGCCTCGCACGGGTCTATATGCCTCGCTCCTACCGCCTTTGCTGTGGATGACAGCCTTATACTTCATCCCTATTGTGTTATTGCTGTCCTACAGCGTATGGAAGCTGGAATCCTTTGACATTGTGCGCCAGTTCAACCTGGACAATTTCCAGACCATCGCCACCAATAGCTCCTACCGCACGATTATCCTGCGTACGGTCGGCACTGCTCTGGGCGTTACGCTGATCGATATTGTGATTGCGCTGCCTGTTGGTTATTTCATTGCCAATCAAAGCAAGCGCTACCAGGGTATATTAACAACGCTGGTGATTCTGCCCCTGTGGTCGAGCTATCTGGTGCGGATCTTTGCGTGGAAAATCATCCTGGGCTACAACGGCATTCTCAATTCCACCCTGATGGCCCTGGGCATTTTGCAGGAACCCAGCCCTATTTTTCTGTACAACCAGTTTTCGACCATGCTGACCTTTGTCCAAGTATGGTTGCCATTCATGATCCTGCCGATCATCACCGCCTTCGAGAAACTGCCCCACACCCTCCTTGAAGCGTCTGCGGATTTAAACGCGCCACCTCTAACAACGTTCGTCCGAGTCATCTTGCCCCTGGTGCGTCCAGGTATCCTGGCTGGTTCCATTACGGTGTTTTCGCTCACGATGGGCGACTTCATTACCCCCAGCCTCGTGGGGAGTCCCACGGGTATCATGCTGGGCAATGTCATTTCGTCCCAATTTGGGGTGTCCTACAATTGGCCCCTCGGTGCTGCGTTTGCATTGGTGGTCATGGGGATCGTGTTTTCAGGACTGGCGATCGCCTTTCGCTGGGGCAAGCTGGAGAGCCTGTAGTGATTTGCCAGTGCCGATTCTAAGCGAAAATTGTCCTGTACTTGGGGAAGCTTGACACAGTGGCCAAGTAAACTGTTAATATAAAAGCTGCGCTGATGGGGTGTCGCCAAGTGGTAAGGCAGCGGGTTTTGGTCCCGCCATTCCTAGGTTCGAATCCTAGCACCCCAGTTTATTAAACTAATACTTGATGATCTTCTGAGACCCCACTTCTATGGAGTTTTCAAAAGATCATTGGTGTTACTTCGATATCTATAGCAATCCCAAATGAAG
>JBCBSL010000294.1:0-7923 GCA_039819145.1 Cyanobacteria bacterium J06638_22
CGCTATATTAGTCTGGATAGCGATCGCCCATCAAACCGCCCATCAAAAAGGCTTTGCCAGAAAGCGCAGAGAAACTGGATGCTTTTTTCCTGCCAATGATTTTTTCTGCCAATGAACAGGTGTGTTCTGGTCGAGAAGGCACCTGCTTCATTGGCTGTCTCTGGGTGTTTGTCTAGGGGAAGGCTGTAAGAGAGACAACTTTGATACATCAAGATGCTCTCGTTGCATGATAACCATAGAGCACCTTGCCTAAAATCCTTTAGCTTCAAGCTGGATTCATCTTTAGATCTCATCCGTTTGAAGATCTCATCCGTTTGAAAAGGGAGGAAAGGCCAGAGGTCTGTTGATGTACTCGAGGATTCTAGATTATGGCAGATGCAAACAGCTCTCAAGATACGGCACTCCAAATTCATCACTTGGAGCAAAGCTTTGAGAAGGTAAAGCCCCAAGCCTCTGAGTTTGTGGCAAGTTTTTATGACAACCTTTTTACGGATTATCCCGGTGCGAAGCCGCTGTTTGCCCACTCGGATATGGAAGCCCAGCAGGCTAAGCTTTTGGATTCCCTCGTGTTTGTGGTCGAAAATCTGAAGAATCCAGAGGCGTTGGTAGAAACCCTACGAGGATTGGGGGCACGTCACGTCGAATACGGTGCTTTGCCAGAACATTATCCACTGGTAGGCAATAGCCTTCTCAAAACCTTTGAACAGTATCTTAAAGCAGACTGGACATCTGAGGTAAAAGCAGCCTGGATCGATGCTTATGGCTTAATTACAGAGGTCATGCTAGATGGGGCAGATTATTCACCGGATGCAGTGGAGCTATAGCCGTTGTCAAATCCGGTTAAATAGCCGTAAAACCCAACGATTGTTTATGACCGCTGTACTGCAGCGGCCACAAACAATCGTTGGGGTCTTTAACCGAATTGAATATCAAGTGAGCAATTATAAAATTCGAATCATCCCAAAGGTCCCGCCAAAATGGTGCGCGAAATCGCGTCCATAATCTGGGTGCCATCCTCTGTTTCCAGCTCCTTATACCAGCTCTGGGTCTTCTCCGGTTCCTTGCCGTGGGTGACATTCGATCGCTTGCGAGCCCGGGACACTACATCGGCCACGCGCTCCTTCCGAGCAGCCTCGTAGCGATTGAGGGCATCCTCTACGCTCAGGTTGGTGGTTTGCAGCATGGTGGCTAGCACCAGGGCATCTTCCATGGCCTGACAGCCCCCCTGCCCCAAGTCGGGGGCGGTGCTGTGTCCCGCATCTCCCAGGAGCGCAACGCGTCCTTTCACCAGGGTTTCAAGAGGTGGAACATCGTGGATTTCGACGCGGTTGGTTTGATGCGGATCGAGGCGCTGAATCAGAGTTTGGACAGGTTGTGCCCAGCCTTTGAAATGACTGGATAGCTCGTCTTGGTAAGTCTCTGGTTGGCTTGCCGTACCTTTAGGCAACGGCACATCCAGGAAAAAATAAAACTGACCGCCGCCAACAGGCATTAGGGACGCCCGCTTGTGTTGTCCTACATAAATCACCCAACTGGTGGCCGGAGCCAGGTCATCGCTGATGGGAACCAGGCCATTCCAGTTAACATAGCCGACATACTGCCGCTCAACCGAATGCCCCAACACATAGCTGCGAAGGATGGAATGGGTGCCATCCGCTGCCACCAGCACATCCCCCGTCGCCTGTCGCCCATCCTCAAACATCGCGGTAACCGAGGTTTCATCTTGCTTCACGGCGACGCACTTGGAGTTGAGCTGTACCGCATCCGCGCCAAAGGTCTGGAGCAGCATGGTTTGCAAATCCGTTCGTGAGACTGGATAAGGGCGCTGACCCACTTCGTCTACCAACGGTTGTAGGCTAAAGTCCGTCAGCACTTCCCCGGTCATGCGGTAGTAGGCCATCCGATCCATCTGCCCTCCAATGCCAGCGATCGCCTTGCCCAACCCCAGACGATTTAGCACCTTCACACCATTTGACCAGAGGGAAATCCCAGCGCCAGCGGGGCGGAGTTCGCGGACGCGATCGTAGATTTCAACCGTGTAGCCAGCTTGCTTAAGGGCAATTCCGGCTGTGAGCCCGCCCATGCCTGCACCGATAATGATGGCTTTGAGGTTCTCCAAAACGCAATTCCTCCGCAGACTGTTGTGCTGATAGTTGATGCAAGCGGTGCTGTACGCTCGAAACGTCGTTTCGATTTACACGGCTTTTCAGCAACGCCAAACTGCAAGGCACCATTGATTGCCCTGTCAGTCTTCATTATCAAATCATAAGGAACCTGGAGCAGTGTTTCTAAAAGACACTGTTTCGTCTTGTTTTCCTGGGATGGAGGATGCGGTGCATTCATCATTTGGAGACTCGCATCATTCTGGCTAAAGCTAAATTCGTTGAGGATATGGTCTCGATCGCACCCATACCCTTAAAAAAATTGCAAAAGTCTAACCTTTTGAACCAAAGTAGACAGCCGCTTTCACCCTCCCCTACCCCATCCGGATGGTTGAAGACGCTAGCAGAAGTGTCATATGCTACTGGATTCTCCTATTTTCAAGCGATAGCCTACAAATAGGTTCACGTATCCCACTATACGCTTTGAAAAGGAGAGGAGCATGAACACACAGCACATCCTATTCCATCGTCCATTGAGATGGCTAGCTGGCGGGCTGGCGATGGTCACCCTACTCGGTATGGGGGGTGCAGCTTACGCCGATGTCCAGACACCCATCAGCAACCCTGTGGTTGTGCAAGGCACGTCCGGCGGATCTCAGTCTAGTTCTTGCGGTTTCATTGGCAATCCTAGCCAGGTTGTGCAAGTCACCGAATCTTTCGCCGCTCTACGGTTTCGAGTTGAAGGCGGCAGCAACACAACCCTACTTATTCGAGGCCCAGGTGGAAGCAACCGATGTGTTATGGCCGATAGTCTAGCCGGTGGCGTTATCGAAGTAACTGGCGTTTGGGATCAAGGCCGTTACACACTGTTTGTTGGGGAACAAAGTCAGGCACAGAATAGCTCTTACACCCTCTCGGTGATTCAGGAGTAGGGACAGAGGCCGGGATAACCGCTGGCGACCCAAATTGCGCTAAGGCGTTTTCTGGGAAAGAACATACCCCCGTCATTCCCGCGTACGCGGGAATCCAGGGAGGCTGAATGGCTATAACCGATAGACTTTGCAATGGATGCCCATGAAAATGGGCATGACGGAGTGCTCCTGTTAGCGGAATATTCTTTTGCAGAAATCACCTAACGAGAACAAACCTGTCACCTCGAACAATTACTTTGGAAGCGTTCGAGAGACAGGTTTTGTTCATTCCTTAATCACGTTACCTCTGAGGTTTGAGGAACACGGTTCCTTTGCGCTATTCAAATGCTTGGGCAGGATAGCTCACAAGGAATGCAGCATTTTCAAGAAAATCATAGGCTATGGCTAGCCGCTCACCCTGAGCGGTGAGCGTGTCGAACGGTCGAAGGGCTTCCAGGGATGGGGCTTCGACACGCTCAGCCTGAACGGGTCGCTTGCCCTGAGCGGTGAGCCTGAACGACTTAACACTCTGGTGAATTATCCAGGATAGGAACCGGGCTCCTGAGGGCAAGAGTTATTTCCAAGGCAAATGTTGAAAGCCCCGCAGTGCGGAGCTTTTAACATTGATTGGGCTTTAAACGCATCAAGTATGCGATTGCAGCAGCATAACCACTGAATCCAGATAGGGGCGGACAACCATCCGGCTATCGGGAATCTGCGCATCCACCATTTCCTGGAGTAGGCGATAGGCCGTTGCGCAGTGATTGTGGTGATTGTAGGCTGCCAGCACTGTGTCGAGCCAAGAGGTCACCATCTCTTTGAAGAAGACCTCATCGTCGCGCAGGATAGAGAGCGCCATATATCGAATCACCTCTGTCAAGTCGTACTGACAGCGCTTGCCATGCTTTTGCATTAGCTCTGGATGCAGACGACTCATCTTTTTCAGTGCACCTTGCACAAGGGAGGCGCTATGCTCCCGCAGGTCGTTGTAGGCTTGCAAGCGTTGCTGATAGGTTTGAGCAAAATGCTCGAGCGCTTGCAAACCGTTAGCATCTAGATATGAGCCATCGGCATTCAAGATGCATTCATCGATATCGTGGTTGAGTGTATGCATAGGTTTAACGAGAATCAACTCAAGGTTTACTAAGGCGGAGAAGAAAGCGTCTATGCTATACCCGTTGATTCAAATGCATCGCTCCATTGCTAACCGCATCGGTTGTCAGGTGCAAATTATGCAGGCCGTGTATGGAGTGTATTTGTGACGGGTATGCCGAAGTAAGTTAATGGAGCGAGTGGGGGATCCGATTAACTGCTGTCGCAGGGGGTGTCTGCGTTTGTCGATAGGCAGATGCATACATTCATGTCACGGGGCATCTACCCTTAGCGTTCCCGGGGGCGATCGCCCCCCCCACATGCCCGATGTAATTCTTTACACAGCTCCGCCTTGACTCAACGATTGCCTCAATCTCCACTTTATTGGTCTAGAACTTTATCGTTCATACGGTTGGGGTCTTTAGGGAGAATAGCGATTCGTACTGCTATTTTGTGGAAATGCAAGAAAATTTTATTTCTTTCTCTATGGTTGGGAGCTGGTCGATTGACAAACCTCACAAGCCTTCACCCCAAACTCCTCTCCGACAAGGGAAGCTACTAACTACACACATCTTGGATATCTCCATAAATTCCTGGAGATCCCCCTAAATCCCCCTTAATATAGCGGTGTGCAACCGCGTCAAGCACAGAAATGGTTGTGTTGGGCGCGGCGCGCCCAACACAACCGTACTTAACTAACGCGCATAGCGCTATAAGGGGGACTTTGAATCCGGTTCCCCCCTTATCAAGGGGGGCTAGGGGGGATCAAAGCCCGAAGCGAGTCAAACAAAAAGACCTGTGTGTACTTAGTAGCACAAGGGAAGAGGAAAAAGCTTTGTCAGTCAATCGGTGTGATTTTGACGCTGAAAGTCACCGGAAGGCTTTGCAACACTAGCCTCGCACGCCTTTTCCGTTTCGTGCTACGGTTCCAAGCAGAGACTTGTGGTTCTCACAAACCTTGCCCTAATTGAAACGGACTGAAGCGGATCTATCGTGGAGATTTTTGCCCAGGCGATCGCCTACGCAGCGGAGAATTTGAATGTTCTGCTGGAAGAACTGCAACGGCATATCTGGCTCGTTGTGGTGCCCCTGGCCTTTGGCTTGGTGCTGGGGCTACCGATGGGGCTATGGAGTGCGCGATCGCGCTCGGCTTCCACAGTGCTCATCAATGGCTTCAATGCGCTGCGGGTGATTCCCAGTCTGGCGGTGCTGTTCCTGCTGATTCCCTACTCGGGGCTGGGGTTTGAGTCGGCGGCGATTGCCCTCACCCTACTCGCCATGCCGCCCATCCTCATCAGCACGGACGTGGCCTTTCGCACCATCGACCCCATGGTGCGCGAAGCCGCCTTCGGCATGGGCATGGCTCCGGGACAAGTGCTGCGTCTGGTAGAAGTGCCCCTTGCCCTCCCCATCATCGTCGCGGGCATCAAAACCGCCACCGTAGAGGTAATCGCCAGCGCCACCCTTGCCGCCTTCATCGGAGCCGGAGGACTGGGCAGCTTCATCGTCCTCGGCTTCTCCCTCTACGACAACGCCATTCTCTTGGTGGGAGCCATCCCCGTCGCCCTCATGGCCCTCCTCGCCGAAGTCATCCTCAGCCGCATCCAAAAAGCCCTCCAGCCGCCCACGCCACAGTCTTGAGCCGCTGGTTTTCATTTGGGGTGATTAGACTTACAAGCCGTCGCCATCAAAATTCCGACCAATAGGATTGCGTCATTGATCTCGCCTTCAGGCACCCGGTCCCTTTTTCCCATTCGTACGGGTTGCAGTCATTGCGAGAGGGACCGGGTGCCTCAAACCTCGGCCATAACAGAAAGTCGCCTTTTTCTTTGAGAGCCGCCATAATTTGGGAAGGTCGCAACGCACATACCCCAACAGCTCTCCTTGGTATAGCAATGAGTGGATTTGAACCGATTATTGCAGGACTCTCTGGCCTCGTGCTGAACACGGTAAAGGAAACGGCTCAGGAAGAGTCGGGAAGTACCCTGTCAAAATGGCTGAACAAAGATATTAGTGCAGCACTGGAGCAACGGTTTTACAACGCATCGGGCGCTTACTCAAAAACTACCAGGAGCGGCATGGAACGCTGAAAGTGACCTGTGTGCGGATGGATGCACCGATAGAGTTGGACAAGCTCTACACGACGGTGCAGTTGTTGGAGCGATCGGAGTTGCGCTACTTCGAATCCATGGCAGGTTTGGAAGAGCAGTTTCGGGACGGTGGCCGACGCAGTTTTCGCTACAGGGAAGCCGAAAAAGAGAGCGGAATTTCAGTCGCGAATCAGCAACAATTTCTGATGGTGTTGGGAGGCCCCGGGATCGGGAAATCGACACTGTTGCGGAAGGTGGGGCTAGAGGCGCTGAAGCGGAAGCAAGGCTGCTATGAGCATGAGTGCTTGCCTGTTTTTCTGCCGTTGCAACGCTTCAAGGATATGGAAACCACCATTGAGCAGCGCATTGCCAACGAGTTGAAGATTTGCGGATTCCCTGAGCCAGAAGCAGTAACGGCAGCGATGCTGAAGAAAGGCAAACTGCTGGTGCTGCTGGATGGGCTAGATGAAGTGGCAAAGGATTTAGAAGATGCGGTGATTGAGCAGATTCGGGATTTTGTGGATCGGCATCGCAACAACCGCTTCATGGCCTCTTGTCGAGTGGCCGCTTACAAAGGAGGCTTTCCGCGTTTCAAGGATGTTGCCATTGCCCCGTTTGAAGATGAACAGATTGAGCAATTCATTCGGAACTGGTTTTCGGGTGAAAAAGACCAGGAGAACGAGACGGCCGACCAATGCTGGAAACTACTACAACGTCCAGACTATGCGGCGACTCGGGAACTGGCGCAAACGCCACTCCTACTGACGCTGCTCTGTGCGGTGTATGACAAGCAACTGGATTTTCCCAAGAATCGGGCATCGCTGTATGGGGAAGCACTGGATGTGGTGTTGAAGGAGTGGGCAGCCGAAAAGCGCATCCACAATGACCCGATTTACCGCGACTTGCCCATTGAATTGGAACGCGAGCTACTGGCAGAACTGGCATTTGACAGCTTTGTAGAGGATCAGTTGTTCTTTGAAAAGCGGGAGGTGACCCGACGCATTCGAGATTTTTTTGTGAGTAACGTGAATGCTCCAAAGCATCTCGATAGCGACAAGGTTTTGGAAGCGATCGAAGTGCAACAGGGCATTTTGACCGAGCGTGCTCGCGACACCTACTCGTTTTCCCATCTGACCTTTCAGGAATATCTAACCGCCCAGCATATTGTGGACAATCAACAGGTCGAATGGTTGGTCGAAAACCATTTGGTCAATCAGCAATGGCGAGAAGTGTTTTTGCTGGTGGCAGGGCTAATGCCGGGACGAAAAGGTGCAGATGTTTTATTGCAGGCTATGGAGCAACAGACTCGGCAATATTTAGATTTTGCTATTTTAAAGGATCTGATCCAGTGGGCAGACAGCGCCACTATCGATTCTCAAAATCCTTCAAAACCTGCGGCTAAAAGAGTCGGCGCAATTTTTCTCGTCTGCGATCTTGCCCTCGACCGCAGTCGTACCAATGCTCTCGACCGCTCCCGTGCCCGGGACCGTGCCCATGCCCTAGCTCTTGCCCTCAACCTCGACGGCTCCCACGCTCTTGCCCGCGCCCTTGCCCGCGATCGAGGCCGCGCACTCGCACTCACTCTTGCTCTTGACCTTGCCCTAGCTCTTGCCCAGGTAATTCAACATAGTCAAATACTTAGTTGCTTTAACTGGGCAGCCAAAAGTTTATGTTGTCTTCGGCAACTGACTTCAGGCGGTTAAGGCTTGCTTATCAGGGGCTTGAATC
>JBCBSL010000295.1:0-7878 GCA_039819145.1 Cyanobacteria bacterium J06638_22
CTTCCGTTCCCTGGAAAACTGTATTGCGGCGATCGCCCAGGGGAGTATCTTCATCCAAGTCGACATCCAAACGTTTGTTGACCGCCTGGGCTTCTCCCGTTAGTGCCGCCTCGCGCACCTGCAAGTTCGCAACATCCAGCAATCGCCCATCGGCAGCAATTTGCACCCCCGCCTCCAGCATCATGATGTCGCCGGGGACGAGATCCTTCGAGTCAATTTCAAGAATTTTGCCGTCGCGGTTGACCCGTACTTTGGGGGAAGAGAGGTTCTTGAGAGCCGCTAGAGCTTTTTCAGCACGACTCTCCTGCATGTAGCCCAGTAGCCCATTCAAAAACACGATCGCTAGAATGGCAATCGTGTCTTTAAACGGAATGTCGTTGGAGGCAACCGTCCCCGCTCGCAGATCCATCAAATCCATGACGCCGGAGATAATGGCGACGGCAATCAGCATGATCAGCATGATGTTCTTGAACTGATCAATCAGAATGATCAGTGCCGTACGCCCGCCAGTTTCTTCTAGTTCGTTTAGCCCCCAAACCTGCTGTCGTTCTGTAACCTCTTCACGGGTTAACCCCCGGGCACGATCGCTATCAAGCAGCTCAATGGCCTTGTCTATTGGAACTGTATGCCAGGCCGTTGCTTCGTACGGGAGAGAGGCAGTCATGAACGTCAAACCTTTGAATGAAGAGGAGGTGGGGGATGGAAGGGGAAGGTTATTATGGACAGATGGACTTGCAGACAAATGGCAATGATGGACAGATAGATCGTGAAATTATGGACAGCGCGTACGGACAGCAAACCGCTCGGAGTCAATTGTTGTCGGTTATCGTTGGCTGTTGCGGATAGACATGACGCGATGTCCCAATCGATAGTCCAGTCCTAATTCTTTTGGCTACCGCATTCTTTTAGCGATCGCTAGCTTTGTTAGTGTACCAATCCGTCTCTACGTATGGTTATCCCAATCGAGAGAGAAGCCAACGGCATGGGAATAAATTCCTAGCAATACACGAGGAACAGACTAGGGCGACGAGAGGAAGAGGAGGGCATCGTAGGCCCAATGGTCAGGGGGCACATCCGAGAAGGGGAGGGTCGCTTGCCCTACAGAAGAGGGGGGTGCGTTTGAGGGTTCATCGCTCGCAGGTTGTGCGCGACAGGCTCGGGCACCCGATCGGCCAACAGGTCGACAGGCATCATCCTCGCTGGCATCAGACGCAGAACCAGGGGCAACCGCAGGTGTGTGGGGCGCCTCGTTAACGTCGGTTGCAGGAGGCAGGGTTTGAGCCTGAAGCGGTCGGCTCGAAGCGGCGATCATCCCAACAATGGCTCCAATGATCGCCCCAACCAACAGCCCAGCCCCGAAAGCAGAGGTCAGGATGCTGACACGGCTCCCGCTCCACCCCAACAAACTAGCCTGAGACCCGGTCGCTCGAGACTCTTGCTTGGTCTTCATAATGCGCTCCATTGATCATGCTGGCAATACGCTGGCAGTGTGTCGATATCCGCTCTAGCCCTCAATCCTACCTATACTAACCTCTAGAAGCGACGCTCCTAGCGACGCGCAACATGCTTCAATTTATGCTGTCGTAGGATTCACTTCTGCCCACCTCATGGTTGCTTCACCCCTTTTTTCTAATGACCCTTCTAATGACTCTAATGACGCTCCGCGCCCAAAGCTGTGGCTGACTGGAGCCAGTGGTTTTCTCGGATGGTACGTTGCGGAGACGGCCCAAGCACAGTGGCAGGTCATCGGTACCTACCATCGCCACGCCGTTACGCTACCGGGAATCACCTTGCAGCAGCTAGATCTGACCGATGCGATCGCCCTCCGCCAGTTCTTCTCAGACCTCCGACCCGCTGCTGTGATCCATACCGCCGCCCTGTCTCAACCCAATCGGTGTCAGGAAAATCCAGAACTATCCCAGGCCATCAACGTAACGGCATCGATCCAATTGGCCGAGCTATGTGCCGAAGCGGAAATTCCCTTTGTCTTTACCTCCAGCGACCAGGTGTTTGATGGCACGCATGCTCCTTATCGGGAAACGGATCCGGTGTCACCACTGAATTTGTACGGGGAACACAAGGCCACTGCCGAGGCGGAAATTTTGCGCCGCTACCCGCTAGCCGCCGTCTGTCGGATGGCGCTGATGTATGGAGCGGCACCCACTGCCCCCAATTTTTTGCAAACCTTTCTGACACAAATAGCTCAGGGCAAAACATTACGGCTATTTACCGACGAGTTTCGCACGCCGCTGAGTGGGCGCGATGCCGCAGTGGGCTTGCTGTTGGCGCTGGAAAAAGCACGGGGATTATTGCAGTTAGCCGGGGGCGATCGTCTTTCCCGCTATGAAATGGGGAACATTATGGTGGAGGTGTTTGATCTACCCGCATCTAGGATTCAACCGTCCTGCCAAGCCGATGTTCCTATGCCTGCTCCCCGTCCTCCAGATGTGTCGGCAGATATCTCTCTAGCGCGATCGCTTGGCTTTGCTCCCCATGATTTTCGTGCCGAATTAGAACAACTGAAGTCGTCCAACGTGTTTTCCGTATTACAAACAATTCGAGACAAACGCTCTTCACAAAAACATCCTTGATTCCTCGCTGGTGCTCTGTAGAGAGAGGAATAGAGATATCACGACATGAAAGAATTGTTAAAGACCCAAGTAATACAACAAACTTTCCTTAAAACATCTGCATTACACTGGAAATTCGCCTTTAAAAAGGAAACAATGGGTGCGTGGTACAAGATATGGCAGTGAAATATGTCTTGCTGTATATCAGATATATCTCACTGTATATCAAGCACATATATCGTTGAAGATATGTTTGGAACCTATTAAGGTTAAAGATCTGTTTCGGAGAGTTCTCGGTTCAGGGTTTTGTCACGTTGACTAATCTTGTCCAGGTAAGTCAGCGAATTCTACCCTTAATTCCCCCTTAAACCGTGTTCCCTTCCCCATTTACTCATCCCACTTATGACTGATCCTGTAGCTCCGGCTGATGCGGTCTTTCCCGAATCATCATTGCGTCGGGATATTGACGCTTTGCGACAGCGCGTCGAACGGCTGGAACAAGCACACCACACCACTGATCATGCGTTAGATAAAGTATCCGTCGCTCTGGCGATCGCCACCCAACTTTGGCAAGCGTCAGATCTGACGCAGATTTGTCAGATCGCTGCAACCGAACTGCGAAAAGCGCTTGGCGTCGACCAAGTGGTCATCTTCAGCGACTCCCAACCCTGGCAAAGTCAGGGGAGCGAAATAATGGCCGAGGCCGTGAGTGCATGCTGTGAACCCACCCAGCAGCAGACGAATCCATTGCCGTTCATCGATCAAGAGTTACTGGGAACCCTTGAACCGGGCACAGTGACCGCGCTGGATGTGCAAGACCCCAATCCCAATAACTTAGCCAAACTGGAGTTAATGGTCGCCTTTCGCGTCCAGAAGGCACTATTTATGCCGCTGTTCAAGGGAGAGCAACGGTGGGGATTTATCTGCCTTCATCAATGTTTTTCACGATGGGATTGGGCGACGGCTGACCTTGACGTGTTGAAGCAAGTGGTTGAACACCTCAACCTGGCGATCGCCCAACGGGCAGCTCTGGCCGATGCTGAACGGCGCTCCGAGACGTTGCAGGCATCACTGATGGCCGAGTTGCATAGGCGCTCCGATGAATTAGCTTTGCAAGCCGAGCGTGAAGCAACGATTCACCGGGTGATTCGCAAGATTCGCCAAGCCCTTGATACCGATTTGATTTTCAGCACGGCAACGGGGGAGATGCGGGCATTACTGAAGTGCGATCGCGTTTCTATCTACCAATTCCATGCCGACTGGAGTGGCGAGTTTGTTTGGGAGTCCGTTGCGGAAGGGTGGCGCCCCCTTGTCCTGGGAAATGGGGTACGCACCCAATGGAACGATACCTATCTGCAGGAAACCGAAGGTGGGCGTTATCGTCAGCAAGAAACTTTTGCGGTCAACGACATTTACACCATCGGGCATCAAGCCTGCCATCTCGAAATTCTAGAACAGTTCCAGATTCGAGCCTATTGCATTGTGCCCATTTTCCTAGGGACATCCCTTTGGGGATTGATGGCGGCCTATCAGCATTCAGAACCCCGGGAGTGGAAATCCGACGAAACTAGCTTGCTGGAACGGGTTGCTAGTCAGGTTGGGGTGGCGCTGCAACATGCCCAGGATATGAACCAGTTGCGGCAGCAGTCTGACCAACTCCAGCAAGCCCTAGAGCGCGAACGGACGATGGCAACTATTGTCAACAAAATTCGGCGATCGCTCGATCTCGACACAATCTTTCAGACGGCCGTGCAGGACATGCGCCAACTGATTAGGGCTGATCGTGTGGTGATCTATCAATTTAACTCCGATTGGAGTGGCCATTTTGTGGTCGAGGCGATCGCCCCAGGCTGGAAATCCCTGATTCAAGAACAGGAAACGCAAGGGGAGCTTTTACGCAACATCAACGAGTGCAGCATCCAGGCTCTCGCCAATTCCGACATCGCCGACACCTTCTTACAAGCAAATGAAGGGGGCTTCCGGTTCCAGGGGCAGGTGTTTCGGGTTGCCCCTGATATTTATGAATTAGGTTTTTCCGACTGCCATATTCAGCTTCTCGAAGGTCTACAGGCTCGCGCCTACGCCATCGTGGCCATTTACCGAGAAAACGAATTGTGGGGATTGCTTGCCGCTTATCAAAATGCCGAACCGCGTCATTGGCAAGAGGCTGATGTGAATTTCCTAGTGCAAATGAGCAATCATTTGGGGGTAGCCATTCAGCAAGCAGAGCTAGCAGATCGGCAGGCGGAGCGGTTGGGGCAAGCAGAGAAGCGCTCCTCAACCTTGCAAACCACCCTAGAAACAGAGTTGCTGCGGCGGGCAGAAGAATTGGAGCGGGAAGCCGAACGGGAGCGGGCGATCGCCGAGATTATCGACAAAATCCGCTACTCCCTCGACCTAAAGACGATCTTTCAAACCACAGCGACCGAAGTCCGCCGCTTGCTCGAAGCTGACCGGGTCGCCATGTTGCGCTTCATCCCAGGTACGAACTGGCAGAAATCTGAGTTTGTTGCTGAGGATGTGCTTCCGGGCTATACCTCTGCCATTCACAGTCAGATGGAAGATCGGTGCTTTGCCGAACATCGGGCAGAAGACTATCGCCAGGGGCGCACCTGGTCGCTAAGCGATGTCCATGCTGCTGATATAAAACCCTGCTATCGGCAAATTCTGGATCAATTCGAGGTGCGCTCCAATCTCGTCATCCCTCTGATTAAAGGTGATGCGCTATGGGGGCTGCTTTGTATTCACCAATGCTCGCGTCCACGCCACTGGGAAGATAAAGACAAAGATTTTGTCACACAAATTGCCAAACAACTGGGGGTCGCGCTGCAGCAATCCGGATTTCTGGCTCAACTGCAACAGGCGAAGGAAGCAGCAGATGCGGCCAATCGGGCCAAAAGCCAGTTTCTGGCAAACATGAGCCATGAACTCCGCACCCCCTTGAATGCCATTTTGGGTTTTGCCCAATTAATGTCCCATGAGGTGTCGTTGCAATCGGATCAGCAGGATCATCTCAAGATCATCATGCGCAGCGGTGAACATTTGTTGACCTTAATCAATGATGTGCTGGAGATGTCGAAGATTGAGGCTGGTCAAATCACCCTCAATGAAACGAGCTTTGATCTGTATCGATTGCTGGATTCGATCCATGACATGTTGGAACTGAATGCCGAGACCAAAGGATTGCAACTGTTATGCACCCGCACGTCCGATGTCCCTCGGTATATCCATACTGATGAAAATAAGCTCCGCCAGGTTCTACTCAATCTTTTGAGCAATGCCGTCAAGTTTACGGAAACGGGGTACGTTACGCTCCGCACCCAGCTCAAATCTGCTTCGGATGGATCCTTGACGACGGATTCGGCAGCTGTGCTGCAATTTGAAGTCGAAGATACAGGCGTTGGCATTGCATCAGAAGATTTGCAGTACTTGTTTTCTGCCTTCGCCCAAACGGAATCGGGGCGGCGATCGCAAGAAGGAACCGGATTAGGACTATCCATTAGTCAGAGTTTTGTGCAACTGATGGGAGGCACCATTACTGTCGATAGCGCCCCCAGCGAAGGATCGACCTTCCGCTTCCAGATCCCGCTGCAATTGCCAAGCCCAGGGGCTGTACTTCCGACCATTCCCAATCGTCGGATCAAAGCGATCGCCCCCGACCAACCCCGCTACCGCATCCTAATCGTGGAAGATAAATCGGAAAATCGGCAACTCCTAACGCGTTTGCTGACCAAGGTTGGGTTTGAAGTAGAGGAAGCCACCAATGGACAAGAAGCACTAGACAAATGTCGCATCTGGCAGCCACATCTTATTTGGATGGATGTGCAAATGCCCGTAATGAATGGGTATGCTGCAACCCAAGCCATCAAAGCCCGATATGGAGCCGATGCTCCTATTATCTTGGCGCTAACCGCCAATGCCTTCGAGGAAGAGCGAATCGTTGCCCTCAACCTTGCAGGTTGCGACGACTTCATTCGCAAACCCTACCAAGAAAACGTCATTTTAGAAAAAATGGCAGAGCATTTGGGCGTGCGTTATACCTATATTGGAGACGATGAGGAAGCGGTTGGAGATGATGATGAGGCGTCGATGGGGACAACAGACGCCCCGGCAGCAACAGATATTCCAACTGAGGATATTCCAACTCAGATAGACGCCACAGCAATAAAAGACGCCACGGCAATAAAAGATGCTATGCCATCTACTTCTAATCCTGAGCAGCTGGGCACACAACCTACAAAACTGATATCTAATCTGGATGGCGATCGCGCCGAGCCATCTATTCCACCCACTCCTGAAGCATCCCCAAACTCGACAACCAATGGGGACACCGATGGGGCAATGATCGTGCCCGACTTGCATATCCTGGTAGCCGAAGACAATCTCGTCAACCAAAGGCTGCTACTCCAGATGTTGGAGCATTGGGGGTATACCGCTGCCGCTGTTGGCAATGGTGTTGAGGTGCTGGAAGCTCTGCAACAGTTCTCCTATGACGCCATCTTGATGGATGTGCAAATGCCCACCCTGAATGGCCTTGAAACCACTCGCCAGATTCGTCAAGAGTGGGGCGATCGCCCAGACGCGCCGATCATCATTGGCCTGACCGGGTATGTTTCTCCAGAAGAGCAGGCCGAGTGCCTGGATGCAGGGATGGATGCCTGTTTGTCTAAACCCGTGAGAATGAAAGTACTCTCGCAGACTATCCGTGATCTTTTCCCAACATCTGAACCATCGGCAGTTTTGCCATCTCCAGAGCCTGAGGCAACCACCCCGACAGCATTGAATCGTCCCATGCTTGACCAACTCCGATTGGCAGGGGGAGAGCAAGCCGACGCATTTTTGATCGGTATGATTGACGACTATATCCGCGAAGCCGACAAGCTCATACAGTCCATCACCCAAGCGATCGCCCAATCTAACGTTGACCCGTTCCGGCACACCGTACATTCCCTACGCGGGATGAGTGCTCATCTGGGAGCGATCGAACTCGTCCAAGGGTGTGCGCAATTAGAATTGCTCGATCCGTCCAAGGATGGTTCTCTGGTTGCCGAACGCTTTCAGCAAATCTGCCATCAACATGAGCGGTTTGTTCTGGCGCTCCGCCAGGAACGCGATGCGGCTCAGTCGCGCATCAGAGCGGAGAATGAACCCATTGCTACCACGAACGGAGCTATGTCCAAAAATGGGATGTTCGAGAGCTAATATCAAATCTGGTTGTGGAACCCAACTATCGTTTGTGGCCGCTGCAATGCAGCGGCCACAAACGATAGTTGGGTTCTACCTAAGCGCGTAGCGCTATACAAGACGC
>JBCBSL010000296.1:0-6632 GCA_039819145.1 Cyanobacteria bacterium J06638_22
GGACAAGAGCAAACAATTTGCGCATAATGGAATTGTTTCCCTTTATTACGAAGTTCAAAGTTTTTTGTAGAGAAGAAGACGTTAGTTTGTATGAAGTCATCAAAACTTCAGAGATATCATACTCCGCAGAGGAAGCCTCGTAAAGTTAAGCTTTTAGAAGTTTCAGAGGCAGAGATGGCTCTGGAAAATATGACTCCGATCGTGGACGCAGCGATCGCCTCGATCTCTAGACTCCTTTCAGAAAAGGGATTTCAGTAGCTTAACGCCGTCTTTCATCTAGCGTTATCCTAATAGCTAGCCCAGAAGAATTGGTAACGAATGAATCGCTTATTTTGTCAATTGCCTGAAAGTTCAATATTTAGTTTTGTAAATTTCCACTCGCGCTTTACATCTCCCTTTCTCGATGCTGCTGATCCCAACATCACAACGGGAGAACGAGGAAGATAAATTAGCTGGAAATTTATGACTTTGAGGCAGAGCACATCTCTACAGCCCGATGGTAATAGCCCGATATTAATAGATTCTGGTAAGCGAATAGGTTTTGGTAAGCGTTTATGACAACGGTTTTGGCCATTGAGACGAGTTGCGACGAAACAGGCGTGGCGGTTGTGCGCGATCGCCAGATCCTCAGCAATGTCGTCGCCTCCCAAATCGCAACCCATCAGAAGTATGGCGGGGTGGTGCCGGAGGTGGCATCGCGACAACATTTGGAGACGATCAATGGTGTAATTGCCGCCGCCCTGGAGGAATCTGGGTTAGTCTGGTCAGACATTGATGGAGTGGCCGCCACCTGTGCGCCGGGTTTAGTGGGAGCGCTGTTGATGGGCTTGACCGCAGCCAAGACCTTGGCCTTGCTCCATAACAAACCCTTTCTCGGCATCCATCACCTGGAAGGACATATCTATGCCAGCTACCTAAGCGAACCCGACCTGCACCCTCCCTTCCTCTGCTTGCTGGTGTCGGGGGGGCATACCAGCCTGATTTACGTCAAAGACTGCGGGCACTACGAAACCCTGGGGCAGACGCGGGATGATGCTGCGGGGGAAGCCTTTGACAAGGTCGCGCGGTTACTGCACCTGAGCTATCCTGGAGGGCCTGTGATCGATCGCCTCGCCCGTGACGGCAATCCCCATGCGTTTCCCCTACCGGAAGGGCAAATCTCCTTGCCGGAAGGGGGCTTTCATCCCTATGATTCCAGCTTTAGCGGCTTGAAAACCGCTGTGTTGCGGCTTGTGCAAAAGCTGGAGCTGGAGCATACCGAGCTATCCACTGCGGATATTGCCGCCAGCTTCCAGGAGACGGTAGCGCGATCGCTCACCAAACGGGCGATCGCCTGCGCCCGCGACTATGGCTTGAGCACCATCGCGGTCGGAGGCGGGGTCGCTGCCAACAGTGGCCTACGAGAACACCTGACCGCCGCCGCCAAAGCTCACAACGTCCGTGTGCTGTTCCCACCCTTGAAGTTCTGCACCGACAATGCCGCGATGATCGCCTGTGCTGCTGCCGAACATCTGAGTCAAGGACGGCGATCGCCCTTAACCCTGGGAGTCCAATCCCGCATGAGCCTGACAGACGTCTTGACCTTGTACGAAACACTGCCTTAAGCGTCCATCCTGCCAAGCATCCTGAGTTGCAAACAGGCAAAACGGTTGACTAGAAATTCTCCAAGAGCCAACGCCAAATGGCTGTTCGAAAACCACGAAACACAGGAATCTCAAACAAGATTGGGTTTCGCCCAAGTCCGTAGCACCATACAGAGACTGCCTAAACAGGCCTAGCAGGATGGCAACGTCTTGACCATCTGCAGACACGGGTAGCCGTCCCAAAGGTTCAAAAATTCTTCAAGGGGCGTAAACCCTACCGACTCATAGAAGCTTCGAGTCTTTGCATAGTGAGGGTCTGGCCGAGAGGCTCCTAGCGTTTTGACTTGAAGATATTCAACTCCAGACTTCTGTAACGCTTCTTCAGCAGCCTTGACCAGCTGTCGGCCAATGCCTTGGCGGTGAAATTTGGGATGTATCGCTATGACGTAAATCTCAGCGGCGAATTTATTGTGCGTTTTGATAGCTAAGCATCCCACAACTTGCTCCTGGCTCTGCGCAAGCAGCGTTGGCAACCGATCAATTTCTTGAACATAGTGAACAATCGCCGATTCGATGCCAAACCATTCAGGGAGAAGACGCAAAATAGGCTCACATACAGAAGCCTGATCCAACTGAGGTTTCACAATCTCAATCATCAAATTTGTCTTGCATATTCTTTACCTTGCCGCGCTTTATCGTGAAGCATAGCTGGAAACATCATCCCAAAACCCTTCAGCCGTTCACGCTTGAGGAGCTGTTTGGCGATGGCGGGCCAGGATCGTTTGGATATGCTCGACGACGCTATCGGTTCGCTCCAACATGGCCAGATGGCCACAGTTGGGAATTTGGATGACGTTGCTGTCTTCCGACTGGAAGAGATGGTGAAAACTAGCGAGGTGCTGCACATACTGTGGCTCCATCACTGTATCTTTTTGCCCAGTAATGAAGTAAACCGGCTGTTGTAGCCGCGAAACCACTTGAGGAAGGCGATGAACCTCGTCTTCTGTCGTCGATTCGAGCAGGGCACCGAGAGCCGCGTCACGCTGGGCGACGGTCCAGTCTAGCAACCGCTGCCGTCCCCAAGTCAGCGGGAGGGGGCTAGCGACATTCATCCAAGACATCATCACATCCAGAAATGGCAGATAGAACAGCCAGCGGGGGCGGAGCTTCACCAACTTTTCTCCAGCGGCACGAAACCGTTCAAATTCTTCTTTGAGATAAATCCCACCGCCCGAGTTAACACAAATTACGCCCTGGACATGGTCAGGCATTTGCTCAGCCGCCCATAGGGAAATGCTGCCGCCGAGGGAATGTCCGACGAGCCACACCTTGTCGAGTTGGAGATGCTGCAAAAGCCCTGCTAGATCCTGCGCATAGTCAGCCGGTGTATAGCCAGGGTGTTCCTCTCTTCCGTCAGAGATGAGAGCAGGTGCATCGGAGTGAGTATTAGCGTCCTGTGGGCTCTGGGAGTCACCAAACCCACGTAAATCGTAAGTTAGGCAGCAAAAGTCATCAGCCAGTCGCTCGACTACAGGCTGCCAATAGGCACGACTCAAGAGCCACCCATGCACAAACACCAAGGTTGGCGCAGACTGGATGGAGGCCGTGAGTTCGTAAGTATGGGGACATCCCCCCACTTCGACCGTATGGGTTGCTAGATTAGCCATGTTTCTATGGTAGCCCGAAGTGTTACCGAAAATGGGATAAACCCCAGTTTGTATACACTCTGGCGTTTTCTCTTCAGCTATTTTGGTCAGGAATCGTAAGCAACTTCACTGCCTCAACCGACAATTCCCGGTAGAATCTGCATGGTTGTTTTGCTTCCTCTTGGGTGTTGTTCTCCGGCTTATCTGTCACTGCGTTGTTCACCGCACAACATCCGTTTTCTGGCTGTCGTCGTATAAGAAGTAGCTCAGCGATGAGCTTGATGGGTTCTATCCTGTCGCGTGCTGCGGCGAGGGCAGCATACACAAGTTTGACCAGTCAAGTTTGACCCGTTTGACCGCCGACCATTCTGCAATGGCCTACTCTTCTAATACCTGAATCGATCCCTCACCTGCTTATTGTTCTGGGAGACACTACATGAGCGTTAAAGACTTTGCGACTATCCTCCACCCGGCGATCGCCGTTTTCTACGTATTCCCCCTCATCGGAATTACCACCTACTACGCATGGCAAGCCCGCCAGCGCCGTTTGCAAGCCAAAGATAAAGGCAAAAGTAAAATTCCCCCCAGCGCCGGGCCAGAACACCTGAAAGTTGGGAAATGGCTGAGTTCCTCTGTAGTTGGCATTACCCTGTTGGGCATGGCCCAGCCCATTCTCAAAAAGCTCGTGATTAATTCCCAAAACTGGCCTGCCAATTCCATCCGTTTTTTTATTATCGTGGGCTTTTTTGCTGCGACGATTGCCTCTTTGGTCTTGCTCTATCGCGCCAAAACACCCCTCTGGCGCGGCGTCTTTGCAACGCTGTGTGGCATGGGTCTGGTGATCATCGGCTTTCAAAACTTCCAGGCCGGAGACGGTAACTTTTACCCCCTCGTCTTTCGCCGCGATTTTGAATGGCAGGTTTCCCACTTCTATTACGGATTGGGCGCTGCCATGTTAATGATCTTTTCCCTAGCAATCGTGCCAGATATCTACAAAGATCGGCAGCATCGCTGGCGCAAGGCTCACGCGTTGCTCAACGTTGTGGCCTTACTGCTATTCATCGGGCAGGGTTTCACAGGCGCACGGGACTTGTTGGAAGTGCCGCTGAGTTGGCAACAACCCTTTGTCGAACAGCTCTTCATCAACAATTGCCAAGAGCAACCCTGTCAGATCATCGTTCCCGAAGCAACCGAGGAAGCCCCTGCTGAGTAGGTATTTCACATCGGCAAACGCGACGCGATGCGGAGCTTGGCCGATCGAGAGCGGCTATTTTGAGCCATTTCGGCCACATCAGCCGTAATCGGCTTTTTGGTGATGATGGATAGCTCTGGGCAATCACGAAACGCCTGTTTCACCTTTCGATCTTCCAGGCTATGAAAACTAATGATGACAAGGCGTCCGTTTGGCTTGAGCCAGGTGGGCGCTTTTTCTAGGAACTGGTCAAGAACATCAAGTTCCTGGTTGACAGCAATGCGCAGCGCCTGAAAAACCCGGGTAGCCGGATGAATACGGCCATAGCGATACTTTTTGGGAACGCTGTAGGCGATCGCCTCGGCCAGCTCAGTGGTGGTCTGAAACGGACGCTGTTCTACAATCCGTCGGGCAATCCGTCGCGACAATCGTTCCTCGCCGTAGGTATAAAAAAGATTGGCCAGCTCCACTTCGTCCCCATGGTTAACCAGGTCGGCAGCCGTGAGGGATTGGCGCTTGTCCATCCGCATATCCAGCGGCGCGGTTTGGCGAAAGCTAAAGCCCCGTTCCGCCTGGTCGAACTGCGCCGAGCTGACGCCCAGATCCGCCAGAATGCCGTCAAAGGTTTCTTCTTGGGGGTCAAAATCCGAAAAGTTTGTGTGATGGAACTGGATGCGATCGCCAAACTCCGCTAGATTTTGCTGCGCAGCGGCGATCGCCCGTGCATCTTGATCCAACCCGACCACTTGCACCCCCGGTGCGGATTCCAAGATGCGTCGGCTATGCCCACCGCCCCCTACCGTTGCATCTAAATATCGACCCTGGGGCTGAATTGCCAAGCCTTCTAGTACCACATCCAGCAATACAGGAATATGGTGAAACGTGGATTCGGGGGTATCCACCAAGTCTGCTGTCACGGTCCGATCGTCTGGAATTGGCGAATCATTAAGTGGAGGATTCACAAGATGCAGTCTTCAAAACAGCGTCATCGCAATCCTAGCCCTTTCTCCCGCCATAATGAACATGCGATCGAGCCATCTCACCTGCTGAACCTATGCTGAAATCGCTGCTGTCTGTGTTGCGCGCCATCCTCACGATGATCCTCACGCTGTTCGTCTTCCGGCAGCGGGTTCCATCCGAGGACATTAATGAACTGCGGCGCGAGTTGTTCGGAGAAGCGCGGCTAGAATCCAGTTTCGTTGCACTAGTGGTGGGTTCTGGGCTGATTGCGACGTTTGGTCTACTCAATAACAGTGCTGCGATCATCATTGGCGCGATGATTATTGCCCCGCTGATGCGGCCAATCCGGGCGATGGCCTTTGGCATTTTGGATGGCAATCTGGCCTTACTCCAGCGTAGCCTGCGGTCTATCCTTGTTGGGTCAGTTATCACGATCACCCTAGCCGCCGTGGTGACCTCGTTGCTACAGATTACAGAGTTTGGAGCAGAGGTACTGTCACGCACTGAGCCTAATCTGCTCGACATGGGAGTCGCTGTCGTCGCAGGAGCCATTAGTGCCTATGCCAAGGTCGAAGAAAAAATTGGCGATGCGGTCGCAGGAACAGCGATCGCCGTTGCTCTTGCCCCACCCCTTTGCGTGGTCGGGTTGGGCATCCCTTCTGGCATCACAGACAATGGCTGGAACATCACCCAGGGGTCGCTCCTACTATTTCTCACAAACTGGCTAGGCATTACCCTCGCCTGCATGATCGTCTTCATCATGGCGGGCTATACGCCAGCCAACACACCCCGTACCCGCCAGGCTTTATCCATCACCGTTGGGATGACGCTGCTCCTAATGATTCCCCTGGGTTTGAGTCTGCGACAGTTTCTCCAGGAGACAACCCTGACCCGCAAGATCCGCACTATTCTGCTGAATGAAACGGTCACCGTTGGGCAGCAAGTGACCCTTGACCAGATTGAGGTGAATTGGCAGAGACGAATTCCCGAAGTGAATCTCTTTGTCAGCAGTAGCACCCCGCCTACCCCTCGCCAAGTGCGCCTAGTGGAAGAGTTCCTCTCCGAAGAAATGAATCAGCGGTTTCACGTGGTTTTCTATGTTAGCGAACTCCAAGAGGTGCGCCCCGAGGAAGCCCCTGAATGATGGCCCGTAAGTTGCGAATAAACTATCCTGCCTTATTTTTTTAGAGAAGTGGGGGGAAGCCCCCCATCGCAAAAAAAAAAAAGGGGTGTTGGTGTGGCGGGATGATG
>JBCBSL010000296.1:6642-7868 GCA_039819145.1 Cyanobacteria bacterium J06638_22
CCCCTCGTCCCCCCCTCATGTCGGGCCCTTATCTTGCTAATAAACTCCCCGCCATTTTTTTTTTCCCGAGGCGCTCCAACCCCCCACTTCTCTAAAAAAATAAGGCTTTGATGCTTTGCCTGAATGATGACACTTGGGCGATCGCCCCACGTCTGTCCACTACTTGATGCAAATCCCACAAACTTGCCGGATAATTGCAGGCTGGGATTGAACGGCTGGTTCAATGCATTCATCCACCGAAGCAACAGCTAACGATGTCGACAATTGACATCTCAACGGCTAAAACAGGTTCTACCGGCTCTCAAACAAATAACATCCGGAAGATACAGAACATCACAGCAATTTACGGCTATTTCCAAGGAGATAACCATGCCCTCTTTTTTTCGTATGTTTGCCTACAGCGGTGCCGCTCTGGCGCTGACCGTCACAGTCGGTTGTAGCAGTGGTGACTCTGTTGACCCTCAGCTCACCGATGAGGTCTCTGAAGCCCCCGCCGAGACAACCCCAGCTCCGGCAGCTGCGAGCAACGAACGCATCCGCCTACGAGCCAACGGTGGAGAAGATGTCCTCATCCTCAAAGTCCAAGGGGATGATGCAACCGTTGAAGCCGAAAGTGGGGCAGCCTCGTTTGCCCTCACAACCGCCCCCGATCAGTCGGTGCAGGTTAACGATGCAGCAGGCGCATCTCTGGCCGTTGTCACTGTTGGCGATGGCCAGTGGGTTGTGAGCCACGCCAGCCAACCCGAGGAGAGCTATGTCCTCAGTCGTTCGAGCGATGGAAATTACCAGTTTGAGACCGCCGATGGAGAAGCCATCTATCGCATTCAAAAACGCGCCTATGGCTTCGAGGTAACCGCACCCGATGAAACCAGCCTCTACAAGGTGCGGGTAAAAGGGGAGCGCCTGGTGCTCCGTAGCGCCGAGAATCAAACGGTCATGGTCACGAGGGACACGCTCGTTCCCGCAGCTATGCTACCGTTTGCGTTCGATGTGCTGTCCCCTGAGCAACAGTTTGGGCTGGCCTATGCATTGCATCAGGCCGGAGGCTAACCCGCTCCGCCCCTCATGCATAAGCCGTAAGTGCTGAGTTTTAGCGTTGGTTGTCCAGGCTCACCCTGCCTGAACGACCAACGCTTTTCAGTGCCGAGTGGGACACGTTCTGCCGACTAAGGGATCAGCCAGAAAATAAAATCCCAGAGAGAGGGGCGGCGGGCTAAGCCCGCCGC
>JBCBSL010000297.1:0-7828 GCA_039819145.1 Cyanobacteria bacterium J06638_22
CGACCCTGCTGCCTATGCTCAAGCCCTACAGTTGGAATCGCAAGGTTGCGGCGGGCATTGCCCGCCCTACGGATCTCTTCAACCGGATTTGATATCAAGTCCTAGATATAGCAATCCCAAATGAAGTATGAACAGTATGCGGCCTGAGGCCGCATACTGTTCATACTTCATTTCACAAATCACTTGAGATCGCTATATATAGCGCTGTGCGCGTGAGTTAAGTACGGTTGTGTGTGGGCGCGCCGCGCCCACACACAACCATTTCTGTGCTTGACGCGGTTGCACACCGCTATAGTGCTATGAAGGAAAGGCTCGTCAAAGCTCATATTCAGGCTATTCATGGCAAGAAAACGTCGCAATTCGCAGAAGCTGGAGCGTCTGCCTCGCATTCACATTAATCGACGGGATGGGCGGCTACAGGCCGATGGGGTCGATGCCTGGTATACCTATTGGCGTGACCCCTACCACCTGTTGCTGACCATCCCCTGGATAGGCTTCGTAGTTGTCGTCGTGGCGGTTTACGTGGCGATCAATGCTGTGTTTGCCTTGCTCTACTTGGCCGGGGGCGATGGCATTGCCAACGCTGAACCTGGCTCCTTCAAAGATGCCTTCTTTTTCAGTGTGCAAACGCTGGCATCCATTGGCTATGGAGCCATGTATCCCACAACCCTCTACGCCAACATCATCGTCACTTTGGAGGCGATTACATCGATCTTGAGTATTGCCGTCTTGACAGGACTGGCATTCGCCCGCTTTTCACGATCCACTGCTCGCATTGCCTTTAGCCAGAATGCGGTTATCACCTTGTTTCAAGATACTCCCACCCTAATGATGCGGGTGGCCAACGAGCGGCGCAACTATATCCGCGAAGGGGAGGTACAGCTTTACCTGCTGCGCGACGAGGTGGATATAAACGGCCAATTTATGCGACGGTTTCATGACCTGAAGCTGATTCGGAGCCGCACGCCGAGCTTTGTCCTGAGCTGGACGTTGATGCACCCCATTGATGCCAATAGCCCGCTTTACCACTGCACCCCCGAATCCCTGCGGGAGAGCCATGCGGAATTGCTCGTGCTGATCCACGGGGTCGACGACACGATCGCCCAACCCGTCCATGCGAACCAGACCTACTCGACCGAGCAAATTCTTTTTAACTATCGCTTTGCCGACATTTTGCATGTGTCGCCAGAGGGCGATCGCTACCTCGACTACACCGACTTCCACACCGTTGTTCCACAGACTGAGGCGCTGCCATCTGATACCAAATCCGGTTGAAGAACCCAGATTATATCGACAGATACCGTTTGCGCCCGCTGTGTTGCAGCGGGCGCAAACGATAGTTGGGTTTTACGGCTATTTAACCGGACTTGATATTAGGATCAATCTTCGCTGGGTTGTTGCGCAGCGCGGCTTTCCAGCCAAATGGGGAGGGCGATCGCTGCGACAAATAGGATGAGGGCAAAAATACCAAACTGTGTCACCCAAGCAACCAACTGCTCCAGCGGAATCAGTTGACCCACAACGTAGGACAACGTCACCATGATGAAGCCCCAGGTAATAGCCCCCGCCAAGTTACAGAGGAAAAAGGACGGGTAAGGCATTCCTGCAATTCCCGCGAGCGGCCCTGCAAAGATGCGCAGCAGGGCAACAAAGCGCCCCAGGAAGACGGCTTTTTCAGCATTCTCGCTAAAGCGCTTTTTGGCAGCGAGGAGCCGTTCTTCACTCACACGGAAAACGTTGCCAATGCGAACGAGCAACTGCCAACCACCAAGGACCCCCAGCCAATACCCAATGTTGTCGCCCAGCACGGCTCCGGCGATCGCACTGGCCAGCACACCCCGATAGGCGAGTTCTTCTTCCCCGGCCAAGAACCCTCCAACGAGAGTAATGGTTTCGCCAGGAAGGGGAACCCCGGCATTTTCGAGCATAATTCCAAAAAAGATGGTCCAATATCCGTACTGATGCGCCAGTTCTTTGGCCACATCTAGTGAAACTAGCTCCAATGCCATAGGTTGCTGCGTGCGAAAGGGTACAGGGAGAGCGCGAAACCTCGCGGCCTTTCCCCATCTTAGAGAATTGTGTCGATAAATTACTGGATAGGGTGACGGTTGCATGGGCTGGATAGGCAAAGTTCTAGTCAAGATTTAGAGAACCCAGACATAAAAGCTTGGGGGAAGCGAATCACTTCCCCCCAAAATTACCCTCTCAAGGATTCAGTCGGCGATCGCACAAACTAGGTTGGCGTCCGCACCAATAAAACGGGGCAGTTGGCATAAACCCGCACATAGTCCGACAGGGATTGACCCAGTAACCGATCCAGATCGGGCAGCCCTTTGGCAATGGTGGGACGACGGTCGGGCGATCCAAGGATGAGTAGATCGACATTCAGGTCTTCAGCAACCTGGCAGATTCGCTCACCCGGCTTGCCTTCAGGGGCGATCGCCTTGTAGCTGATGCCCAGCTTTTTGGCTTCGGCGATCGCCGGAACCATCACCGGATCTTCTTCAGGATTACCTGCTATTTCGCCAGGCTTAAGCTTCATATCTGGATTGGTGTGCACCAGCACCAGTTGGCCACCTTTGATGTCCTTCACGATTTTGAGTGCCAGTGCCAGCGTATCCTTGGCCGTTTCAGATTGATCGATCGCCACCATCACCCGGTTGATGCGCTTGACGTAGATGTCGTCTTTGACCAACAGCATGGGGCGGGAGGCGAGCTGGAACACATACTGACTGACGGAATTTTCCAGAATCGACTGAAGCCGCTTCAGCCCCCGCGATCCCATGATGATCAGGTCGGTTTCCGTGTCATCGGCCATCTTCACAACAATGTTTTTGGGATCCCCTTGCTTCAAAATCGGATCAACCTTTTGGGCTTCCAGACCCAGATTTTGGATAGCAGCAGAGAGAACCTGACCCCCTTCTTCAAGGCGACGGGTCATCTCCTCTGTCGTGACTTGGGGGGGAACAACATGGAGAACCGTGACATTGGCTGCCTGAAAACTCGGCAACTCCATCAACATTTTGAGCATCTCTTCTGTGTGCCCGGTGCCAGAGTCGGCTAGCAGAATCTTTTCAATTCTCTCCAACATAATTGCCTCTCAAACGTTGATTGACCTATGGGAATGAAAAATGAAGAACTCGAAAGTGATTTGAAAACGTGCGTCAACACAGAATTGCCATTCTGTGCAACTGTGTGCCTCGATGCGGCCTGTCTGGGCGCACATCGGCCTAATTTTCAGCTTAAGGGAACACTCCAGGGCATCGGCACGAATGATGTAAAAATTGATGTGATCGCTGATCGCTTAAGCGTTGAGCCTCATTCGGTTCAGCCCCATTTCCGTTTAGCAATACTCTCAGGACGACTATGCAACCCCAGCTCGACGAAACCCATGCTATCCAACAGGCTTCGCAGGTGCCACCGCTCGAATGGTTTGAGTACCCTGTCCAAGCGTTTCCCCACAATACAGATTACGGCGGTGTCGTATGGCATGGGGCTTATATCACGTGGCTGGAAGAGGCACGGGTGGAATATTTGCGATCGCTCGGTATCAGCTTTGCCGACCTGGTGGCCATGGGTTGCGAGTTACCTGTCGTCGAGCTGACCACCCGCTACCACCGTCCGCTGCGCATGGGCGAGTCGGCCATTCTTCGTACCCGCATGCAACAGATGAGTGGTGTACGGCTAGTGTGGGACTCTCAACTGGTCTCGCCAGATCGGCAACTCCTATATCTCACCGCCCAAGTCACCCTAGTCACGGTCGATCGCGAAAAGGGCAAAATTATGCGCCAACTGCCTCCAGCCTTCCAGGATGTATTTGCTCGCTTAGCCAACCCCGGCAACGAATCCTAGGCAACGAGCCATCAACCCAACAGCCCAACGAACCAATCGAATAATGCCCGAATCTGTTGCCAGATGGCGTCGGGGCCAATGCCAAAGAAGAGTTGGAACAGCAGTACCAGGAGGGCAATAAGAATGGCCACTCTGATGGTCACCCGTACAACGCGCACAAGCCAGGTAAAAACTAGAAACGTGATGACGAGTGCCGCCAATAGAATAATGAGATCCATGCGTTCGGTTCGACCCACTACCGCTCTATTATCGGTGGTTCACTCCAGTTTGATGAAAACCAAAGCCAGATATTTTTCTGGAACCTTTGTGCTGATAGGCCAGATATGGCGTTACTTGCCGAAGCGGGATCCAATCATCTTTTGCAAGCTTCGAGGTGCATAGCCTGATTGCCTGACAAAACTTTTTCCCCTCATCCCCCAACCCCTTGTATTTTGGGAGAAGGGGCTGGGGGATGAGGGGAAATTTGCAAAACTGGGATGCATTCACCAAATCGTTGTATATAGCGGTGTGCAACCGCGTCAAGCACAGAAATGGTTGTGTGTGGGCGCGCCGCGCCCGCACACAACCGTACTTAACTCACGCGCACAGCGCTATAGCTTGAGCTACCCAGAATAGGAGTCGAGATTCCGTCATGCCCATGAAAATGGGCATCCATCAAACGCCTATCAGTTCGTGTATTGAGCCTCTCTGGATTCCCGCATTCGCGGGAATGACCGTTCGATAGTGTCTCCTTGCCTTAATGGTTGCGGCTATATCAAATCTGGCTGGAGAACCCAAATGATATTTGGGCAAGATCGAGTGTGGTCGGTCTATTTTGGGCGATCGCCCCCTCTTTCCCCATTGCCCTTACAAACCTTGATGCAGAAAATTCTTGAATAGACCGTCTCTGTCGAACAGAATTGCACCCAATTCATTTGATAATGGGAGGGTTGTTTTAAGATGAGTTTCTGGCATCATGGGTCGCGCCGAAAAAGTTGTTCTCGCCTATTCCGGCGGAGTCGATACCTCCGTTTGCATCCCCTATCTCAAGGAAGAGTGGGGCGTTAAGGAAGTGATCACCCTGGCAGCAGATTTGGGGCAGGGCGAAGAATTGGGGCCGATTAAGGAAAAAGCATTGACCTCGGGAGCATCGGTATCGCTCGTCGCCGATGCGCAGGTCAACTTCATCAACAACTATGCATTCCCATCCATTCAAGCCAATGCCCTCTACGAAAACCGCTATCCCCTTTCCACGGCTTTGGCACGTCCGTTGATTGCGAAGTTGTTGGTGGATGCCGCAGACGAATATGGTGCAGACGCCGTAGCCCATGGCTGTACTGGAAAAGGCAATGATCAGGTGCGGTTTGATGTGTCCATTGCAGCGCTCAACCCCAATATCAAGGTGCTAGCCCCTGCACGGGAATGGGGCATGAGCCGTGAAGAAACCATTGCCTATGGCGAGCGGTTTGGTATTCCTGCTCCCGTAAAAAAATCGTCTCCCTACAGCATCGATCGCAACCTGCTGGGGCGCAGCATCGAAGCGGGGCCACTGGAAGATCCCTGGACAGAACCCCTCGAGGAAGTGTTTGCGATGACGAAGGCGATCGCCGATACATCCGACGAACCCGACTATGTCGAAATCGGTTTTGAAAAAGGCATTCCCGTTGCCCTGGATGGCAATTCCTTTTCCCCCGTTGCGCTGGTCAGCCACCTCAACGAACGGGTCGGTGCCCAGGGCATTGGCCGGATCGACATGATCGAAAACCGCCTGGTGGGTATCAAATCCCGTGAGATTTACGAAGCTCCGGCGTTACTGGTGTTGATTCAAGCCCACCGCGATCTGGAAAGTCTGACCTTGACTGCCGACGTGACGCAGTACAAGCGCGGCATCGAGGAGACCTACTCCCAACTGGTCTACAACGGCTTGTGGTATAGCCCCCTCAAGGGTGCGTTGGATGCCTTTGTGCAGCAAACCCAGGAGCGGGTATCGGGTACCGTGCGCGTGAAGTTATTCAAGGGCAACGCCACCATCGTTGGCCGTAAAGCAGAAAACTCGCTCTACACGCCCGACCTAGCGACCTACGGCGCAGATGACCAGTTCGATCACAAGGCGGCAGAAGGATTCATCTATGTCTGGGGTCTACCGACTCGCGTCTGGTCCGAAAAGCTGAGAGGCTAATGGCGCATTCACGGCGTGTAGCTAAGTTGACCATACCTCTACCCAGTATCTTCTATGGTTGAAGCTTGCTTCATTCAATAATGCTCCACACCCTTCGTTCTGGAAGTTGTGGAGTGGTTCCGATGTCTGGTTAAGAGGAGTGAAATTTATGAATCATCAAGCGATGCAACAGATGGAGCGCGCCGTTATGGGGCAGCTTTCGCGGCGCAACTTGCTATGGGGGCTCGCTGGCGGAGCCGGGGCGATCGCCACCTTACCCTTGTTAAGTCAGCGGGCGATCGCCAGTTCCGATCCGGCTGCTCGGCTCAGTGAGCTTGGTATTGAACTGCCAGACGTTCCGCCCCCAGTCGCCAACTACGTTCCGTTTGTGATCACCGGAAATCAGGTATTCCTGGCTGGGCAAATTGCTTTCAAAGATGGTGAGCTGTTGTTTCCTGGCAAAGTCGGGCTCAATGTGTCTGTAGAAGAGGCTCAAGAAGCCGCTCGACAAGTTGCAATTAACTTAATTGCTGCCCTCAATGCCGCCTGCGAAGGCGATCTGAGTCGGGTGGTGCGCTGCGTTCGGTTGGATGGCTTTGTTGCGTCGGCGGATGACTTTACCGCGCAGCCTTCCGTGATGAATGGTGCATCGGATTTGATGGTGGATGTTTTTGGTGATGCTGGACGGCATTCGCGGGCGGCGATCGGCGTCAACGTCTTACCGTTGGATGCATCGGTTGAAATCTCTGCTGTCTTTGAAATTGCCTGACAAGCAGATTTCCCTCCTGTGCAAACTATCCATCCTGTGCAACGTGTAGGTTACGCAGGCATAGGTTACGCAGGCGGAGGTTACGCAGGTACTACGCCATCCTGCACAACATGAACGAAACGTGCAAATGCTGGCGTGGCCTGACCACGCAGTCAAACGTGAGTTTGGGGTTTGGATTCGATCCAAACCCCAAACTTGTAGGAGCAATTTATATCAAACGAGCAACCGCTCCTCACTATTCCAGGTAGTCGCGGCTACACTCATGATTCCTGAGGATTGTTATGTCGTAGTCAATATTTTCTAGAAGAATAGAGAAATTAGTGCGATTATATTCGCCTTCAAAGAAAGTATCGAGTACCAAATCATAGACCTCTACTTCATCATCTAGAAATGCTTTCATGAAGAGAAAGGAGGAATTCAGTTGGTTAATATATTCCAAAATCTCAGTCCGAGCGATCGTAGTCTTAAAGCTGTACATCGTGCTGACCAATACGCCCCGCTCGGTGATGGGTTTAAGAATTAGATTCGGTTTACGTGGGTGTCGACCCAAAAGACTTTCCCCATCTTCCTCTACACGATAGCCGTTAAATTCGACGTGATTTCGGTATCGTGCCAAGGGATGTGCAGTCTTATCATTCAACTGAATTTCGTTCGTTCGCGCCATTTCTACCCAACCAAGCTACAAGAAAGTCTACCTACCGTTAAACCTAGCATTCCCGTACCAAGTGCCCAAAGCAACAGACAAGTCGAGATAGTTCTATAGATAAAGATCAATTGAAATCTTTCAATAGTAGTGACTAGATCTATACGAAATTATTACGATTGCAAGAAATACGCTATGCGAGCCTTCATGAAGATACTTAAAGTCAATTCCTGAAGTGCTGCAATTATGGCAAACTCCTTTCATCTTACGGTGTTGGTTCATTCGTTTTTTGGAGCTTCTGTTTGCGGCGCTTATCATTCCACATGCTCTACCGATTGCTAATGCAAAATGGCTCAAATTTTCCCGCGTATATTCTCGACTTCGTCATCTTCAGAACACGTATTATTGATATTGGATTGTGTCTCCT
>JBCBSL010000298.1:0-4026 GCA_039819145.1 Cyanobacteria bacterium J06638_22
CTGTCAGCAGGTTATCACGGCCAACGGCATAGCCTAAGAATGCCAGCCAGACCCGCAGAATCTCTTGTCGCTCGGCATCCATTGGCAAAAATGCTGACAGCATGGCCACTAACCGCTCAACGCCAGAAAGAGATTGTGTGGCTTTCTCCATGAAGGCTTGAAGCTTTTCAGAAACCTGATGCAGGGCAAACAAAATCAGTTCTTGCTTGTTGCGAAAGTAGTGGGTCACAACGCCCGTCGTGCAGCCCATTTCCTGGGCGATCGCCCGCATACTGGTGCGATCCAACCCTTCACGGACAATCACACGCCAAGCCGCTTCAGATACTTCAAGCCGACGCTCTTCCTGGGACATGGGCACTCCAAATGTTTCTTAGAGGCTAATTCTTAAAGGCTGTATGCCTCTCTAGCCAAAGAGTTTGCTATTAAACAAGTCCCTATTGACAGTTTATCATAACAGTTGTTGTAAATTGAACATAACAACTGTTATGAGATTTGCAGTATGCCGCTAGCACAACGACAAAACGCCGAAGATGTCTGGGGCGAGCCATTTCAGGACAGCGATTCTATTCCGACTCCTCGATCTGGTGGCTGGGGAATGCTCGATCGCTTCATTGGGCCAGGAGCAACGCCCGCTGAATTGTGGCTCCAATTTCTGCCAGCGGCCATTGCGGCGATCGCCGCTCCACTCTATGCCCTCGCGCTACCCCATGCCTGGACGCCGCTCCAACTTGGACTCATCGCCCTACTGGGGTTTGATTGCATCGGTGGTGTCCTGACCAACGCTACAGCAACCGCTAAGCGTTGGTATCACCGACCGGGACAAGGCTGGCGACAACATTTGACCTTTGTGAGCATCCACATCATTCATATCGGCTTGGTTGCGCTGCTGTTTCGAGGCGGTGATTGGGGATTTTTTGTTTTAGTTTCGGGCTATTTGTTGATGGCTGCGATCGCCATTTTGCGATCGCCCTTCTACCTGAAGCGTCCGGTGGCTTTGGGGCTGTATGGGTTGGCCTTTCTGGGCGATCGCTATTTGCTGTCGCCGGCATTGGGGTTGGAGTGGTTTGTGCCGTTTTTGATGCTGAAGCTACTGGTCAGCCATCTGCTAGCGGAAGTCCCTTCCCGCCCCGAAGCGCCTGAACAGGGCTGAGCATGCCTAACTCAAAGGATCTAAGCTGCCTCAACACCTGAACTATTTCCGAAAGACTAATGCTCCGTGTTGCTTTGCACAGCTTGCAGTTGCGGGAAATGCACACCTTTGACCAACAGCCATAGGGCGATCGCCAGCTCTGCAATGAGGGCAAGAATTAGGAGAGCTGAGGCGATCGCCGAAAGAATAGCTTCACCTTGGGGAAGAAGGATACTGGCAAAGCTATCGATCAGGTAGCCGAATGAGGCTGCAATCAACAAAACACCTAGGATTCTAGGAACATAACGGGACTCGTAAATCAAATAGCCAATGGTGAAAAGATGCAGACCGAAAAAGACAAGGCCGATGTCATATCCAAAGCGATGGGCATTGGTAAAAAGCAGAACTAAAGCCTGTAGCTGCTCAGATGCAAATGCAGTCGAATAGAGGGTATCCGTTGAGAGGAGCAACGCGAAAACCAGATTCAACAAATTAATGCCTAAAATGACATTCATCACTAATCGAAGAGACGCGGCAAGCAATGCCATCCCTTGATTGATAGGTTTGAACACAATGTAGAGAGCGACAGCTACCACGATGTCGAAGACAAGCATGACGAGATCGCTAGCAATGCTGATGCGGAAAAGCCATTGAGATTCTGCAATATTGTGAGCGGTTGCAGCGGCATCGGTGGGGATGAGCAATTGCATGCGAATGAAAAACTCGGCAAAGAGGCCGGTGATGATGATAATCAGCCACGCAAATCCTGCAATTCTGCCAGCTTTTTGTTGAGCCGCATCTGTCATAGGGCTTGCCATCTTGTATATCCCGAACGTCTAAGAACCAGTATTTTTTTGTGTTTTTCGGGGTGATGCATACAGTGCATTCACCACCCTATTGGAGACTCACGGTACAACGCTGACAAAAGTTGACCTGTACAGCAAGCAATTCTCATTTTGAAAAATTTGCCGTTCGCCCTGAGCCTGTCGAAGGGTGAACAGGCTTCGACAGGCTCAGCCTGAGCGGCATTTTATAAACTAACAAAGCCATACTGAGAATTGCTGCTGTACAGCAGGGATGCTTGCTGCGATCGCATACTTGGATGTTTGTCCAGAGTTTGTGTTGCCAGAGTTTGGCTAGGGCGATCGCTCGTCGCAACAAATCCAGCGTCGATTCAAAGCCAGTATTTTTCTCCAACATTCTTCGTACTTATCCAACATTCTTCGTACTTAACAGATTGTTAGATAACATATCCTGTCAAACACCAGCGTTGTAGGCCGGATGGTTTTGAGAGAGAGCAGTGGTTTCAGAGTCTCTGGCGATCGCTTCTGGTGCATGAGCAGCTTATGGGTCTCTTGCATTGTGTCTACATCAGCCTGGATAATTGGGGATCAATCCACTCCATAGAAAACTTTTATACGTCCAAGAGGAGGTTCCATGACGCAGCGCCCCATCATTCTTGGCATTGTTGGCGACAGTGCCGCTGGAAAAACAACCCTGACGCGCGGTATTGCTCAAGTCTTGGGCGAAGAGAATGTGACCATTATCTGCACCGATGACTATCACCGCTACGATCGCAAGCAACGGGCAGACATGGGCATTTCAGCATTACACCCCGATTGCAACTATCTCGACATCATTCAACAGCACCTCAGCTTGCTCCGTACCGGACAGCCTATCCTAAAGCCCATCTACAACCACTCCACTGGCGAATTTGATCCACCAGAGTATATCAAGCCCAGTCGCTATGTGATTGTGGAAGGATTGCTGGGCTACTCCACCCGTGGCATGCGCGATTCCTATGATGTGAAAGTCTATTTGGCTCCTCCCGAAGACCTACGAGCGACCTGGAAAATTAATCGCGATACCCGCAAGCGGGGATACACTCCCGAGCAAGTGATGGATCAGCTCGGCAAGCGTGAACATGACTCCGAGGCGTTCATCCGTCCTCAGCGCCAGTGGGCTGATGTCGTGGTGTCGTTCTATCCCCCACCCGATGAAATGAAGCAGGATGAATTGTTGCTGAATGTTCGGCTGGTGCTGCGTCCGACCATTCCCCATCCCAGCTTCAGCGATCTGCTCGATCGCCCCGACAACCATCTGGGGTCTGCCGTTCGCCTGGGACTAGATCGCGACATGGGTAAGCCCGTGGATGTGCTGGAAATTGACGGCCATGCCACCAGCGAGCAGGTACATGAGCTAGAGCGCTTGATGTGTAACGAGGTTCCTTATTTGGGACAGTTTTGCTCCTTGAATGGCAATCAGGGCATCGGTAAGGTCGTGGGCACCACGGGCGAAATCCTGCAAAGCTTCCCTCTGGCAATGACCCAACTTCTAATCACCTACCATTCCTTAAAAGCCGCTAATATAGTTCAGACGCTCCAGCAAATACCTGTGCGGATCTAATCTCAAATCCGGTTGAAGAACCCAAACATCGTTTGGGTTTTACGACTATTCAACGGACTTTATATAGCTTGAGTCAGCCAGGATGGACTGTTGGGGTTCTGTTATGCCCATTTTCAGGGCATCCATCAAACATCTATCGGTCAGCATATTTAGCCTTCCTGGATTCCCGCATTCGCGGGAATGACCGTTCGATAGCGTTCCGTAGCCTTGATGACTACAGCGATGTAAACGCTTTGTTATGGCGAGATGTCCTGATATAGCAGGATTTAATATCAAATCCGGTTAAGCAGCCAGAGAACCCAAATATCATTTCTGCCCGCTGCACAGCAGCGGGCAGAAATGATATTTGGGTTCTCTAACAGGATTTGATGTAAGTGAATTCAGCTTGTATAGCCTTACGCATTGAGATTAGGACAAATCATTTTTTGAAAGCCCCGCGTCGCGGGGCTTTCAAAAAATGATTGGGTTCTACCTGAGCGCGTAGCGCTTAT
>JBCBSL010000298.1:4033-7808 GCA_039819145.1 Cyanobacteria bacterium J06638_22
AATCATTTTTTGAAAGCCCCGCGTCGCGGGGCTTTCAAAAAATGATTGGGTTCTATCTGAGCGCGTAGCGCTATATCTCGCTACACCTTTTCCTGCCGCACTTTCTCCTGTTGCTCCTGTAACTTGAGCGGAATTTGGATGACAAAGCGAGTTCCTGCATTGGGGTGTGAGTAGCATTCCAATGTCCCGCCATGGGTTTCGGTGATGATTTGGTAGCTGATGGACAGCCCCATACCTGTACCTTTGCCAACGGGTTTGGTGGTAAAGAAGGGGTCGAAAATGCGCTGGCGGATGGGATCGGGAATGCCTGAACCGTTGTCGGTAATGATGATTTGGGCGCAGGATTGCGGGGTCAAGACTTTGGTTTCAATTTCGATATAGGGGTCGCAATCGTCGGCGATCGCCGCTCTTCGGCACCACTCTTCCAGAGCATCGATGGCATTGCTGATCAGGTTCATAAAGACCTGGTTCATCTGTCCGGCGTGGCATTTGACGGGTGGAAGGTGGCCATAGTTGCGGATGACGGTGATGGCTGGGCGATCCTCTTGGGCGCGAATGCGGTTGTTGAGGATAACAAGGGTGCTGTCGAGGCCGTCGTGCAAGTTAACCGCCTTCATGGTGACCTCATCCATGCGGGAGAAGGTGCGCAGGGAAGCCACAATGTCGCGAATGCGATCGGCTCCAAACTTCATAGAGTTGATGAGCTTGGGCAAATCTTCGCTAACGAAGTCCAAATCGACTGCGGTAATGGCTTCGGCGATCGCTGGAACCGGATCGGGGTAATGGAGCTGGTAGAGCTGAATCAGGCTAAGCAAATCCTGGGTATAGTTTTTGGCGTGGGATAAGTTGCCATAGATAAAATTGACGGGGTTGTTGATTTCGTGGGCAACCCCAGCCACCAATTGCCCCAGGCTCGACATTTTTTCGCCCTGGATCAGGCGCATTTGGGTGCGCTGTAGCTCAGCAAGGGCGTGACGCAGCTCAGCTTCCGATGCCTGCAGTGCGGCTTCAGCCGCCTTGCGTTCGCTGATGTCAATCATCACACCATTGTGGATGGAGAGATGACCAACGGGGGCAGAGGGTTCGGATTGTGCCTGTAGCCACTTCATGGTGCCAGATGGAGTAATGATGCGAAACTCATCAAACCAGGGGAGCTGATTCTGGACGGCGATCGCCGCACTTTCTTGATAGCGCTGCAAATCGTCGGGATGCACCAGCGCCCACAGCACTTCGGGATGGGTCATCAGGATTTGGGGCTCAAACTCAAACAGCTCCACCGCGCGGGGGCTCATGTAGGTAATGCACTCCTCCCCGGTTTCGAGGTTGACCTGGTATTGGTAGATCACCCCTGGAACCGAGGTGTTGATACTGCGGAGCCGTTCTTCCCGTTCTTGCAGGGCCGTTTCAGCAGCAACGCGATCGGTTACGTCATGCACCAAAGATGCAATGCCAATGGTTTCACCATTGGGAGCAACCAGGGGGGTGTTGTACCATTCACACAAAATTTCATGCCCATCGCGAGTGCGGTTGGCGTTGATGCTGCGGGTACCGCCAGATTGCGCGAGCAGTTCGACAAAGATCTGCGCGACCTGTCCTTTTAGCTCATCCTGAATCAGAAACCCGAAGTGTTGGCCCATTGCTTCTTCAGGGGTATAGCCAAAAATTTTCGCGGCGGCTGGGTTCCATGCCTGGACATGGCCTTCTGGGGTCCACTCGATAACCCCTAGCGGTGTTTGTTGAATCAATAGCGATAGCCGTTGTTGGGAGGTTAAAAGCGCGGCCTCCGCTGTTTTGCGATCGGTTATATCCTGCGCAATGCCAAGGATCTGAGTCACTTGCCCAGCGCGATCGCGCCGAAAGACCGTTTCGCGGCTATACAACCAGACCCAGGTGTCATCCGCCCGCCGCATCCGGTACTCCAACTCACAGGTTTGGCCATCCGCCAATCCCTGCATCGTTTGCAAGTGGCGTTGAATCCACGGCAAATCCTCCGGATGCAGAACTTGCTCCAGGAATGTCTCCCCCATCACTTCAACCTGAACCGTCGAGTAGCCTAAGGTTTCGCTAATGGCACGGTTGCAATAGACATTTCGCTGCTGCTCTACATCGTAGATGTAAAGGATGCCGGGGCTATTGTTTGCCATCTGCTCGATGAAGGTTTGCTTTTCCCGGAGGGTATACTCGACGCGTTTGCGTTCGCTGATATCCAACGAGGTGCCCACCAGTCGATAAATCTGCCCCGATTCATCGCGCAGAGGGTTGAGGGTGGTTAGCCACCAAGTTTCTGTCCCTTGAAAGGTTAACTGTTCTTCGTAGGTAATGCTGATGCCCAGGCGCACACATTCCTTGAATCGTTGCAAAGCCGTTTCGGCTTCGTCCTGTCGTTTATAGACTTCGCACGCAGGTCGCCCCAAAAAGGCTTCGTAGGATTCCCCCACGACTTGCTCCGCCATGCGATTCCAACCCGCACAGAGAAACTGCCCATCGGGCATCACGTCGATGACAAAAATTTGCTGCTCAACCCCGTCATAAATGCTCCGGAGAAACTGCTCCTGCTCTTGCAATTGCCGTTCTGCCTGCCGCCGTTCGCTCACATCCTCGGCGATCGCCAACAGATACTGAGGCTGCTCGTGAGCATCGAAAATGATGGTCTTCTTGGTGTGTAGAATTCGATGTTCATCCGGATTAACCGGTACTTCCATTTCCGGAAAATCGAGCATCTTTCCGGCTTGCAGCACCGTTTGATCCTGTTCTGCCAGAGCTTTGGCTTCAGGGGCGGGAAATAAATCCCAAGCCGTCTTACCCAAGACATCGGCTGCTTCGCGCTTCAAAATGACCTCAGCCGCCGGGTTCCACAGCGCATAGCGGAACTTGTTGACTTCTTTGGCCATGACAGCCACGGGCAGACAGTTCAACACCGATTCCAAAAATCGCTTGGTTTCTTTGAGATCGGTATTGGCTTGCTTGAGATCGGTATTGGTTTGCTTCAGATCCGTGATGTCACGAGCCGTGGCATAAATCCGGTGGGTTTCCAGACAGGGAATGGCTTGCCAGGAAAACCAGCGATACGATCCATCTTTGCAGCGATAGCGATTTTCGAAGGCGGTGACAGATGCACCGACTACCATGGATTGGGCTACCGTTTGAGTCGCTGCCTGGTCATCGGGATGAACCCAATCCATGAAGGGTTGACCTATCAGCTCCTCTACCCGAAACCCTAGCACCTGTTCCCATGCCGGGTTGACCTGCCTAAAGTTGCCTTGAAAGTCTGCAACACAGAGCATATCGGGGAGCAGTTGAAAGAAGCGATCGCGCTCCTCCTCGGCTTGTTTGCGCTCGGTGATAATTTCGGAAACGACGGTTAATCCGGAAATGGTGTCTTGGTTTTGCCCACCCCAGGGATAGACCGTCCATCGCAACCAATCTTGCTGGCCATCGGGACGGGAATTCAAGCCCTCCCAAAGTACGGTTTCTCCGCTCATTCCCCGCTGCAGCATTTCCACCCAACGCTCAGTGTCATGCGGGAAAAAACTGAGGTGAGATTTACCAATTGGGGAACAATCGCCTAATCCGTGATCATCCTGCCAGCGGCGGCTTACCATCTGGTATCGGAAATTTGAATCAAGGATAGCGATCGCAACAGGAGTATGTTCGACCCATGCCTGGAGTAGAGTTTGGCTACCATCAGAGGGCAAAGGATGGTCTTGTGCCATAAAACGCAATGAGCTAGCAAAACGCCATTAGCGAGAGAGCTTATTTCTTCAGTGTGCCCTGA
>JBCBSL010000299.1:0-7788 GCA_039819145.1 Cyanobacteria bacterium J06638_22
GCAAAACATGGGTCAGCCAACAAAAACCATGCAGTTTGCCTGGATGGTAGGGGGTATTGTAGGTTCTTTGCTTGCAATTCCAGCGATCGCGATCGAGTTCTCAACGGGGCCTAATGGTATTGAAGCACGACGCCTTCACGAAGAACCATACAATCTCACGGGCCGCAAAATTGGCATTGGGCAGGTAGAAATTGGGCGTCCGGCGTTATTTGGGTTCGATAAATCTGCTGCCGAGAACTTTATCGTTCGCCCCACTCAAGTATTTTTGGTTGATCAGCAAGCCTTGTCCAATCTCAACGTTGATGAGCATGCGGCCAGCGTGGCCAGCGTCATGATCAGTCAGGACAAGCGCTTACGAGGTGTGGCTCCTGAGGCACGGCTTTATTCCGCAGCGGCAGGGTTCAATCGGCGTGGGGGGCAGCCCGAAGAATGCCTCGCCTCACAAACAGTGGCCTTGCAAAATGGCGATGATGTACGAGCCATCAATTTCAGCTTTGGGGAACCCCTATCCCAGGATCCGCGTCCCAACGCCCTACTCGACGGCAATGCACTGTTGACTCTGTGCATCGACTGGTCATCGCGTGAGCATGATGTGCTGTATGTGATTGCGGGCAACCAGGGACGGGGTGGTATCCCCATTCCCACCGACCATTACAACGGTATGACTGTCTCCAACACCATTACGGTGGATGGCGTCTATCGTAAAGTCAGCTTTGCCGACCTGGGCAGCGAACCGCCCTCTATCCAGGGCAGACCCGCCGAAAGCAATGTCGGCTCCCGCCGCTCCATTACCCTCGCCGCTCCTGGCAGCGCCATGCAACTCGTGCAACAGGATGGCAGCGACTCCCCGCCCATCAGCGGCACCAGTTTTGCCGCGCCCCATGTGACGGCGACCGTGGCGTTGATTCAAGAGTATGGCGATCGCCAACTGGCCAGGGGTGCTGCCAACTGGACGCTAGATGCTCGCCGCCACGAAGTTTCTAAAGCGGTCATCATGAACTCCGCCGACAAAATTGAAGACCCTGGCAACGGGCTATTCCTCGATATGACCCGCACAGCGGTCGATCAAAGCCACAACGACTGGTTGGCATCCGATGCCTATTGGCGCGAGGAAATTCCTCTCAATGCCAACCTGGGCACCGGACACCTCAATGCCTTCCGCGCCTATCAGCAGTTCAGCCCAGGCCAGTGGAGTCCTGAAGTACCTGTGCCCATCCTTGGTTGGGACTATCGCACCGTCGGCCCCGATGAGTCCACTCAACCCTATCGGGATTACATCATCAACCGTCCGTTGCAAGCGGGTAGCCACATTTCAGCAACGCTTACTTGGAGTCGGGTTGTCGAGCTACAAGACGCCAACGGCAATGCGCTGTATGACGTCGGCGAAACCTTTGCCGATCGCGGCCTGAACAACCTCGACCTGTACCTCATGCCTGCCGATTCTGACAATTTGGAAGACAGCATCTGGTCGTCCATCAGCCCCGAAGACAGCGTAGAGCACATCTTCCATCGCATTCCTGAAGCCGGAGAATATAAGCTGCGCGTCGTTTTTCACGAGCAGATCAACGATCCATGGCAAAACTATGCCCTAGCTTGGTGGTCGGTTCCCGCTCAGTAAAATCACAACACTCAGAGTTACAACATCAAGGTGTGCCTGCTTCCGGCGAACCGGAGGCCAGAATTTGCTGTGCCGTCAGCTCTAATTCACCAAACTGAGGCGATCGCACAATCTCCGCTCCACGAAACACACCAAACTCCTGATAGACCCCGTTGTCTAAAACAAGCACCAGCACAATCCCCTGCTGAGGATCGATCAGCCAATATTCAGGGATGCCACGCGATTGATACTGCGATCGCTTCGCCACGTAGTCCCGCTCCCGCTGAATTTCCCCTGGACTCACCACTTCCACTACCAACAGCGGCGGCTCCATCGACAGACGAAGCGTTTTACGTGACTGGAGTTGAGCATCTTGCCCAGGGCGCAGCACCGTCAAATCGGGAAAGCGATTCTTGGGTTCACCCCGTACTTCCAACTCCAACCCATGGAGCCTAACTCGCCGATAGCCAACCAACGTCGCAAATTGCAGAAGAAGAAAAACTGCAACTTTTGTATTCTCCCCTGATTCCGGTGGCACCGAGACCAACTCTCCATTGAATAGCTCAAACAGCCCCTCAGCTTCATCTGCATGAGCCAGATATTCATCAAAACTGGTGAACCGAGGTTTCGCTTGAGTCATTTTTCGAGCAACACGATCGAATTAGCTTCAGCATAAAAGATTCTCACCGAAGCGATCGCCCCTCCTCCAATCTTCCTCGCCTCCCTTTTCTGTGTCCTCTGTGTCCTCCGTGCCTCTGTGGTTTAACCTTCCCGCAGCTCTCGCCAGCCATGGGGACGACAGGGCGTTCCGTAGCATACCTGCTGTGCGGGCATCGAGCGAAACACGCTGCTGCGTGCTCCAATCATCGCATTTGCTCCAATCTCAACACCTGGTGCAACAAAGCAATCCGTCGCGACCCAAGCTCCATTGCCGATGGCGATCGCTCCTGTCTGCAGCTTAAAAGCGGGGTCCTGGAAATCGTGACTGCCCGTGCAAAGGTAAGTCTTTTGGGAAATGACGCAATGCTCCCCCACCCAAATCACGTCCAGGCTGTAGAACACCACATCATCTCCAACCCAGCTATAGTCTCCAATGCGAACATTCCAGGGAAACGTGAAGCGGGCACTGGGACGAATGACGACCCCTTCGCCAATTTCTGCCCCAAACCACCGCAATAGCCAAATCCTGGGCGCATGGAAATTATGGGGCGTCAAAGGAAACAAGATTGCCTGCAGCAACCACCACACAATAATCACCCACGTTGGACGGCCTCGCTCCGTCGGTGGCTGATAGCGGCGCAAATCAACTAGAGGCGGCGCATCTAGCTCAATCGCGGGAATCGGTTGGGGTGGACGGGAAACAGAATGAATTTGCACATCAGTCATGGCGAACAGCAGAATGAGCTTGCAATAACACTTCTGTGTTCTTTTTCTGTGCCAAGCGATGCCTACCGGAACTTTCGGTCGGATTCTTTCAGGTGGCTGTGAACCGTGACGAGGGTTTCTGCCAGTTGACCCAACCGCAGTTCCAGATGCTGCTTGCGGCTAAGGAGTTGGCGGAGCTTTTGGTGACGGGCGATCGCCAAACTCACCGGAGCCACCTGATCCACCGGACATTCCTGACACTGAACATTGCCATCGGCATCCAAATGACACAGGCGATAGGCCACGCGCTCAGAGATTCCACCCGATCCTTGTGGTGAAGGGTGCATCGCATCCACATAGGACTGGAGGTCTGCCATCTCCGCATGCTGCAAAAAGCCGGGGTGTTTTGGTGTGGACTCCGACTGGGAATCAAGCCAGCCATCGATCACCGGGCCTTCCATTTGAATATCTTGAATCCGCAACTGAAGGTCTTGCAGTTCGCGCTGCCACTCGAGCAATAGCTTTTCAATTTCCTTAAGGATACCGATCGCCAAACCGGGATTGCTAACCTGACTGGGCGCACCCGTTACTCCAGCGTCCGGCAACTCAACTTTCTCCAGGAGGGACGAGGCTTTGGCGGTTTCCGCTGCGCTAGAGAAAGGGCGCACCGCATGGGGATCGGTGATCGGTACAGAGAGCAATGCTTGCGGATGCAACGTTTCCCCGGCTTCGTTTATCGGTGCATTTGCAGGTGCATTGGTGGCCGGATCCGGCAGGTGGGGTAATAGCGGCGAAGTTTGCCCCAATGCGGCCAATGTTGCTTCGATGCGTTGCAACCGTTCCTTGCTCATGAGAATGACCTGGTTGTTGCGGAGGAAGGTAGAAAAACGGCAGACGGCAGAGTTTGGGACAAGCAGCAGAATTAAACAATCTGCCGATCGCCCCTTTCAAAGGGATTGATCAAATCAAAATGACCCATCAAAATGGCCAAATGCCTTGCCTGCAACACCCTGTTACGTTCGCTACGGTTTTCATACCTTAGCGCCATCTTAAGCATAGAAAAAGAATCTGGTGGAATCTGCAATTTTTTGCAAACTCCACCCAGATATCGGAGAGAAATCGGCTATTTGGACAACCCCTACCAAGGCAACTGGAAGATTTGGCTAATGGAGACAGGGGTAAGCACCATGTCGAGGTTAGAAGCGATCGCCGCATCTACCTGTTGCGACAGCGGTAGCGTATCCAGCGCCATACCGCCACACAGCAACATCATGTAGAAAATCGAGTACTTAAACAGCGACTTTGCCACACCCACATCCGCCGGACGCTCCAGCAATGCCCACGCTTTCACCAGGAACAAAGCTCCGAGCACCAGTGCCACCATCACATAAACTGCTCCCAGCGCATTGAACGGAAACGCTAGCAGCAGGGTTAGAGGAATCAGCAATAGCGTATAAATCCAGATTTGCTTGGCGGTTGTTACATCGCCTGCCACAACCGGCAGCATGGGCACATTGACAGAGGCATAGTCATTGCGAATCATCATAGCCAGTGCCCAAAAGTGGGGCGGCGTCCAGAAGAAAATGATGGCAAAGAAAACCCAGGCGACCCAACTCAATTCGCCCGTGACGGCAGCCCAGCCTACCAGCGGCGGAATTGCGCCCGCTGCGCCACCAATCACAATGTTCTGAGAGCTGTGCCGCTTCAGCCAGTGGGTGTAAACCACCACATAGGTGACAATGCCCGACATGGCGAGGCAGGCACTCAGGAGATTGGCAAAGGTTGCCAGCAGCGTAAAGGAAATAGTCGCAAGGGCGATCGCAAAAGCTAGTGCATGGAAGGGTTGAATGCGGCCAGACGGCAACGGACGGTGACGTGTCCGCTTCATCTTGTAGTCGATATCGCGATCGTAGAGACAGTTAATGGTATTTGCAGAGGCCGCGGCCAATGCTCCGCTAAAAATCGTGATGAGCAGCAGTACCGGATCGACATTCCCTTCAGACGCAATCCACATGCTGCCAGCCGTCGTAATCAGCAGCAGAATGATGATGCGGGGTTTGGTGAGTTGCCAATAGCTCTGGAGCACTTGCCAGAGGTTCTCATGATGGCGTTTTTGAACGAGGGTATCTTGCATAAGATCCTTGAGTTGGTAAGGGATTAGAAGCAGAGAAGGCGTTTCGAATCGATGGGGATGAAGCGTTGCAGCTAGCGTTTAGCGAAAACACAACGCATGGGTGAATGGAAATTACCAACTGCGTCTGGAGAAAAGCGTTTATGTCGAGGAACGCGCTTTAGAAAGCGGCGTGACGCTCTGAGCATCACAGTCTGAATCATCACTACATAATCACTAAGAGGTGGGGCGATCGCTTACCCAAAGAGCCTTTTGATGGCGATCGCGCAGGCCAAATACCGTGAAGCACAGCAGCGTGGCAAACAGGCAAGCCCCAATCATTTGATGGCTCACCGTCAGAATTTCGACCTGGAGATGCAGGCGGAAGGTGGCAAAGCCCAGGGCAACTTGCAGCAGCAAAAATCCGAAGGCTAAATTTGTCAGCGTGCGGAGGGCGGAATGCAAGGCAGGGGTTCGCCAAGCCAACACCGCTAATACGATGACCGAGAGACTAGCCGGGACAATGCCAATGAGGTGAGCATTCATCACTGTGCAAAGCTTCGAGATGCCGAGACATTGGTGTAAGGCCCAGCGAGACCCGACCAATCCGCCCGAAAGGCTTTGTAGATAAACCAAAATTGCGGCTGTCAAACTGACCCAGGGCAAGCGCTTCACAGTGCCCGTTGCTTGGTAAGGCAATAGCAGAATGCCCATCACTAGCAGAGCGCTGAAAAACAGCAGGGCAGTTCCCAAATGAGCGGTCACAATATCAAACCGCAGCATTTCCGTAACGGTCAGACCACCCAGAAGTCCCTGGAACAGCACCAAACCGAGTGCCAAAGTGGAAACCCAGGGAACCCAGCGGGGCAAGACCCGACGCTGCCACACAGCCATACCCACCAGCACTAACGTGAAAGCACCAATGAGTGCGGCATCCAGGCGGTGGAACCATTCCAAGAACACCTGCAAGTTCATTTGCTGGCCTGGAAACAACGTGCCATAGCACAGCGGCCAGTCGGGGCAAGCTAACCCCGCATTCATCACACGGGTCGCACTGCCAATGGCCATCAGAATCAAGGTCGCGATCGCAAGCTTCCAAACGAGCCAACGAACACGGGCGATCGCTTGTTCACTGGGATTTAATACCGTTTCAACAGCTTCAGCATCGTGGGAGTGGCCTACGCCATCGAGATATTCTGCTTTTTGAATCATTGTGGAAAAAATAGCGGTGCGTCAAAACTACGAATCGTCAATGCAACCTAACTGGAGCATCGAAGCCCTTAAAGCAAACATCTAAAAACCAGAAACTCTATGTCTTGAACTGAAATAGAAACGGGCTACGAGACAAATAGGCGAACCTCCAGTCCATCAGCGGTTTGAAAAATTAAGGGGAAGAGATGCTACAGACACAGAAGCAGCTCATCGGCACGGCTTACCCTTCTCCCTTTCCCTGCTGAAGACTTCCCTCATACTGTAATGACGACAACGGCTTACCCCCCGAGGCTTAGGCTTTTCTTTGGAATGTCCTCACCAACGTTAACGAATTCCAACCGCTTGCTCTCGAAATGACGCTCGTCTTCAGGAGCTCGGTTTCTTTGTCCCATTCCGATGTTGTAAGCATTGCGATAGGGATCGTGCTCTTTGAAGCTTTGGCGATCGCCTCTTCTCATTGTTGGGAGTGACTCATTGTTGGGAGTGATTCATTGTTGGGCGTAACGCACCAGCGTTATGGGCGTGTGGCTATCCCAAGGGCTTTTTCTGGGGCGGGCAGCAGTATTCCGGCTTCCACCGACGCTAGGACTTGGGACTCCACAAATCCCCAAAGGGCAGGGGTTGCCTGCTTGATCGGTTGCATCCGCTGAAAGACGCGATCGCAGGTTATTCCATGCTTCTTCCAGGTTCCTCCCGCTGTCGCTAGGTTGTGCAATAGCGGCTGCAAGCAATCCATCGCTTTGGCAAAGCGCGCTTCCGGGGTTTCTCCTGCTTCAAACTCGTCCCACAACGCGCGGAACGTTGCGCCAACAGCCTCAGGCAACAGGCCAAACAAGCGCTCTGCCGCCTCAAGCTCGCGCTCAAGCTTGGATTGATTGGCGTGGGCGTCGAAGCAAAAGGTGTCTCCCGCATCAATCTCCACCACGTCATGGAGAAGCAACAGGCGAACGGCGTGATCCACCTTTACGGGCTCAGCGGCATAGTCAGCCAGGGCGATCGCCATCAACGCAATATGCCAGGAATGCTCAGCGCTATTTTCCCGCCGGGAGCCATCCGTCAACGTCGTTTGCCGCAACACCTGCTTTAGTTTGTCCAGTTCGAGAATAAACTGAAGGCACTGTAGCAAGTGGGGATCCGGCGCATTTCCTGACCCTAAGCTCTCCCAGGGCAACTGATTTGAAAGCTGCATCGATTCTCCTTCTACCCGATTTTTGACTATTGAATGAGCATGGTTATAGCGCTAAGCGCTTCGGCAAAATTCCATATTTTTTTTGGAAAGCTCAGAGGTGCTGAATCTTGAAAGAAGATCTGCCCTAATCTCAATGCTTATGGGGCTTTGGCCATCTGTTCGGAGGACTAATATCCCCTTAAGATTGTTTTTTAATTGTTTTTTACTGTTGACATTGCCCCACAAACTCCGGAAATTCACGCACAATGATGAAGAGGGTAAGAATGTAGAGTGTGTGTAGGAAAAGCATCTACCACTGCCACAGCAAACACATCA
>JBCBSL010000300.1:0-7769 GCA_039819145.1 Cyanobacteria bacterium J06638_22
CTCAGTAAGCTTGATCTGGCCAAAGTTCGTCTTGAGTGGCTGTGCAGCCATAACATCAGTAACGTAGTTCCATGAAATCAGAGATTCGGCAACACTTCGCTGCAGAAGTGCGCCAACCCGAAGCGTGCATCAATTTGGCTAGAGCAGCCCTTTATATTGCCAAAGAAGCAGAGCCGGACATTGATGTTGAAGCCTATCTCAACGCACTGGATGTGATGGCATCGGATGTTGCCGAGCAGTTGCCCCCTGAGCGCTACCCTCTCCGCATCATTCGAACCATCAACCGCTATCTGTTTGAAGATTTGGGGTATCGGGGAAATGCAACCGATTACTATGATCCCCGAAACAGCTTTTTGAATCACGTCATTGAGCGACGTACTGGGATTCCCATCACCCTATCGTTGGTTTACCTGGAAATTGCCCAGCGGCTCGACTTTCCCATGATGGGCGTGGGGATGCCGGGGCATTTTTTGATCCGCCCCACCTTGGATGAGATGGAGGTCTTTGTGGATCCGTTTCATGAGGGCGCGGTTCTTTTTCCTGAAGATTGCAAAGAGCGGCTTAGCCAGGTTTATGGCAGTCCCGTCGAGATGCGTCCAGAATATTTGCAAACGGTGAGCATCTATCAGTTCCTAGCCCGCATGTTGACGAATTTGAAGGTCATTTATCTCAACCAGGGTAACCTGGAGCAGACCCTTGGGGCTGTCGAGCGTATCCTCTTGTTGTTTCCCGATGCGGTGCACGAACGACGCGATCGCGGCCTCATTTACTACGAACAAAAGCGTTGGGAGGCGGCGATCGCCGACCTCACCTACTACCTGAAAGAAGAACCCCTAGCCAACGATCGCCCAATGGTCCAGCGACTCCTCGATATCATGAAGGGCGATCGTCCAGAAAACAATTGAGCTGATTATGGTTTTCTTGTGAAAGTCTGGCAGCGCGTAGCATTCAAACCCTGATTGGGGCTTCCCTTAAATGCGCAGGGCTACCGATCCCCGAACGAGCTTAGCCCCAACGCATTACACAACTTTTGAAGGCTTTGTTCAGGTGTTTCTCCGGCGGTGTTGATGACGATGCGATCGCCCGTCCATGGATGGTACTCTCGGCGTTGCACGGCGTCCCATGTTGGGAGCGTTAGCCCGCTGACGGATGGTTGCCGTGTTTCGATTCGTCGTTTGTGCTCATCGCGATCGGTACACATAACCTCAATTTCTCGAAAGCCACTGTTGGACGGCTCCGCAACCCTACGCCAGGCATCCCGCGTGAGTTCAATGGGGTTGACGGTGTCGGCGATCACGTCCATTCCCAAACGTAGGTTTTCCTCAGCCAAGGCATAGGCGATCGCATACCCCTCGGGACCATCCAACGTTAGCCCAAAATTCTTCATCGTTTGCTCGATGGTGTCTACGCGCAAATAACACCCGTGGCAAATCCGAGCTAACGCGGCTGCGAGGGTGGATTTTCCAGTTCCTGGTAATCCGCCAAAGATGTAAAGCATGAGCGCTGACGATAACCGTTGGATGGGGAAAACATGCCGAGGAAACTTTTATTGAGCGAGCAGTTTTTGGGCTAAATCGGCAATTTTTTGAGCTGCTCCAGGGGTGCCGCGGACGTGGCGGAGGCGATCGCGCATTTCCGCTAAGGTTTCGGGATGTTCCAGATAGTGCCAGATTTGAGCGGCGATCGCCTTTGGGTTGAGGTCGCCCAGCAGCTCGGGGACGATTTCCTCTCCTGCCCAGATATTGGGCCAAGCCAGCAGGCGCTTGTTCTTTAGAAATTGCGCGTTAATGGCTTTGGCAAACAGGGTCCCAATGCCAGGGAGGTTCGCTAGCAGACCGGGAATGCCATCCCACGCCCGCATGGCGTCGAGTTGCTGGGTTGGGAGTAACACGAGCATGGGGACGGACAGGGAACCAAGTTCAGCGGTATTCGCTCCGACGGTGGTGAGGCAAATCTGGCACTGGCTGAGCAGGTCGTAGGCCGGAAATTCGGTGTGCAAGATGATACGGATGCCTTCGGGGGTGAGGAGATGAGGCGTTTCACCATCGCGATTCACCAAGGTGGCGCTGGGGCTTCCGAAGTAGTGGGCGATCGCATTCTGCGCTGGATCTGCAAAGTGGGCAAGGGTGGCGAGATCCAGGGTGGGTGCAACGGGGATGACGAAGCGGAGGGTGGGGTCTTGTGGGTGGAGATGACGGGCGATCGCAAGCATTAACGGTACGCCCTGCGCCAACTTGGCGGGTTTTGATCCAGGGAGTAGCCCAACCTGACGGATGGAGCCAATCGATGTCGCTTGGGTCGCTCCGGCTTCTGCCATCAAATCCCCCACGACGGTTAGCTTGTCGGTGAATTTTGGCGCACTCTTTTGCTGGACAGCGGGTGTCATCACGGCAAATTGATCCACCCAGCGCAGCCAGCGGGCGTCCCATTCGGCATAGACCAACGTGCGATAGCCCAGGCGTTTGCCAATGATGACGGGATAGATCTGATCGCCGCCCAGAAACAGAACTAGGCCGCGATCGTGCCAGTCCCATTGGTCTGCTGTTTTGCCAAAGAGAAGGAAGGGGAAGAACTCAGACGCCCCCTGCACCCGATCGATTTCGGGATAACGGTGGGCGATCGCCACTTCGTTGCCTGTGGCATTGGGGCAGGGGGATAGGACGAGAGAAATTCGCACCTGTGCCGGATCCGTTCCCAACTTGTCTCGCAACGCTTTCACGACTGGACGCACCCAGGTTGTTACTTCGCCGGGACCATTCGACAAAATCAAAATATCGCAAGTAGATGTCGGCATCGAGCGGTAGTGGCTGTAGGATGAGTTAGCGATAGCGTACCTCATGCAGAGTACGCGTACCTCATGCAGAGTACGGATTTGAACAGGTGTGTAGCGATGACCACTGAGGGAGAAGGCGCGCCCCAATTCTCGCTGAGCGAAGCGGCGGAAGCGGGCGAATTAGCAACGGTGCAAAATCTATTGGCGGAAGGGACTGATGTCAATGCCGCAGATGAGGAAGGCTGGACCCCACTGATGTCAGCGGCAGCGGCAGGGAAGGAGGCCATTACCACGTTGCTTCTGGAACAGGGTGCCGATGTCAATGCGAAGACCAGCTTTGGTTTGACGGTGTTGATGGCTGCGGCGGCGCAAGGACAAACGGCGATCGCCGAAAAATTGTTGGCAGCGGGAGCGGATTTGGCGGCGCGGGATCAGAATAATTGGACGGCATTGATTTGGGCGGCAGAGGGGAAGCATGAAACAACGATCGCCCTGCTCAAACAGGCGCGAGAAGCCCAGTCAAAAGGTTAGCAAACCAATCGAGGGCATGAAAGAACCGTGTTAAAACGTCGTGGCTATTTGCAAGAGATCCGGTTTAGCGATCGCCTTCCTACTCCCATCAGCCTTGGCATTCTGGTGCTCTTGGTGCTGGGCATTTTGCTCCATGGGTATCGGTTGGGATACAAACTCTATTGGCACGATGAGGTTTACACAACGATGCGATCGTCTGGCTACAGCGGCCAGGAAGTGAGTGAGGTGCTGTTCAGCGATCGTACCTTTAGCCCCAGCGACGTCTTACAGCTCCAACGCATCAAACCGGACAGCACCCCCGTTGATACCCTCCGCTCCCTTGCTACGGAAGACCCCCAACATCCCCCGCTCTACTTTTTAATGGATCGGGTGTGGATGCAGATTTTCGGCAGCTCTGTTGTGACGAATCGCAGTTTGGCGGTGTTGTTTGGTCTGGTTGCTCTGCCTGCGATGTACTACTTGGCCATGGAGCTGTTTGCGTCACCCTTTGCCGCTTGGTGCGCCACGCTGTTTCTGGCCTTTTCCCCCTTCGATATTCTGTTTTCCCAGGTGGCGCGCCAATACAGCCTGCTGACCCTATTCACCATTTTGAGTAGCTGGTTGTTGTTACGAGCCTTGCGCCCCATTTCCCGTCCGCGCTTGCAGTGGGGGTTTTATGTGCTGGCTTGTGCTGGCGGACTTTACACCCATCCATTTTTTGGCCTGTCGCTGATGTCCCAAGGCGCCTACGTGCTAGCACGGCAGTGGGGGATTGCGCCCGAGCGGTTTGTCATGGGCAGCTTTTCAAAACAACAGCGATCGCCCTTCCTCAGCTACCTCAAAGCGATGGTCGTAACGGTGCTGCTTTATGCGCCCTGGTTGTGGGTGCTCCTAGGGAATTTCGATCGCGCCCTCTCCAGCACATCCTGGAGTCAGGGCTTTCCCGGCTACGACGTGTTGCTGAAATTGTGGACCCTGAGCTTTACGGCGCTATTTTTTGACTTGGACTTTGGCTTCGACAACCCGCTCACCTTCCTGCTGCGGGTTCCCTTTCTCCTCATCATTGGTGCGAGTTGCTGGATGCTCGTGCGGCGCACCCGCCCCGAAACCTGGGGCTTTGTGTTGATGACGCTACTGGTTCCCTTCCTGCTCTTTGCCGTTGCGGATATCGTTTTACAAACCCAACGGTCTATTGTGAGCCGCTATCTCATCCCCTGCTTCCCGGCGGTGCAATTGGCCGCCGGCTTTTGGCTGGCAGAGATGTGGGCCGATCAGCGCCGCAAAGCCATGAAGACGTTGCCCCTCGGCTGGCTTTTAGGAGTCGTGCTGTTGCTTTCCGGTAGCCTTGCCTCCATCCTCGTTAGCGCCCACTCCGAAACCTGGTGGAATCGCATCCCGAGCCATTTCAATGCGGAGGTCTATCACGAAATCAACGCCACCCCCAATGCGGTTTTGGTGAGTGATCGGGGTCGAGACGGAACCAATATTGGCGATTTGATTTCCCTGAGCTACGGACTCGATGAAACCGTGCCGATGCTACTGCTCGCTAGCCCATCGGAGCTAAACCTGAGAGACGCCATTGGTGGCCGCGAGGCTTTCTTCTTCCGCCCCTCAGCAGAGCTGTTTGCAAACATGGAGGCGACGGGTCTAGCACCAGAGTATGTTGATCGCTCGGCGGGTAATCTCCTTCGTGCCACTGCAAATTAGGGGCTGTCATCAATTATTGGGCGATTTCTCGGAAAGGATATACCCGCTGGCTTCGGCTACGCTCAGCCAGCTCGTTGTTGTGTGTCCTGAGCGCAGTCGAAGGACAAAGGCTTAAAAGGTAACGTCTTTCCCAGAATTCTCCTTAAGATGTCAAAGACCTTTCAAAGAAGCGTTTACCGCCCCTAGCTAATGGTGTTGGGGGTGGGCGCGTAAATACTACCCTGCAAGGCTTCTACAATCAATTGATGACGCGCCCTAACAAAGTCTTGGTTTCTGAAAATGATTGGACATCGGGCTGAACTTGGACATCGGGCTGAACATATATGCAGCAATTCTCATTTTGGAAAATTTGCCGTTCAGGCTGAGCCTGTCGAAGGGTGAGCAGGCTTCGGCAGGCTCAGCCTGAACGGCATTTTATAAACCAACAAAGCCATAATCAGAATTGCTTACTATAGACATCCGGTGCTTCGTTTTTATACCAGAAGCCTTACAGTGATTGACTTACATGAATTGTTTAGAAAGATTAAGCAAATTATGAGCTATTACTCAGCTAGTAGTCAAGGTTTGTAACGAAACATCTCGATCTTCTTATCGAATTGTGTCATCTGACTGCCGAAAGCTCCAATTGGCAAGGGATTCTGATAAATAGTTATTTGTAACGTTTTTTCGATTCGCCGATCGCTAGTCTTCCGAACTCCAGTTCGCCACCTCCGATGCAGGGATGCCGACCTCTGCTTCATCGCAGATGGCACGACCGAGCTGGAGCTTGAATCAGGTTTCGCCGATGCTTTGAGAAGGAGCTATTTGAATGTTCACAAACGTCAAGCCCGCCATCCGTCACATCGTTCCAGAGGATCTAAACGGTCGTGCGCTTGTCAAGGTGGTTTACGTGGTGCTGGAGCCGCAGTATCAGAGTGCCCTTTCAGCCGCTGTTAACTCGATCAACCAGAACAACCCAAATATGGCCGTCGAGATCAGCGGCTATTTGCTAGAGGAACTCCGCAGCAACGAAAATTACGAAGATTTCAAAAAAGATGTAGCCGAAGCGAACATTTTCATCGCGTCACTCATCTTCATTGAAGAGCTGGCTGAAAAGGTGGTGGCGGCGGTCGAACCCGTGCGCGATCGCCTAGATGTCGCGGTCGTCTTCCCCTCCATGCCCCAGGTGATGCGGCTCAACAAATTGGGCAGCTTCTCGATGGCACAGTTGGGACAGTCGAAGAGTGCGATCGCCCAATTCATGCGGAAGCGCAAGGAACAGTCGGGCAGCAGCTTCCAGGATGCCATGCTGAAGCTGCTCAACACCCTGCCCAAGGTGCTGAAGTACCTGCCGATGGACAAGGCGCAGGATGCCCGCAACTTCATGCTCAGCTTCCAATATTGGCTCGGGGGCTCCTCCAACAATTTGGAGAACTTCCTGTTGATGCTGGTCGACAAATATGTCAAGCCCGAACTTCCTGCTAATGCCGACCGGATCCTCAGCTACAAAGACCCGGTCACCTACCCCGACATGGGCATCTGGCATCCCCTCGCACCCAAGATGTTTGAGGACTTGAAAGAATACCTCAACTGGCATGAGTCGCGTCGAGACATTGGCGATGACCAGAAAGATCCCCTCATGCCTACGGTGGGTCTGGTGCTGCAACGGACGCACTTGGTCACCGGCGACGATGCTCATTACGTCGCGATGGTGCAGGAAATCGAGTGCCAGGGCGCTCGCGTTATCCCTGTCTTTGCTGGCGGGCTGGACTTCTCCAAGCCCGTAGATGCTTACTTCTACGACCCTGTTTCTGAGAAGCCGATTGTCGATACCGTCATCTCGCTGACAGGCTTTGCCCTGGTGGGTGGCCCTGCACGGCAAGACCATCCCAAGGCGATCGACTCCCTCAAGCGGCTCAACCGTCCCTACATGGTGACCCTGCCGCTGGTATTCCAAACCACTGAAGAGTGGCAGGACAGCGACCTAGGCTTGCACCCAATTCAGGTGGCCTTGCAAATCGCGATTCCGGAACTGGATGGGGCGATCGAGCCGATCATCCTATCGGGGCGGGATGGGGCGACAGGTAAGGCGATCGCCCTGCAAGACCGCATCGAGTCGGTGGCGCAGCGGGCGATGAAATGGGCCAACCTGCGCCGCAAACCCAAGCTCGACAAGAAAGTTGCTATCACGGTCTTCAGCTTCCCGCCCGACAAAGGCAACGTGGGAACTGCTGCCTACCTGGATGTATTCGGCTCTATCTACGAAGTGATGAAGGGACTCCAGCGCAATGGCTACACCATTGAAGACCTGCCGGAGTCACCCGAGGCGTTGATGGAAGCGGTCATCCATGATGCTCAGGCACAATACGCTAGCCCGGAACTCAACATCGCCTACCAGATGTCCGTGGCGGAATATGAGAGGCTGACGCCCTACTCCGAGCGGCTGGAGGAGAACTGGGGGCCGCCACCGGGACACCTCAACACCGACGGGCAAAACCTGCTGGTGTATGGCAAGCAGTTCGGCAATCTGTTCATCGGCGTCCAGCCCACGTTTGGCTACGAGGGCGACCCGATGCGGCTGTTGTTCTCCCGCTCTGCCAGCCCCCACCATGGCTTTGCCGCCTACTACACCTTCCTGGAGAAGGTATGGCAAGCGGATGCGGTGCTGCACTTTGGCACCCACGGGTCACTGGAATTTATGCCAGGGAAGCAGATGGGGATGTCGGGCGAGTGCTACCCCGATAACCTGATCGGCTCCATTCCCAACCTCTACTACTACGCGGCCAACAATCCCTCGGAA
>JBCBSL010000301.1:0-7738 GCA_039819145.1 Cyanobacteria bacterium J06638_22
GTTATAAAAGATAGCCACGGCATCCAGCTCCATCGTGACTAAAAAAAAGGAGGGCGATCGCCCTCCTTTTCTTGTAGCTATCGAACCTATAGCTACCGCAAGATCTATCGAAACTGTACATTTTCTCTAAACGCCTGGAACATCGATGTAGAAATCGGATTTCCCAGAAACAGTTGGAGCACCATTTTGGCCTAAGGGAAATCAGATTTCCTTTGCGCACAAAACCAACCGTCTAACCCAAAGGTGAGTTGGGTAGGCTGTTGGGTTGCTCTTCATCGGGCAGCAGGGGCGCATATTCGGGTTCCGGCTGACCAGGAAGCATGAAAAGCAACAGGATGAGTGTTGTCACAATAGCTGCCAACACGATCGGAAAATCATTCCACTGGATATGGTTGAGGTCACGCTGCCAATTGCAATTCAAGCAAACATATTTGGTTTCTCCATACATAACGACGGTATGCGTGCCACAACGAGGGCATTCCAAGTGATGAGGATGATTTGGGTGTGGGGAGTCTGGCGTGTAAGCCATGAGGAGTCCCTCCATAAATTAGGTTTAAGGGGGTAAGAAACGTTAATCAGGAACGCTAGGGGCAAATGAATACAAGGCAAGCTCCGTAGCCGATCCAATTCAGAGACGGTGAAAAGGCGGCCCGATCTTGTCTACAAAACTGTCCACTCCCCAAAGAACGACACCTGTGTTGTGCGATAGGTTTTTAGCAGTCATGAGGTTTCACCTTATGTAATGGGTAACCAGGGAAATAGCGGTAGCCTGCGCTTTCCCTGGTGATATCTTTATAGAGATCGGTGAGACTGCCAACACACCACAAGGCACGATCGATCGGGTTGCCCAAGAAATTCTTGGAGGCAAATCCTCCAAAATCAAAGCTTCAAAAACCTAAAGACTTTATAAATCCAGGATGAATTCAAGCGTTTTATGTATCAATTAACGCTACGATTTACCACTTTGTGACATAAATCACCAATCTTCCTCGATAAATGTGGCAATTCTTTAGGCAGTGGATATTCAATCGGATATCTAAATGCCCCCCAAAAAGCTGTCTAAAATTTTTGGCAGCATCTTAATTCAACCCAGGCCAAGCTAATCTCTGCGCTGAGCTGCTGTAAAACCAGGCAGCTATTCAACCTGCCTCATTCAACGTGGGCAATTGCCCCATGATTGAGGCAGATTGAAACAGCCCAAGATCAAGCATCAAACGTCATTCCTGGGTGGGTGTATTGAAGGAGTTCCTGAGACTTGTTTGAACCATTCGATTTTCGTGCGTACAGCGCACGAAATGTTGCTATGTCTTGAGCCGGTTCAACCAGACTCTAAACATTGCGGTGTATGTGAGTATCGTCCTATGACTGGCTTGTCGTCCCCCGACGATTATCGGTTCTACCAACTGTTTCGCTATCTCTGTCTTTGCCTCGCCTCCAAAGTTAAAGCTGGAAAGCCCAACTATAAGGAAATTGCGGATCAACTAACCGATAAAAAAGATTTCCGCAAGTTTGTGAGTGATCTGTACCAGAAAGACCACAGCGACATTTCGCTGGGAAAACAGAGTCGCTTAACAACAGGCGAATTAGTCGAATATTTGGCAAACCTCCAGACAAATCTTGAGGCAGCCTACATTAAAGGCGAAGAACCCTACACCCGCCTGTTGACCACTGAGGATGTGATTGGGGTGTTGTTGCGCCTCATTGAGCTGACACCGGATGAGCGACAAGCATTACGGTTGCCAGACGCAGGAGATTGTTTAACCCTCTTACAGCGATCGCTCCTCGTTCTCCAGGCCAATGGTGGTGTCGAAAACTACGAGTTGCTGTTTGGCATCTATAAAACCGCAATTGGGCTAAATTTCCCCAACGCGGAAGCCCCCCTAGACGGTCTAGAAGTCGTGGATGCGTTGGTCGAAGAAACCGTTCAGCAAGAACTGGCCTATGTGCCCGAGCGATCGCCCAATAATGGCAATACCGACAACGGACAACTGATGGGGCGCGATCACACCATCAGCGACCTGATTCTCAAAGCAAAGCGAGAGGTGCGGCGACTCCTCGCCCGCAGCGGTAACCAGCAAAGCCCCGTCACCAATAGCACCGTCATCGTCGATGCCTATGTGCAGCATTATTTTCAACGCTCCTTTGTGAAAAGTCTGGCTCGAGCCATTGTCGCCAACGAGCGCCTGACCGACCAATTCCCGGTCTATCTCAAATACATTGCCATCAAGCCGTCTGGGCCACTGCCCTTTACTGACAAAAACTTCGACACCCTGGATAACAATCGTCCCTATCCTCCCGTGATGCAAGTGAGCTTGCGGGAGATTGAGCAACTCAAGCTAAAATCCCACGGCGAACTACCGGGGCCGGGAGACTATGAGCTGGCATCGCAGGAATCCAATCAGGTAGCAGCAGACTTCTACATCAAACTCCCCGAGGGCTACCAACCCGTGATACCCAGGGTATTTGAGCGCATTGCCAGTGACACAACCAAGAGTCCACCCCAGCGCATCGACTTCTCCCTGGAAAGCACAGGCATTGGCGGCGCCCTCTCTCATGTCATCAAGGTGATCAACCGAGCCTTGCTCAGGGATATTCCCTGCCTCAGCGGCTACTTCTCCATCGCCCACGATGTCACCTCAACCCAAGCCATCATCCGAGAAAATGTCGCGTCTCCCGTTTGGGCTCACAGCCTGGTAAAGCTGTGCCGCAAAGAGACGGTGGGTCACGCCATCCAGAAACCGCCGACCTTGCCCTTGCCCTCTTACGAAACCTTTGCTTTTGCCGATCCCATTGGCAGTGCCGACTATTGTGGGTTCGACTTTCTCTCGGCGCAGGCACAAGCCGCTCTACAGGCACGACTACAGGTGATTCGTCATACGGGCATAATGCCTGCCGAGTATCTCACTGACCTCTGCCACCACACAGAGTTTATGCTGGCGCTGCAGGATGCTTGGGAACATTTGCGGGGCTATCCCTTTTCCAGCCTGGCAATGATCGGGCGCATCCATGAAGAAATCCTCTCGACGATTCCTCCAATAGAAACCGCCACTGAAACCGCCGAAGTGGAAAGGAACGAGGGCAATACCGATCCTGTTGAGCACTCTCCTCTGCGTCCTCTGAAAAAAGGCGATCGCTACATCTACTTTGAAGCCTACTTATCTATCACCGAAGCACTGCTCGACGAAGGTGCCTATCGCAAGGCTTACCAATACTTGGCCTGCATGAGCGTATTGGATGAATTTGTGGAGCAGGAAACGGCGATCGCCTCCGATTCCGACGATACAAATCCCCAAATCTATGAGATTTTCTCGGGTTCGCTCCTAGTGCGCTATCTCCTGTGTTGGGCGAACTACTTCTATCTGTTCGATACTCGCATTGAAGATGAAGCCTCTGATTACCGTCCCCAGAGGCGATCGGTCGATGTGAGTCCAGCAGGGCTGATTCGCTCTGCCTGGCGATATTTGGAGCTAGCACGGCAACATATCGAACGCCGCTTGCGCAAGTATGTGGTGATTAATGAAGTCTCCCAGGGCACCTTCCATCCCCATTACAATCTGCTGGCGCGGATGGAATTCTTGCGAGCAAAGCTACTGCTGTTTTTCCCACGGGCTGTGCCCGACGAACGCAGCTATCTACCCACCGATCAGATTTGGCCTCAGGGTCGTGCTCCTGCTTCAATCCACTGGGGGCGGATCTATCTGACCGAAAAAGCACGGTTGTATGCCGCCGCCGATGGCAATGGCGAACTGTATGCCTGTTGTGCGGCAATACAGAGCTGGATGTATCTGATCATGGCATTTACGCCAGACTACAACCGACTAACCCTTTCCCTCAACACCCAGACCTCAACCCAAAGGAACTTCTCGTTGGGCAATTTGATGGAATGGGCAAAGCAGATGCGGGATCATGCCCTGCTTAGCTATGCCGAAATGGGGCAGCAATGCTATTACCAGATCAAAGAAAAGAGTGGTTTACCCGCCGAAAAAGACGATTTCGGCTCCTATCGAGTCCAGAAGATCAAGCCCATTTATGAAGCACGCGGCCCCGAAAATGTTCGGTTTGCCGAAGCCAATCCCAGTTTTTTGGTGCTGGATATGTCTCTGCTGGTCATCGATGCAGAGGATTTACCCAAGATCACCCCAAACATTCCCATCCGCAAAATTTATCTGTTTGGCACCAATGCCTGCTACCTCTTTTTGGCCCGAGGGATGTATCGGCTGTGTGGGAATGAAGCGGAGGAGTTTGGGGAGGCCGAACCCGCAACCCAACGCCATCAGTGGGAAGCCAAGCTCCATCATGCGATGCGGCTGCTCAATATGGCCTGGGCGATCGCCGAGGAAGGTGGAGAACTGCGATCCCGCGATCGCGATCCCGTCGTGCGGTTCCATATTCATCGCCATACCCCCACCCCACCTAGCACTGACGACTACCTCTCCCAGGATGTAAGTGCTATTCGCGACCTCTATCCCCGCCGTGTGACGGAAATTGCCGACTGGGGCAAGGTGTTCTCCGCAGCTTGCATGGTACTAAAGTTGCACATGGTGCCAGAGGGCGATCGCACTGATTTACTTACGGATATCGAGCGCATCCTCCATTCACTGCATGGCGCACGCCGTTTTAATGCGACCCTACGTCATTTCCTCAGAGATCAACAGCGCTACAACGGGCACCTGGCTATTACCTTCGATATTGCCAAGCAAATCTTGATTCGCTACCAAGACCAGGCTCTCGCATCTCCTCAGCCCGATACTATCCAATCGGTTCGCGATGCTCTCCTGGGTGAGCTATTCCAGCAACTATTTGAATAGCATTGGATACACCAAACCTGAGTACAGGACAAAAACCAGAGACTTCTTGATTTTTGGTAGCGCGGGCGATGCCCGCGCTACCAAAAATCAAGGGTCTTAGCTTGGGTTTGATTTTTTGTCCTGTACTAAGACATCAAACACCTTGGGGATCCGTCCAATACGCAAGGCGGGGATCCGTGATCTGGATCACGATAAAATCTACAGAAGATCACAACGCAAATTGATACGTGTCACAGAGGAAGCCTTGCCATTGCTCGATACTGAGTCTCAACTGGAAGTATGAGTAACTCAGCGCATGTGGTCAATGAGTAGTCCCCATCTCAGCACCCCCCTGGAAGATTTGGTCGCCCAAATCCTAAATTCTCACCTCATCACTCGTGCAGAAGAAGATCTGCTGATGAGTTCTTTGTCCAGTACCTCCGATGAAGAGCTACAGGCAACGATTTATCGAATCTTCTACGGGATGCGCCATGGCCTACTACAGGTTATTGATTAATCGCCGTTTTATTTCAGTTTCAGTTTCTTCTTCGACTTATCCCAACCTAGCCATGCTCCTGATGAAGCTACACAAGGGTGTAGCTTTTTTTTTCTGGCGTTATAGCCTTACACCTAAGTACAGGACAAACAATCGAACCCCTGCGAAAACCCTTAATTTTGTGTAGCGCGGGCGATGCCCGCGCTACACAAAATTAAGGATGTTCTGGGTTTTGTCCTGTATTCAGGCCTCACACATTTGATTAGGCCAGATAATTTCTTGGACGTTTGACGCTACGTAGCTTTCAAAAAATTACAGGTTCTGCTAAGACGCATCGCACTATATTCAAGGATGTGTGGCGATCGCACCCACATCACCAACTACCTGTAGCAGTCCCGCAAGTTTAAGAATCATAAATTTTTCCATTCTTCAATGGAGAAACTGCCTTGAAATCGCTAAAACAGTGTCGCAGTTTCAAATAAATCTGAGAGAATGCTACGGAACCCCTTGCTCTGGTGCGTGAAGTACTTTTTTTGCGCAGCCTGACAATGGATGAATGACTAAAATAAGCATTCATACCACTCCTATATTTCAAATAAGATTGTTCTGTTGTTGTTTCAAGGAATTGCTATGGAGCCTGAAGTCAAACAAGACGAGACTCTTACCTCCGAAGGGATGACCCCCGCCGAGGAAATTGATACTGCACCCTCTGTGAGTGAGGAAGCCGGTGGCGAGCAATATCAGCAATTTGTTGATAAAGTGACGGCTCTTTTGGGCAACTTGCCCGACTATCTCTCTAGCTTCTTTGGTCAATACCGTCGCCCGATCGTTACGATCGCTCTCATCTTTGCGGCAATCATCGCCGTCCGGCTGACTCTCGCGGTCCTCAAATCCATCAACGACATTCCTTTACTGTCGCCCCTCTTCGAACTCATCGGCTTGGGTTACACGGTTTGGTTTGTCTATCGCTATCTACTCAGAGCTTCGAACCGCAGCGAATTGGTCGATGACTTCAACTCGCTAAAGGGTCAGGTGCTGGGTGCAGCTAACAAAACAAAGGCGGAGTAATAGTACGGCCTTTGATCGAATTCTCCCCTGAGTTCGATGACCGTGAGATGTCTTCCCTAAGGCATCTTGCGGTCAATTTTTATGGTCATTTGCACTCCTCGCCAACACCCAGATAGGTTGCTCCCGACCCACCTCGCAGCCCACAATGGGCATGGTTCGTTACGCCCTCCCAATAAAGCATTTATGCGTTTGGTGATTTGTGACCACGAAGAGGTTGGGGTGTGGGCCGCACGCTATGTGCAGCGGCGGATCCTGGAGTTTGCCCCGACAGACGATCGCCCCTTTATCCTCGGTTTGCCGACGGGAGGAACGCCTTTAGGGATGTACCGTGCCCTAATCGCGGCCCATAAGGCAGGTGACCTCAGCTTCCGCCATGTCATCACCTTCAACATGGACGAGTATGTGGGCTTACCGGAGGAGCACCCCGAAAGCTACCACAACTACATGTTCCGCAACTTTTTCAGCCAAATCGATATTCCTCTCGACCACATCAATATTCTGGATGGCAACACCACTGCCCCAGGACAAGAATGCGATCGCTACGAAGAAAAAATCAAGCAATTGGGCGGCATTGAGCTGTTTGTCGGCGGAGTAGGAGATGATGGCCACATCGCCTTCAACGAACCCGGCTCATCTCTGGAATCACGGACGCGCCTGAAAACTCTGACCTACAGCACCCGCCTTGCCAATTCTCGCTTTTTCAACCATGACCTGGAAAATGTGCCGAAGCTGGCGCTGACCGTCGGCGTTGGCACCATCATGGATGCCCGCGAGGTGATGATTCTGGTCAAGGGCTACAACAAAGCCCAGGCCGTGTATCAGGCGATCGAAGGCAGCGTCAATCACATGTGGACGATTTCGGCGCTCCAACTTCATCCCTCGGCCATGCTGGTATGCGACGACGATGCCACCCTAGAGCTGAGAGTCAAAACAGTACGCTATTTTCGCGAAATGGAAGAGTACTTGCAAAAGGGGACGTGAGCATAGCCTCCCCTATTTGACTTTGAGTGGCATACTATGAAGCTACAAATCATCAACAAGCTCGTAAATTTGCATCATGCAAATAACTGTTGACGTTCCCGACAACATTGCTCAGCGACTCGACCAACCAGGGGATGAGCTGTCGCAACATCTATTAGAACTGATTGTTGCTGATGCTTATCGTTCCGGAAAGATCAGCACAGCTGAGGTTCGCCAAGCGCTTCGTTTGTCGAACCGACTCGAAACGCATGCTTTTTTAAGGAAGATGGGGGTCTATCTGAATTACGACGAGGCTGAATTAAGGGAAGACCTTCAAACCCTCAAGGAGTTTAGGGAGGGATGATTGTTGTCGCTGACACATCCCCTATTTGTTATTTACTGCTAAGTACCTCGGTATAGTTAAACC
>JBCBSL010000302.1:0-7735 GCA_039819145.1 Cyanobacteria bacterium J06638_22
AAACATTAGATTGAGGCTTAATTCCTCAGATTTTAGAAATGAGATTCTCAGCTAATCGAGGCAATAGTTTCTGCTAAAAGATAAGATCATTCCTCCGTCTTTGTAACTTTTTTTACTGTCGTTTTTGCCATGCATTCCTCTGCTTAGGCGCAGTTAATCTCGCTGATTGTCTAGGCCATTGTTACAAGCTCTTCAAAGAAGCTTGATATTCGCGAACATGGCCATGAAAAATTAACGTCTCATATCAAATCCGTTTAAACAGCCGTAAAACCCAACTATCGTTTGCGCCCGCTGCAACGCAGCGGGCGCAAACGATAGTTGGGTTCTTCAGCCGGATTTGATATCAAGCAATATCCGAGGTTGTTACGAGGAAAGAAACGGCTGTCGCGTCAAGCACGGGCTGCTACTGGAGCATCAGGAGCTTTGTGGCCATCTGGCGCAATTCCTGACTAAACGGATGCTGTGGCTGCGTCTGGCAGATGAGGTGGGGGTAGGCGGCGTGTTCGATTGGCTTGACCTTTGTCAGAGTCGCTAAGACAGGTATCTGGTAGGTTGTTAGGAGAGACGCGATGAGTTGATCCACATCGATTTCGGGTAGCACCTGGTTGGCAACAAGGGTAATTTGCTCGACTTGGAGCTGCTGCGCCAGGTCAATAAATACGGCCGTGTCCTGATAGTCTTGGGCGTTGAGATTAAGCACAAGCATCAAAATATCCGACAGGGCAAACGCCAGGAATCCTTCTTCATTAAAGCCGGGAAAGGTTTCAAGCAGAATGTAGTCGGCATTGAGCCGCGGGATGAGGCGGGTCAGATCCTCGCCAAGGCGATTGGCCTGGGGTTCGTGTTTCAGCTGTTTAACGAGGCGGAAGCCCGATACAGGATGGACCTCTTTGCCCCCACCAGAAAGGAGGGCGATCGCCCCAGCTCCAACCGATAGCCACGCAGCTTCGGGGAGAAAAATGCCCGGTTGTTGTAGCTCTGCCCATTGATGTGCCAGTTCGTCTGGATCTAACCCAAACAGCATCGGCAGCTCAGAGACAAAATCCAACTCTATGATGCCGACACGGTAGCCTTGCTCAGCTAAAAGAACCGCTAGATTCGCTGTAAGGAAAGACGTTCCAACATTGCGATGGGAAGCGTGAATAGTAATGATGGGAGACATTATGGTTGCGTCTCAACCGAATAGGTGGCGGATATGTATCGGAATCAATAATAACGGCGGCACAGTAGCGCGGTATAAACCACCGAGCTAGAGATACTCTAGCGGGTTCACAGGGTTGCCATTGCGGCGCACCTCAAAGTGTAAGTGGGGGCCGGTCGAAAGCCCGGTTGAGCCGATCGCCGCGATTGCTTGGCCTCGTTCGACGCTTTGGCGCTCAGAAACATAAAGTTCACTCGCGTGAGCGTATAGCGTGGTCAAGCCGCCTCCATGATCGATAATCACCGAACGTCCATAGCCACCATACCATCCGGCAAAGATAACCGTCCCGCTGTCGGCAGCGCGAATCGTGCTACCGTGGGGAGCGCCAAAATCGATCCCCGAATGGAAGCGCCGATAGCCCAGAATCGGATGGACGCGATAACCAAAGCTACTGGTTAGGCGTCCGCCAGAGGGAAGACTAAAAATTCCTGTGCCCTGAATAATCACACCTCGCGAGGTATTGAGACGCTGCCGAATCAAGGCTGCAATGTCGTTCGAGTCGCGCTGTAAGCGTTCTTCGGCGGCTTCGAGAGCTTGGCGATCGCTATTCAGTCGGGCAATCAGATCCTCTTGCGACTCCGCCTGATTCTCAAATTCGGCCTTCTGCACCTGAAGTTGCTGGGTAATTAGGGCAATTTCGTTCTTTTGGCGCTCAACGTCGCTGCGGCGTTTGTGGATATCTTCGGTAATGGTTTTGAGGTGGTCGAGGAAGGCACGATCCGAATCATAGACACGGCGCAGTTGCGATCGCCGTTCCAAAAATTCGTTAATATTCTCGCTTTGCAGCAACACAGCCCATCCCTGGCTACCCTGTTGCCGTTGCAAGAACTGGAGTCGGGCGATCGTAGCTTGCTGCTGGCCTTGAAAATCCGCTTCAGCTTGAACAAGTTGCCCCTGCAACTCCTCTAAGCGCTGCTCTGCCGCTTCGAGTGCCGCTTCATTGCGCTGAATTTCCTGGGATGTAGCAGAAATTTGATCCTCTAATCCTTCCAGGCGCTCTTCAGTACTCTCTTGAATGCTCTGAATTCGATCGCGTTCTTGCTCGACTTGTTGGCGCTCTTGCTCAATGTTCTCTCGTCGTTGCCGCAACTCTTCGACCGACTCATTCGCCTGGGCCACTTGCACGGTAGCGTCCCAAGAGGTGGATGAAGAGAACCCATCCACCATCTGGCCAACGGACAAGCGCCCTGTTCCCAATAGGACGATCAGCCCTGTGCAAAGGAAAACAAGGCAATGATGCCGAAAGCGACGAGTATGATTCCAGAGCCTCGGTTTAGCCATCGCAAGTGACGTGCGGTAAGTCGGGTTTGCAGTAGACTGACCCCTGAACTGAGCAGTAGCCACCAGGCAGCGGAGCCTAGGAAGACACCGAGAACTGTCCAGATGGCAGCGACATGGTCGCCGTCTGCTGCCGCCAATCCTAACCCAGCAAAGATAAAGCCAAACGCCAAAATGGTAGTGGGATTGGTCAGGGTCAGGAACACCGTAGACGCATAGACTTTGAACAGTCCTTGCGGCTCGATGACAGCAGCAGCTTCGGTTGGCTTTGATATAAATGTGCGGATTCCTAGGTAAATCAGGAAAATTCCGCCAATCAACCGAAACCAGAAATTCTGCTCAACTAAGATAGCAGAAATGATGGTTAAACCAAACCCCGCGACTACACCGTATATAGCGTCAGCTGTTGCAGCCCCTAATCCGGAAAGCAATCCTGCCAGTCGACCGTAGGTCAAGGTTCGATTGATACACAACACCCCAATCGGCCCAACAGGAGCGGCGATCGCAAACCCCACCGCTAGACCTCGCCCAAACACACTTAGATCCATGTTCACCCTCTTTATGCAGAGTTGCTGAATATCGGAGTTTGCAATCGTTTCAGCCATTTACCATGCCAGAGCCCTTTGAAGGGATGCCGAACCATTCACATCGCATCATCAAAGCCCCGATGATTGATGTCAAACCCTTACTACAAGGCCATTAAGTTGCAGAATTTCGTTCGGACGCGTCTTCTGGCAGCGGTAAATGTGACGTTTCTTTAACCGTGGAAAGCACGATGGTGGTGCGCGATCGCACGACCCCATCCAGCCCCTTTAATTGGTTGCTCACCAGCTCCTCTAGGTTGGCCGTATCGCGGCAACGCACCTTCAAGAGATAATCACCATCCCCTGCGATGTGATGGCACTCCTGCACGGCGTCAGTTTGTTGCACCCACGCCAGAAACCCAGCTCGATGTTCGGGACGCTCCAGGGTGACGGCAACATAGGCCAGCAAGGTCAACCCAACCGCCTGCGGATCCACCTGAGCGGTATAGCTCCGAATGACGCCCCGTTCTTGCAGCCGCCGCGCCCGCTCAGCCACGGCTGGTGCGGAGATCTGTAACAACGTTGCCACCTCTGACCAAGTGCTACGGCCATTGCTCATGAGCTGCATGATTATTTTGCAATCTAAAGTATCAATATCCATTTCTTTGTTTTGCAAAGTGAATTGATCTTATCACTTGGAATAAAAAACAAGATAAAGTTATTTGCCTTCTTTTTTGGTTTTCGACCTTCCTTCTGCAACTTAGGTTAGGGCGATCGGTAGATGGCTAGTTTTGCTATTGCTGGTTTCGCTTTATGAGGTCGGATCTCGAAACGTGCCGATTGGGTGGTTGCAATCGCTTCTCGTTACAATGGCTCTTAGAGAAACGCCAATCCTTCAACCCCCGCCACCTATGGACTCTGCCAAAATCCAACTCACCGGGCTAAAAGCCCACCACTTCCGCCATCCCCTCGATTTGCAAGCGACCCAGGCGCTCCAACGCATCCCTGGAATTGACATCATGGTTCGCAGTTTGCTGGGGGGCGTCGGAGAACAATTCTTCCAACTGGAGAATCTGGCGTCGGGGGTGTTGGTCAGCGAAAAGCAGTTGCCTCACCTGCACACGCTACTGTTAGACGCCTGCAAGATTTTGGATCTGGAACCGCCTCAGCTCTATGTGCGGCAAAACCCTGTACCCAATGCCTACACCTTTGCCATGCGAGGGCAAAAGCCGTTTGTGGTATTGCACACGTCCCTCATCGATTTGCTCACGCCGGAGGAGACCCAGGCGGTGATCGCCCACGAACTAGGCCATCTCAAATGTGAGCACAGCGTTTACCTGACGGTGGCAAATTTGCTCATTCTGGCCGCCAGTACCACGGTACTGGGCACGCTCGTTGCCCAAACCTTGCAAGAGCGGTTGATGGAATGGGTGCGCTGTGCGGAGTTTACCTGCGATCGCGCGGCTCTTCTGGTTTCCCAAAACGCGCGCACGGTGGCGTCGGTTCTTATGAAGCTCTCCGGCGGGTCGCCAATCCTCGCTCCTCAGCTCAACCTCGATGCCTTCCTAGAACAAGCCCGTACCTATGAGAGCCTCAGCACCTCAGAAATGGGGAAATTGTTGCGGCAGGCGCAAACTGCCCAGCTTTCGCACCCCGTTCCTGTCTTGCGGGCAAAGGAAATTGACCGATGGGCGACTAGTCAGGACTATCAAAACCTGTTGCAACGGCGGCCGATCCTCTATAATGGGGAAATTAATCCCGAGGGCGGGTGGCGAAATTGGTAGACGCACCACACTCAAAATGTGGCGGCTTCGGTCATGCGAGTTCGAGTCTCGCCCTGCCCATGTGAGCGTTTAGCTCAATGTTCATCTAACAGACATTTCTTTAGTAGTTATGTGTGGGGTGCTGTGCTCTATGAGCGCAGCACTATTTCTTGTTGAGCACCCACGTTTGAAACATGAAGCTGAAATTAATAAATCCGACAATTTAACGCGCGCCTAACGGAACGAACCCCGCCGGATTTCGCGAATCCGCGATGGCGAACTTCGCTCCCACAGCCGCGACTTTAGTCGCTAGGGTGTTGTTTGGGACGGGGATCCGCCATGGTTCTGGCAGTTGGGAATGGGCGATCGCTGCTAGAGTAGCCGTAGAACTGACACGCTGGAGCCCTACTCCTTCGAAGCAGAATCCGGTTTCCCAGACTAAGCTTTGACCACCGACCAGGAGATTCAGACCCCTTCCGATTTTGATTTGCTATGACCCAACAGCCTTCGCAAACCAGCGATACCCCTGTCACCGACTATCAACCTCCCATTGCCGATGCACCGACTTCGGGGTCAGCGTTTTCTGATCCCGATCGCAACCTCCCGGTTCCGCGCCAGAGCCACATTATTAGTACGGTGCTGTCGCCTGCAATGCGGCTGTGGCTGCGCTCCCAAGTGGAAACAGTGGAAACCCTGGAGGTGCTGATTGAGGGCGGCGATCGCCAGTTGCTCAGGGGTTTGGTTCCACGCCTGACATTAATGGCTCAGGGCGTGGTGTATCAAGGGTTGGCTCTGAGTCGGCTAAAGCTTGTGGGGCGAGGGATTCAGGTAAATTTCCGTCAGTTACTGCGCGGCAAACCCTTACAGCTCGCTCGCGTTATCCCTGTCTTGGGCGAGGTCGTGTTGACGGAAGATGACCTCAATATGTCTTTGCAAACATCGTTGCTCATGCCTGCGGTCAATGAGATTTTTGAGCAACTGCTGCGGGCTGGCATTGCACCCGATATCATTGATCTAGATTCCAAGAAGCCCGTCATTCTCGATAATTTCCGGACACGGTTGCAAGGCGATCGCCTCACCCTTGGAGCCGAAATCGTTTCCGCCAGCCAGGGCAAAAACATTCCCTTTGCCATTCGTACGGGACTACGAGTTGTGGGGCCTCATCAACTCCGCCTCACTGAACCGGAGTGGCTTCCTACCTTTGGTTCTCGGCGGGGCTTACCCCTCGATGACTTTGATGGCTACCCGTTGGATCTCGGCACTGATCTCGCACTTCAGGACTTGAGCCTGCAAGATGGACGCCTCCTGTTTCGGGGACAATTTAATATCTACCCTGAAACTGCGCCTGAAGCTGAAGAGACTTAACCGAAGCCCTCATAGGATGGGCTCTGCAAACGCTGTCAGAAAACTACACCCGTGCTCGAAACTCTTCCTTTATCTGCATCCTCTGGATTCAAGGTCCGTGGCATGATTGGAGGGGTCGCAATGACTTGCTTCGACGGGCAAGGTCTTGCGATCGCCGCATCCCAAATAAGGAGAAACCATGCTGGCAAAAGGGTTTGAAATTGAGATGTACACAGGGAAACCTGACGGGACGATTGTGGGCTTCTCAGATCAGATTGTGGCGGCGTTGTCGGGCTTTGTCCGCGAACCCGATAGCCGCAACGTAGAATACACCACCCCGCCGCTTTATCGGTATGAACGATTGCTATGTGAGCTGGTGCGGCCTCGACAGCAGTTGCGTGAGTTTTTGCATCGATTGGGCGACTACACGCTGATTCCTGGTAGCACCCTGTCCTTGGGCCAGAGCGATCGCTTCTACCGCTCCGATCCCCAGAACCCTTACCACAGCTATATCGAAAACACCTACGGCACCACCGTCGTCACGGCCAGCGTCCACATCAACATTGGCATCGACGATCCAGAAATACTCATGCGAGCCTGCCGCCTGATTCGCCTGGAAGCACCACTATTTCTTGCCCTCAGCGCCGCTTCCCCTTTCTTGGATGGAAAACCAACTGGCTCCCATTCAAGCCGCTGGCAAGTGTTTCCCAAAACCCCGCGCCACGTTCCTCTTTTTGAAAGCCATCGGCACTTCATCGATTGGACCGAAACGCAGCTCAGCCAGGGAACCATGCAAAATGTGCGGCATCTCTGGTCATCAGTGCGTCCCAATGGCGATCGTCGCCCCTACAACCTGAATCGCTTGGAATTGCGCATTTGTGACTTGGTCAGCGACCCGGTCGCACTGCTGGCGATCGCCGCTCTCCTCGAAGCCCGCATCCTACAACTCCACAACCAGCCTGATCTCGATCCCTTGGAACAAAGCGAGCTGCCAGCGACCCACCGCGCCGAGGATTTGCTTACGCTTACCGATGCCAACGAAGCAGCTGCGGCCAAACACAGCCTGGATGCCGAACTACGCCATTGGAAAGATGGTCGCCCAATCCTGGCGAGAGACTGGGTATTACAGTTGATACAGGAGGTCGAAACAACGGCCAAAACCAGCGGATTCAACTGCTTTCTGCAACCCGTTAAAAAAATTCTGCGGGATGGCAATGAAGCCCAACGCTGGCTACAACAGATTGACCAAGGTACCTCCCCTCAAGACACGATGATTCAAGCCATCCAATATATGGATGAGCAAGAAACCTTGCTAGCAGATGATATCTGTGCACCCCTAGTCGCCTAATTGGCAGCTAATATCAACTCCGGTTGAAGAACCAACAACTATCGTTTGTGGCCGCTGCTTTGCAGCGGCCACAAACGATAGTTGGGTTTTACGGCTATTTAACCGGATTTGATAAAGAACAGGGCAAAACTTAGCCCTGCGCATCCAAAATCAAAGTTCTCAGCGTTTTGTCTTTGACTTCGCTAAATCTCAATGGGCAGGCAACATTAGGCGCATCTCCGGGGGCAGGCGCATCGCTTCAGAAAAATTCAGCTGATTTCTCACCATTCCCTGTTGT
>JBCBSL010000303.1:0-7717 GCA_039819145.1 Cyanobacteria bacterium J06638_22
CTCTGCTTAATCTCTGTGTGGAAATGTGAACGATGGAACATCAGGAACACCAATCTTTCAGTAAAACTACACGGAATTTGGCACATGGCTTTTACTTTGCAGTTGCTTCATGCCGCTGACCAAGAGGCTGGCATTCAGGCGATTGAGGATGCCCCCCGCTTCTCTGCCGTCCTCAATGCATTGCGAAACGACGGTGCGGCATCGGATGAAATTGATGGGCAATTAACCCTTTCGTCAGGTGATGCCTACATTCCCGGCCCCTTCTTTAGAGCGAGCGATGAAACGCTGGGTGAATTTGGGCGAGCGGATATTCTGATCCAAAACGAGCTGGGCTTTGAGGCGATTGCCTTTGGTAACCACGAGTTTGACCTGGGTCCCGAGGCGATCGCCGATGTCATTGGAGAAGATGCTGAAGACGGCTACGCCGGTGCAGCCTTCCCCTACCTCAGCACCAATCTGGACTTTACCGACGATGAAGACCTCTCTGGATTTGTTGTAGAGGGTGGCGAAGCGCCTGAACCTGGCACGATTTCTAGCAGCATCGTCATCGAAGAAGGGGGCGTTGAATTTGGCATTATTGGGGCAACCACCCCAACCCTGGCGAGCATTGCTAGCCCCGGAGACGACATCGATATTCTGGGTACAGGCGGTATCGATGACCTGGCCGCTGTCATCCAAGAAGAAATTGACGAGCTGACTAGCCAGGGCATCGATCACATCATCCTGCTGGCTCACATGCAACAGATTTCTGTTGAGCTAGATTTGGCAGAGCGCTTAGATGGCGTTGACATCATCGTTGCGGGTGGCTCCAACACGTTGCTGTCGGATGAAACCGATCGCCTCCGCGCTGGGGATACCAACGAGGGTGACTATCCCATCATCGTAGACACCGATGAGAATGGGGCTGCCAAGGATCCGGTTGCGGTCGTCAACACCGATGGGAACTACAAGTACGTCGGCAACCTGGTTGTGACCTTCGACGACAACGGTGTTATCCAGCCTGACAGCATCGACCCCGACGAGAGTGGGGCCTATGCAACCGACGCTCAGGGCGTTGCAGATCTGAATGCACAGAATCTGGTTGACCCCGAAGTGCAGCAGCTTGTGGATGATATTGCTGAAGTGATTGACGGAGCCGATGGCGCGATCTTTGGCAGTAGCACCGTCTTTCTGAATGGTACCCGGGGTGATGTGCGGACCCAGGAAACCAACCTGGGGAATTTGACGGCAGATGCCAACCTGTTTGTGGCACAGCAAGAGGATCCCACCGTCACCGTCTCGCTCAAGAATGGTGGCGGGATTCGGGACGACATCGGCGTGATCACCTTCCCTCCAGGGTCGACGAATCCTGAGGATGTCATCACCGCACCCACTGCGCCTAACCCCCGGGTTGGCAAGGAAGAGGGAGATATTTCCCAGCTGGATGTGAGCAACTCTCTGCGGTTCAACAACGGTCTGACGTTGCTCACGGTTACAGCCAGTGAGCTGGAGCAAATTCTCGAGCACAGTGTTGCGGGAACAGAGCCTGGGGCAACCCCGGGTCAGTTTGCGCAAGTCGGCGGGTTGACCTTCAGCTTTGATGCCGACCAAACGGCGATCGAATTTGACGAGAACGGCAATGTCGTCACTGATGGCCAACGGGTACAAAACCTGGCGATCGTCAACGAATCAGGTGCCATCACAGATGTGATCATGCGCAATGGCACCCTGGTCGGCAATCCTGATCGTGAAATCCGCATGGTAACCCTGAGCTTCCTGGCTGGGGGCGGCGATGGTTACCCCTTCCCTGCCTTTGCGGAAGACGTTGTTGATTTGGAGCAGGAAGAAGAGGCTCCGAGAACGGGTGCGGCGACTTCGGCTCCAGACGGAACTGAGCAAGATGCCCTGGCTGAATTTCTAGCCGCTGAGTTTTCGACGACCCCCTTCTCCGAAGCAGATACTGACGCTGACCTCGATCGCCGGATCCAGAACCTGGATGAGCGGGGTGATGGCGTCTTGAATCGTCGCTTCCGCCAGTTTGGTGGTGCGGGGCGCGATCGCTTCCGGGGTGGTGCTAACCGTGATGTGCTATCCGGTGGCGCGGGCAACGACGTCCTTTCCGGGTTGGCTGGCAACGATATTCTTCGGGGTGGCGCGGGCAACGATCGCCTGAGCGGGTTGGGTGATGACGATCGCCTCTTCGGTGGCAATGGCCGAGACCGTCTCATTGGTGGTGCAGGCAACGACATCCTACGGGGTGGCGCTGGCAATGACACATTGCTGGGTCTGGCGGGTGATGACCGATTGTTAGGCGGTGCAGGCAATGACCGGATGCTGGGTGGCAGCGGTGATGACATTCTGCAAGGTCAGGCTGGCCGAGATCGTCTGTTTGGTAAGGCGGGCGACGATCGCCTAAACGGTGGTGCCGGCAACGACTTCCTGTTCGGTGGAGCGGGTGCTGACAACTACTCCATCGGTCGCGCCAATGGCTTCGAGCGGATTCGAGGCTTTAACGGCGGCGAAGACGACAAGCTCGTGCTGCTGGGTAACCTCTCCTTCGGGGATCTGACCTTAGTGCAGCAGGGGAACAGCACATTGATCAGCGTTGGTAACGATCGCCTAGCACTGCTCTTGCGCACCGACGCAACCAGCCTCAGCGCTGGCGATTTCGTCGAAGTCTAGGATCTCGACAGACCTCCGGTTACTGACGCGGTACGGTTCTAGTTTCGCTATTAGCGGAGAGGAGCGTTGGTCGTACGAACAATCGGAGTTCTCATCATAGGGTGACTACGCTTCGAAGCATCCCTGAAGTGCGATCGCTCAAACCATTCAGAAGGTTAGCCACCCATCGGGCGTGCTAGCCTTCTGTTCTTTCTGGGATATTGAGTCTGGTCTCAATGCGCAAAGCGATATAGCCTTACGCATTGAGATTAGGACAAGTCATTTTTTGAAAGCCCAGCACTGCTGGGCTTTCAAAAAATGACTTGGGTTTACCTAAGCGCGTAGAGCTATATATGAGATCAGGGGATACAGGTTTCCGAGGCGGCGGCCTGGGCATCGCCTCTGCCAGAGCAAAGTCCAGGGAGGTTAATCCCCCTGCATCGTGCGTCGTCAGTAAAAGCGTGACTCGGTTGTAGGCAATAGCCAGATCCGGATGATGACCCAGCGATTCTGCAGGTTCGACCAGGGTATTGACGAAAGCGATCGCCTCTACAAAATCAGTCAGTTCATAGGTGCAGAGGAGAACATCGCCATCGCGCAACCAATCGGGGATGGTTTGGAGCTGCTGGGCGATCGCATCTTCCGACAACAACTCCTGTGCCTGGGCAGTACCCATAGTGAGCACCCCCCCATGGCCTATTAGCAAGGCTAAAAGTACTGACCTGCTAGTGCTTTTCCACAGTCTTCGTATCTTCATATCCCGACCCGATTGCGAAATATCCGTTGACGTTTGAACCTCAGCTTTTTTGGCAGAATCTGCTTTCTGCGATCGCAGTAGCTCTGGATCGTGGCCGTTCTTGTTGGAACTCTCCTCAACACTCAAGCCCTGGCAGCTCGCAGGTTATGCCTACGTTGCTCGCGGTCGAATACTGGTTTCAGGAACAGGATTGGGGTTGGGTTCTTCGGGGCTTTGCAATTCAGTCCATAAGGAGAAGCCGATCAGTGCCGTAATCCACCCTGCGACAAACAGCAGGATGAGGTTGCCCAGCGTACCGCGAGACTGGGAATTGGCTTCCGATGAATCCAGGTTCCCATCTTCCTCAAAGGGTTGAATTGCCATCGGAGAGCCAACCATTTGCCCATGGGGAGATTCTCCATCGCCAACGGGCTTCTCTTCTGCGCTCTCAGGCTGATCCTGCACGTCAACCCACTCATCTTGTGGAACGGGATCAGCATAGTCGTTGTCCCAATCTAGGGGATCCTCTTCCTCCAAAGACGTCAGTTGAATATCATCCTCTGACTCCATGTCTGGGGAGGCTGTGATGTCAGAAGAGAAATCATTAGGTAACGGTACATCCACCTCAGTTTCAGGTGGATAGATTTCAAACGAGGTATCCCCTGAATCCGTATCGGGCGTTATCTGAGGATTATCCAGATTAAAATCTGCATCACCCAAATCTGAGGTTTCTAGATCCGAGGTTTCTAGATCCAGGGTTTCTAAATCCGAGGTTTCTAAAAAATCTTGATCGGTATCTGCATCTAGGTCGGTATCAGCCTCATGAATATCCGGAAAATCGAGGTCACCTTCGACAGCGAGATCATTAATCGATGGGAAGCGGGCGCTACCAGCAGCATTGATATCCGGAGAATAGTCTGGAGATGACTCAAACAAGTCGGAATTCGCAAAATCACCGTCTTGATTCCCCATAGTGCCAGCACCGGGGATATCCGATAAAAGGGCTTCAGGAATTTCGTTGCGGAGTTGTTGTGCGGCTTCAGCTGCTAGGAGTTCGGGGGCGAGATTGTCGGAGGGATCGATTTCGGTGGTGGCGGTTTCCAGCGGACGATATTCCAATTCCGAGAAACCTGCTCGAATGTCTTCGCTGAAATCCTCGTCCAAGCCTTCCAATGGATCGACAGCTGTATCGTCCGTTGCAGCAGATGGCGTAGGCTCCCTGGAAATAGGAGCTGTCATTTCGGAGTCGTCATCTTCTAACAACAAATCATCCTCTAACAGCAAATCCCCCTCCAGGGAAAGCTCATCTTCTGACAGCAAGTCTCCCTCTAACGACAAGCTGTCGTCTAAGGACAAATCTTCTTCCAAGGACAAGTCATCGTCCAGGGACAAGCCACTTTCCAAGGACAAGTCATCGTCCAGAGACAGGTCATCCCCTAAAGACAAATCTTCTTCCAAAGACAAGTCATCATCTAGAGACAAGCCACCTTCCAAGGACAAATCATCGTCCAGGGACAGGTCATCCCCTAAAGACAAATCCCCCTCCAAAGACAGGTCATCGTCCAGGGATAAACCCTCCTCTAAGGACAAATCCTCTGTTAAAGATGCGGTGTCTACGTCTAACGATTGCCCATCGCCCTCGGTATTGAACAACCCTTCTAGGGATTCATCGGTTTCGGCGGAAATGGCGGGGATATCCCCAATTGCCAACAAATCGGCTAACGGATCCTCGTCCTCGGCAGATGCTGAGGGAATGGCATCGTCGCCAACTTCTGCTTCTGCTGGCATTGCCGAGGCAGGTGGAGGCGGAACCACAACCTGACCAGGAGAATTACCCGCTGCCCCAAGTGTCGCAGTATCTAGCTGCCATTCGTGGCTCCAGGCTCGCTCAACCTGATCGCTCTGTTTGCCAGACACTTCGACTGTGCTGATGTCATCAATTCCTAAATTGGCAATGCCATTTTGCACAAAGGCAACAAGTACGTCACGGCTGGGCAACTGTGAGCCTTCTAGCAGAACCTGGAGGCGATGACTATCACGTGCCACAGAAGCCGTGATGCCTTGGGGTTCGAGAGACCGATTCATGAGGGTGGCGATCGCCGATGGGTCTCCTTGTTTTGCTTGTTCAATCAAATTTGACGATGTCATAACCATTCCGCCTGATCATGCGTTTGATCATTGTTCGCCTGCAATTTGCTGGGCGATATGCCCTAGCATATTTGCAGATGTCAAAAATGGTTCAAATTTCCAACAGACTTTTTATCAATTCTGGCGTAAACCTTCTGGATTGCAACTTTTTCCGGAGGCCTGCATTTGTTTCTCCTTTTCAATTTTGTTTCTCTTTTTCAACGTTTTGTAATAAATCTTTTTGTAATGATGGTTTACCCTTTCTCTTCTCTACCTATCAGGTGCCCTGCCCATCGCGTTAAATTGTCACCCTTTCGGTAGGCTTGCACCCGTACCTTGTCCTTTGAGTCCCCATCGCAAACGATCTCCAAATTATGAGTATTGGCTACCTCGCCCTAGTTCTCCATGCCCACCTCCCCTTTGTGCGCCATCCCGAAAGTGATTATGTGTTAGAGGAAGAATGGCTATTTGAAGCCATCACCGAAACCTATGTGCCACTGATTCTCATGTTTGAGGGGCTCAAGCGCGATGGTGTCGATTTCAAGCTCACCATGAGCCTTACCCCACCCCTCGTGTCGATGCTGGCTGATCCGCTGTTGCAAGAGCGTTATAGCGATCACCTGGCGCAGCTCGAAGAATTAGCTGAACTAGAGATCGATCGCCATAGCCAGAACGGGCATATGCAATATCTGGCTGAGCATTATGCAAAAGAATTCAATACCGTGCGAGGGGTCTGGGAACGCTATGGTGGCAATTTGATTACGGCCTTCAAAGCGTTTCAAGATAGCAACAATCTGGAAATCATTACCTGTGGTGCAACCCACGGCTATTTGCCGTTGATGAAAATGTATCCCCAGGCGGTGTGGGCACAGATTAAGGTGGCGGTGGAGCACTACGAGCAGGTGTTCGATCGCCCCCCTAATGGAATTTGGTTGCCAGAATGTGCCTATTACGAGGGGTTAGAGCGCATGGTCGCCGATGCTGGCCTGCGCTACTTCATTATGGATGGCCATGGCTTGCTGTATGCTCGTCCCCGCCCACGCTTCGGCACCTATGCTCCCATCTTCACCGAAACAGGGGTTGCCGCCTTTGGTCGCGACCATGAATCTTCGCAGCAGGTCTGGTCGTCGGTCGTCGGCTACCCCGGCTCGCCGGAATATCGTGAGTTCTATCGCGACCTAGGCTGGGATGCGGAGTACGAATACATTAAGCCCTACGTCATGCCCAACGGGCAGCGCAAAAATGTCGGCATCAAATACCACAAGATTACGGGCAAAGGGCTGGGGCTAAGCGATAAAGCCCTCTACGACCCCTACTGGGCACGCGAGAAAGCAGCCGAACATGCGGGCAACTTCATGTATAACCGGGAGCGCCAAGTGCAGCATCTGCATGAGATTATGCAGCGTCAGCCCATTATCCTTTCCCCCTACGATGCCGAACTGTTTGGGCATTGGTGGTATGAAGGACCCTGGTTCCTCGACTATCTATTCCGTAAAACCTGGTTCGACCAGGGGACCTATGAAATGACGCATTTGGCCGACTATTTGCAAGGAAATCCCACGCAGCAGGTTTGTCGTCCCTCCCAATCGAGTTGGGGGTACAAAGGCTTCCATGAATACTGGCTGAATGACACGAATGCCTGGGTTTATCCCCACCTCCACAAGGCAGCTGAGCGGATGATTGACCTGTCGCGCAAGGAACCTGCTGATGAGCTGGAATGGCGTGCTCTCAACCAGGCGGCTCGAGAGCTATTGCTGGCACAGTCCTCAGACTGGGCGTTCATTATGCGCACCGGAACGATGGTGCCCTATGCAGTGCGCCGGACGCGATCGCACCTGATGCGTTTCAATAAACTTTGGGAAGATCTGGGGCAAGGCAAAGTTGATTCGGGTTGGCTCGAAAAAGTGGAGGCGATCGACAATATTTTTCCGCAGGTCAACTACCGCGTCTATCGCCCGCTTTAATCAAAACAGAAGTTCTATCAAATCCGGTTGAAGAACCCAACTATCGTTTGCGCTCGCTGCATCACAGCGGGCGCAAACATATAGTTGGGTTTTATAGCTATAGCACTACGCGCTGAGGCAAAAATGTGGTCTCTCCTAATCTCAAGGCGCAAAGCTATATTTAACCGAACTTGATATAGGAATCCGATTTGATCTTTGAAAGGACTTTAAGTCAGAAGCCTTGCTAGGCAAAGTTTTCAGTCTCAGTATG
>JBCBSL010000304.1:0-7703 GCA_039819145.1 Cyanobacteria bacterium J06638_22
GGTGCAGTTTTAGGGCTAAAACGCTTATATTTCAAGGGTCGAATGCACCTCACCAGCTTCGGAAATGCTGTATCGTTTTGCCCGCTGCACTGCAGCGGGCAAAACGATAGTTGGGTTTGACGGCTGCTTAACCGGATTTGGTATAAGTGTTTACGCACCCGCCCCAACAACATGAGTAAGGGGCTGTAAACGCTTTTGTGGAAGGAATTTGACACCTAACTGATGACAGCCCCTAAGCAATTTCAAACTTGCCAAGGACTTTGACCTCGGTTTCTAGTTGTTGTTGCCAGCGCTGCTCCACGTTTTCCTGAACATGGTGAATCAATCGAAGAATGTCAGTGGCGGTCGCTTTGCCGCAATTGAGGATGAAATTAGCATGACGCTCGGCGACCTGCGCATCGCCAATTTGGAACCCCTTAAGGCCAGTTTGCTCAATCAGCCAGCCTGCTGCATAAGGGGTGGGATTGCGGAAAACGCTGCCACAACTAGGCAGATGGTACGGCTGAGTGCGATGGCGGTGGGCTTTGTGGTGGTGGGTTTTTGTCGCGATCGCATTTGGCTCATACCCGGGCTGCAACTGGAAGGTTGCTTGCACCACAAAGCGAGACATATCGCCTTGCAAGATGGAGGTGCGGTACCGATAGTCTAGATCGGCAACATTCAGTGAAACGTCTCCCCCGGTTTGCGTAATTAGCTGGGTATTGAGGAGAATGTCGGCGACGCAGGAGCGATGGGCGCCTGCATTCATCACAACAGCACCGCCAACGGTACCGGGAATTCCGACGGCCCATTCCAATCCGCTCCAGCCTAATTCTGCGGTTTTCCAGGCCAAACTAGGCAGAGGTTCTCCTGCGGCAACCGTCACTTGAGCGGTGTCGTGATCGAAGTGGCTGTGGCGCAGATGGCGGGTGCAAATGATTAACCCTGGCAACCCATGATCGCTGATCAATAGATTAGAACCTGCCCCCAGAAACATGATGGGGACGCTGTGCTTGTTTGCCCAGGCCACACTTTCAGCCAGTTCACTCGCTGTACGGGGCATGACAAACCATTCCGCAGGGCCACCCACACGGTAGGAAGTATAGCGGGCAAGGGGAACCCGGGGGCGAATTAGGCAATTGGTATGGGGGAGGGTGATGGGCGATGCCTCAACACCGAGTACCACAGACGGCGACGAAGAAGACAGAGCTACCTCACGCGAGATAGGCACAACCTTGGGGACAACCGGGGGATCAACGTCAGTCGGCTTGGAAAGTGTCATGGGTTAGCAAAGGCGAGTATAGATGAATGACTGAGAAAAGGGAGGGTAACGTGCAGCATGGTAAGGAGTGGCGTAGGAGATAGGGTGTGGTTGTGAGTTCAGGGTGTGATTCGTTCTGGCATTTCCTTCGCCCAACTGCCATGCAGATAGCAGGTTTGGGGGGATGAGGATAATCAGCGAGTCGCCGCTTATTTTGGATATCAGTGTAGTTCGTGTGTTCAACCGTACTGCAAGAAAATCCGGATGAGCTGTCAACTCGATCATGATGCATCGCGAGACCGAACGCGGTGAAACCCATGGAGGTGTTTCTAGCTTGTAGCCTCTAGCATGAGGGTTCCCAAATCTAGGCTTTGGTAGTAGGTCAACAGATCAGGAATCACGCGATTGAGATTCCCGGCTCCTAAAAACAGCACCAAATCTCCGGGTTTCAAAATCTGCTTGAGATGTTCAGTAACATGCGCCAGGGTCGGGCAAAAGTCAACGCGGTCGTGATACTGGGCGATCGCTTGCGCTAGCCCTTCTCCCGAAACGCTGCCAGCGTTGGGCTCACCCGCGCTGTAGATATCCGAGGCGATAACCCAGTCGGCATCGCCAAAGGCTTGCGCAAACTCTTGCCAAAAGGCTTTGGTGCGACTGTATCGATGGGGCTGAAAGACAGCGACCAGCCGATTTTGGGATGAATTAGGGGATTGCACCCGCAAGCTTGCTGCTGCCAGGGTCGCGTGGATTTCGCTGGGATGGTGAGCATAGTCATCCACAAACACAATGTTGTGTGCTTCGCCCCGATGTTCGAATCGGCGTCGTGCACCAACAAACTGTGGCAGGATATCGGCGATAGTATCGAAACCTAGCCCTAGTTTTCGCCCGATAGCGATCGCTGCTAGCGCATTGCTCAAATTGTGCCGTCCTAGTAGACCCAGACGGATCGTTCCGAGCACCTGTCCTTGCTCCCAGATACGTGCTGAAACACCTTCTGCATGCAACACAATCTGGTCAGCAATGTAGTCAGCGCCACTCTGCGGATTGAGGCTGTAGCTAATGTCGGTGGGAATATGCTGACGAATCACGTCGCAATCCCAAGAGCCAACCAACACACCACATTGCTCAGCAAACTGCTGAAAGATGTGGATGACCTCGTCCAGACTGGTGTAGTGGTCGGGATGATCGAGCTCAATATTGGTAATTACACCAATCTTAGGATGGTGTTTGATGAGAGACCCATCCGATTCGTCGGCTTCAGCGACTAGATGGGGGCCATGCCCTACATAGGCATTGCCGCCCCAGGCTTCTACCTCACCCCCAACAACAATGGTCGGGTCGAGGCCTGCCTTTAGCAGCAGAAACCCGGTCATGCTACTGGTCGTTGTTTTGCCGTGGGTTCCGGCGATCGCGATCCCCTCATACTCTTGCATCAGAGCCGCCAACAGATCCGAGCGATGATAAATGGGGCAACCCATCGCTTGAGCCGCCCGAAATTCTGAATTATTGTCGTGAATAGCTGTCGAGCAAATGACTTGCGGCAAATCATGGGTAGATAATGCTGCATCCAGGGGGGGCAGCGATCGCGCCACAGGCTCAGCCGATTCCACAGACGTTGCCTGCTGAGTTGAATAGGCAACAGTTTCGAGTTTGGAACCCGATCCATTGGCTGCCGCCGTCGAAAGCCGTTCAGTAATAGGTCGATATCGATCGAGATTGGCCGCAGCTTGGCTCGTATAAATGTCTGCCCCCTGCTGCTCCAACCGCGTCATAATCTCGTTCAAACAAATGTCTGAACCCGAGACAGGAAGATTCCGTTTTGCTAGAACGTAGGCCAACGCCGACATTCCGATACCGCCAATACCGATAAAGTGAAACGGCTTTCCGCTAAGATCAACCGCATTTTTCATCCTCGCTCCTCAATCACACACCACACACCACAGAAAATATCACGCGTCATCATATCAAGAATTGATTAATTCGCAATTAAACCTCGATATTCTCAGGGAAACGGCCCTATTTTGGTCAAATCCGGAAAGAGATAGATTTTTTTATACTCTATTCTTTGGGCAATGAGACATTTACGCTTTGTGCAAACGGATACCAAAATCAGCATTCAACGTAGATTACGCAATAAATGCGCAGAATGCATCCGTCCATATGGATACCGAGTGGATAGGATCCCGATGATGCCGATCAAGAGATAGGGCGGGTCAAAAAAGATCGCCTAGAGCTGCGAAGAAGAGTTTTTGGCTGCTCACGCGATCGCACCCATCCATGCCATCAACTCCATCCGAGTCCCCCTCGAAAAGCATCCACATTAGGTGCTATTAAGCATAGCCGTAACCTCCCATTTGCCAGCGTTTAATTCATTCCGCGATACCGATCTACAACGCGATACCACCTGCAAAAATGGAGGTTCAACATGAATAAGTGGCAGAGGTTGCGATCGCGCATGTTGCTCAGATCATCACGACTTCAACCGCCCGATGACGGGATGGAGAGGTATGGGAAGAGGGGATGACAGAAGCTCCCAGATTCAGGCTGAGTGTGAATCCTGGGGCTTACTAGGGGGAACATTCAACCCGCCGCACTGGGGACATATTCAGATTGCCCAAACGGCACAGGATCAGGCTATGCTGCACCGCGTGGTATGGGTACCCGCCTATCGCCCCCCGCACCGTCGCCGGGAATCGCTGCTTCCCTTCAACCATCGACTGGCTATGGTACAGACTGCGATCGCCCCCTATCCGCAGTTCCATGCATCTGACATCGAGCGTGATCTCCCCGCCAAATCCTTTGCAATCGCTACCTTGAGCCGATTGCAAACGCGGTATCCCCAGGTTAGGTGGTACTGGATTCTGGGGCTGGATGCTTTTGATTCCCTTCCCCGTTGGTATCAGAGCGATCGCCTCATTCCCCAATGCACTTGGCTGATTGCCCCCCGCCCCTTCTCCTCTGCTCCGGCCTCCACCATCTCACCCCTTGCGTATAGCACAGCGACCGCCATGGAGTGCATTCAGGCACAGCAGGCTCACTGGCGGACCCGAGGGATCGACTTGAGTTGGCAACTCCTGGATATGCAACCGATCCCCATTGCATCCAGCGTCGTTCGACAACAGGTGCGCGATCGCCAGCCGATTGATTCCCTCGTTCCCGCAACGGTCAAAACCTATATCCAGCAGCACCAGCTCTACCTCCCGTCATCCCAGCCGAACAATTAGTAAACCTAATCATTTTAAGTAAATAAGCAAGATGAGTAAATGTACTCATTTTTTTTGACGTGATCGCCTATTTATTTTCTTTGATTTTCTTTCAAATACTCCAGCCTACTCGTTTTTTCTTTCGAAAACGGCCAATTTCTCTTTCCTTGAGAGCATGTCTCACGAACGTGTATGATCAGTCCATCATCGGCGAACCATGAGATATAGAGGGAAGACGCAGTGGTTAGAGTAGCTATTAATGGTTTTGGACGTATTGGTCGGAACTTTTTACGGTGCTGGTTGACCCGCGAGAACAGCCAGCTTGATGTGGTAGGTATTAACGATACTTCGGATCCGCGTACGAATGCTCACCTGCTTACCTATGATTCCATGTTGGGGAAGCTGGATGCAGACATCTTTGGTGATGACAACAGCTTGACCGTCAATGGCAAGGTCATCAAGTGCGTGTCGGATCGCAACCCTTTGAATCTCCCCTGGAAAGAGTGGGAGGTGGATTTGGTTATCGAATCCACTGGGGTTTTCGTCACCTATGATGGCGCATCCAAGCATATGCAGGCTGGAGCCAAGAAAGTTTTGATTACAGCCCCCGGTAAGGGTGGTGATATTGGCACCTTCGTTATGGGTGTAAACGACGGAGACTATAAGCACGAAGAGCATCCGATCGTTAGCAACGCCAGTTGTACCACCAACTGTCTTGCACCTGTGGTCAAGGTCTTGAACGACGCCTTTGGAATTGTTAAAGGCACCATGACCACAACCCACAGCTACACCGGTGACCAACGTTTGCTCGATGCCAGCCACCGCGACCTGCGCCGTGCTCGAGCGGCTGCACTCAACATTGTTCCGACAACGACAGGTGCTGCTAAGGCCGTAGCGCTGGTCATTCCTGAAATGGCAGGCAAGCTGAATGGCATTGCCATGCGGGTTCCTACACCAAATGTATCGGTGGTAGATTTGGTCGCTCAGGTGTCGAAACCTGCGATCGCCGATCAGGTTAACGAAGCTCTGAAGGCAGCAGCCGAAGGTTCACTCAAAGGCATTTTGGAATACAGTGATCTGCCCCTTGTTTCCATCGACTACCGTAAGACTGATGCTTCTTCGATCGTTGATGCGAGTCTGACTATGGTGATGGGTGGCGACATGGTTAAGGTGATTGCGTGGTACGACAATGAGTGGGGCTATAGCCAGCGGGTTGTCGATCTAGCAGAACTCGTTGCGCAGAAGTGGGCGGCATAGTCGTCGGTCATCAGTCGGCTGAAGTAATTGATACCTTGCTTTTGTAGGTCTTCAGCGAAGAGTCTTTAGATTAAGTATGGGAGGACAGCCAGATGATGGCTCCTCCCAATTTTTTGCTATTAGGACTCATGCATTAAGGGACTTGCGTGAAAATAAAGCAGTTTGATGATTTTGAGGGCGCAATGCGCCCTCAAAATCATCAAACTGCGTAAGTCTTGGCTATTTTAAAGAAACGAGAGGAGCCATGCTGTGACTGATGCCGGTTACTGGGGCATTAGCGATAATGATGGTGGCGAACAGTATTCTCGGATGCTATTTTATCCCCCGGTAGTGGCGTGTTGATAGTCCAACTGCCAAGATCGAACCCTTGAATTTGGGTGGCGTGGACACTGCCTACGCTCCCCAAATTCAAAGGCTCTCTGTTTTTTAGGCGGTATATTGAATTGAAAATCATCAATCTCAGCTTCAGAATCTCTTCATCAGACCCCAAATTTTGTATCGATCCGTGCGAGAAAACTGGACACTTCTCGATCGCTCGCTTTAGATGGAACAGAGCATTTATGACAGGAGCGATCGCCAATGTATGACTGCATTATTGTGGGTGCTGGACCCGCTGGAGGAAGCGCTGCCTATCACCTTGCCAAACGCGGGCGATCGGTTTTAGTTCTCGAAAAGGAAACCCTACCCCGCTACAAGCCTTGTGGTGGTGGTGTTTCTCCTCAAGTCGCTGAGTGGTTTGATTTTGACTTCAGCCCTGCTATTTCTCTTAGGGTCAACTCCATCCGCTACACCTGGCAAATGGAAGACCCCGCAGAAGCCAATCTAGACAACCTCGAGCCCATCTGGATGGTGCGACGGGATGTGTTTGATCACTTTTTGATCAAGCAAGCCCAGAGCCAGGGTGCAGAGCTAAAAGATGCGACAGAGGTGAAAGGCATCACCTTCCAGAATGACCACTGGCAAGTGGAGACTGCCAATGGTAGCTTCGATGGAAAATTCTTGATCGCTGCCGATGGAGCCAAAGGCCCAATGGCTAAATGGCTGGGCTTCAAGGAACGCAAGCGTCGCCTTGGCGGTGCCCTAGAAGCAGAAGCATCTGTCAATGTCGAAGATCCCCATGCCGTTTACTTTGAATTTGGCATGGTGAAGAACGGCTACATCTGGAACTTCCCGAAAGCTGATGGCTATTCCATTGGCATTGGCACCTTCCGAGGCGGTGAACCACAGGATTTCCGATCGATTCTGACGGAATACGCTACCTTGTTTGGCATCGAGCTGGGCAAGACGAAGCAGTATGGCCATCCCCTTTGCCTGTGGGATGGCGATCAGAAGCTGCACACCCAGAACGCGCTACTCGCTGGGGAAGCGGCCTGTGTCGTTGACCCTATGACCGCTGAAGGGATTCGTCCATCCATCCTCACGGGGGTGAAGGCCGCAGAGGCGATCGACAAGGCCGTAGGGGGGGCAACCGATGCCCTAGAGCAATACACCCAAACGATTCACGAGGAATGGGGCAAAGATATGGCCTGGGCACAGCGGCTATCTGGCATTTTCTATCGGGTGCCGAAGGTGGGCTACAGGCTTGGGGTCAAGCGCCCCTCTGCGACTCAGCGGATGGCAGAGATTCTTTGTGGCAAAGCGAGCTACGGTGATGTGGCCAACCGCGCCATTAAGCGCCTCAGCACGGGGATGATTCCCGGCATGGGACGTTAGGCACGGTTGACTACTCTGCAAACACTTGATGGTGGATGAATGGTTTGAAAGCTTCGCAAATCGCGGCTTTCAAACCATCATTCTGCTAACCAAATTGGGTGCATCCCAACTTTGTCGCCCTCACCCTAAATCCCTCTCCCAGAGCGGGAGAGGGACTTTGAATCCGGCTCCCCTTGTATGTTGAGAGCAGTAGTGTTAGACCGTATCCCCTAGCCTGGATTATTCAGGAAAAGTGAAAGGGGGACAGAAAAAGGGGCCTGAAACGCAATAGAATCAGACTCTTCCAAAAA
>JBCBSL010000305.1:0-7671 GCA_039819145.1 Cyanobacteria bacterium J06638_22
GGGGCTTTCAAAAAATGATTGGGTTCTAATCTCAATGCGTAAGGCTATAAGTGCGGTTTAACCCTCGTGACTTACTTCCAGAGGGCGATACCGCCGAGTAATCCGGCAACATTGCGAACCGTTTGCACATTCTCAGGCAAGTCGAACGTGATCTCTTTGGCGTTGCCGCCGCCCAAGTAGAGAACCTCGTAGTTGAAGGCGCGATCGAGCTTGGCGATCGCCTTCTCCAACCGCCGATTCCACTTGCTTTTCCCCTCAGACTCCAGAGCCGCTCGACCCAACTGCTCTTCGTAGGTGTCGCCCTTGCGAAAGGGATGGTGTCCCAACTCCAGATTGGGCACCAAGGTGCCATCCACAAACAATGCGGAGCCAAATCCGGTTCCCAGAGTCACGACCAATTCCACGCCCGTACCCTGAATCGCCCCGAATCCTTGAATATCAGCATCATTGGCAACCCGTACCGGAGCCGATAGCTTGCCTTCCAACGCCTGCTGCAGATGGTAGTTGTGCCAATCGGGGTGCAGGTTCACAGCGGTCATCGTCCGTCCCTGGCGCACAACTCCCGGAAACCCGACAGACACCCGATCAAACTCTTTGCCAGCGGCCAACTTGGTGATCATTGGAATGATAGTCTTGGGGGTTGCTGAACCGGGGGTATCGAGGCGATCGCGCTTTGTCAGGGGTTGCCCTGCCTCGTCCAGCACCATGACCTTAATCCCACTTCCGCCAATATCAACCGCCAGCGTATTCAGCTGTTGCGTACCCAATCGTTCCGCATCCAACGAATCTGAAGAGAGGAGAACCATAAGAATTCAATGTGTCGATGGTTATCAATGCTATACCCCTTGAAGCATAAACGAGAAACTTGGGAACCACAGCATTGATGCACCGCTCCAGCAATCGCCCACCTGTCTATCCTCTAGGAAGGTGCTTTCAAAGAGGACACCCTCTAGTTGAGTCGGCCAATTCGTCCACCCGCCTATCACGACCGCTTTCCCTTCCCGGCTGATTCCCCGCCTGTCCCCCGACCCGGCTACAATGGCAAGGGTTCGCGCCAGCGCAGCTCACCTGCTGCGGTTGCACGATCTCTTTTTATATGATCCTTAATCTGTAGCGTCCTTAGCACTTATGTCTGTTCGCGTTCGCATCGCCCCCAGCCCTACCGGGTTGTTGCACATTGGTACAGCCCGTACAGCGGTTTTCAACTGGCTGTTTGCTCGCCACCAGGGCGGCACCTTTGTTTTGCGGATTGAGGATACAGATTTAGAGCGATCGCGCCCCGAATACACTGAGAACATTATGGATGGGCTGCATTGGTTGGGATTGGAATGGGACGAAGGCCCGTTTTACCAATCCGAGCGGTTGGATTTATACCGTCAGCCGATTCAGACCTTGTTGGACAAGGGGCTGGCCTATCGCGCCTATGACACCCCTGAAGAATTGGATGCCATGCGCGAGGCTCAAAAGGCTCGCAGTGAAGCGCCCCGCTACAACAACCGCCATCGCAACCTGACGCCGGAGCAAGAAGCGGCCTACATTGCTGAGGGACGGCAGGCGGTGATTCGCTTCAAGATTGACCCCGAGCGTGAGATTACCTGGAAAGACCTGGTGCGGGGGCATGTGTCTTGGAAAGGGCGCGATCTGGGGGGCGATATGGTGATTGCCCGAGCCGCCGACCCGAAGGAAATTGGACAACCCCTCTATAACTTTGTTGTAGTGGTCGATGACATTGATATGCAGATCTCCCAAGTGATCCGGGGGGAGGATCATATTGGCAACACCCCCAAGCAGATTCTGCTGTACGAAGCATTGGGTGCAACGGTGCCAGAATTTGGGCATACCCCCCTAATTTTGAATCAGCAGGGGGCAAAACTTTCCAAGCGGGATGGTGTGACGTCCATTTCTGACTTTCGTGATATGGGCTACACTGCCGAGGCGATCGCCAACTATATGACCTTGCTCGGCTGGTCACCTCCAGAACCGATGACAGAGTTGTTTACCCTGACCGCCGCCGTGGAGAAATTCGGATTTGAGCGGGTCAACAAGGCGGGCGCAAAGTTTGACTGGGATAAGCTGAACTGGATCAATAGCCAGTATCTCCACGAGATGCCAGTGGAGCAGCTCACCGATGCCTTGATTCCCTATTGGCAATCGGCTGGGATGGCCTTTGATGCAGAGGGCGATCGCCCCTGGCTGGAACAAATGGCGGCGGTCATCGGCCCTAGCCTCTCGCGGCTGGATGAAGCGCCCCCCATGACCCGCTACTTGTTCGAGACCGATATCGAGTTCGACGAAGATGCGACCCAGCATTTGCAGCAGGATGGGGTCGCGATCGCCCTTCAGGAAGTCCTCTCTCTGTCAGAATCAGCAGAACTCAACACGGTAGACGATGCCAAGGTACTGATCCAACAAGTCGTAAAAGGCAAAGGCTTGAAAAAGGGTTTGGTCATGAAAACCCTCCGCGCCGCCCTTACCGGAGCGCTTAAGGGGCCTGACCTGATTCAATCCTGGCTCTTGTTGCACCAGCGTCAGCAAGACCAGTCGCGCCTGAAGAAGGCACTGGCGATCGCCCAATAATTTTGCAGCGTCATTACGTTTAGGGAATTTCTTCAGAATCATTCTTCCAGGGTTAATCGTCTATATAATCCAACTGCTCAAACCTCCATTTCTCCTGCCCATGTTCCATCGGCTCTTTTCCTATCTCGCACCCGGCCTCGCTCTGGGGTTGGTTGGCAGTGCTTTTGCGCCCCCTGCCCAGGCCCAGGCCGTGATTCAGGGCGGCGGTTCCATCTTCGAGGATGTGCGTCTCAGTCCCAGCTTTTCTCCGGTGATCGTGCGCGGTATCAGCGGCGGCACAACCTCCGCCACCCGGCTCACCGATCGCTCCGAAACCGACACGGGTCCCTGCCTGGGTTTTGTGGATAGCCAACCCGACCACCGCATGGAGCTGACCAGTGCCTTTGCCTTCCTCAGCTTGCAGGTGCAAAGCACTGAGGACACTACCCTCGTCGTGCGCGGCCCCGGTGGAGTGTGGTGCAACGACAACTACAGCCTCGACTTCAACCCCGGCATGGCAGGGGAATGGCTGCCCGGACTCTACGAAATCTGGGTCGGCTCCCATCGAGTCAACCGCTTCTATCCTTACATCATCGAAATTTCCGAAACCCCCGACGCTCAAACTGAGTCCTCCCAGTTCTCGCTGCCCTAGCCGAGCGATTCACCACAAAGGCTCAAAGACACAAAGGTATAAGGGATCTCTCCGTTTCCTCTGTGCCTCTGTGGTTTTGCACTCCACTCCTCACTCTGCAGAGTCATCACTTTGGCCAGAACTAATAGAATTGGAAATAGACAATCGGGGGCAACTCTAAAATCCGTCTGAGCGCAGGGATAGAGGCGTCGGGATGCGCAAAATCATCCACATCGACATGGATGCGTTTTATGCGTCGGTGGAGCAGCGAGATAACCCCAAACTGCGGGGCAAGCCCGTTGTCGTGGGCGGGCGACCGGAGAAGCGTGGGGCTGTAGCAGCGGCCAGTTATGAGGCGCGGCGATTTGGCATCCATTCCGCCATGCCGTCGCGAACCGCTATCCAAAAGTGCCCCCATCTGATTTTTGTGAAACCTCGCTTTGATGTGTATCGCGTTGTTTCGGAGCAGGTGCGGGCGATTTTTCTGCAATATACGGATCTGGTCGAACCGCTGGCTCTAGATGAAGCCTACCTCGATGTCACAGAGAATAAGCAGGGCAAATCCTCGGCGACGCTGATTGCCCAGGAGATCAAGCGGGCGATCGCCCAAAAGACTCATCTCACGGCCTCTGCTGGCATTTCTATCAACAAATTTCTAGCCAAGATGGCTTCAGGGATGAACAAGCCCGATGGATTGACGCTGATTCGCCCAGAGCAAGCGGCCTCCTTTGTGGCGGAGTTACCTATCGAGAAGTTCTACGGTGTGGGGGAGGCGACCGCCGCCAAAATGCATCGCCTGGGCATCCGCACGGGAGCAGACCTGAAACAATGGACGGAAGCGGCACTGGTGGATGCCTTTGGTAAGACGGGGCGGTTCTACTACCGGATTGCGCGGGGCGAGGACGATCGCCCGGTGAACCCCAACCGAATTCGCAAGTCCATCGGTGTGGAAACGAGTTTCTTTGAAGATTTGGGCGATCGCCCTGCTATCCTCGCTGCGCTGGAAACTCTGTCGCAGCAGCTCAAAGCCCGCCTCGACGACAAGCACACCAGCGGACGCACCCTCACCCTCAAGGTGAAGTACGCCGATTATCAACAGATCACTCGCAGCCGCACGGTGCCAGAACCGCTGGCGGATCGCGAGGCCATCCTCGGGTTGGCCATCGAGCTGCTGGCGCTCACCGAAGCGGGACAGCAGAAAGTGCGCCTCCTGGGTTTATCCATCACCAATCTGGAGCATGAGGGCGATCGCTCCCAATCCATCTCACGCCCCAAGGAAACCTATGTCCAACTCACCCTGGACTTCTAGTTAGGTGATTTTCAAAAAGAATGTGCCCGCTGGCTTCGACTGCGCTCAGCCAGCTAGCTGTTTGTGCCCTGAGCGCAGTCGAAGGGCATCTCCTTGAAAGGGGATAGTCTTTCTTGAAAATCTCCTAAGAGGATTTTCCTAAGAGGGGAATGCGATGCATCTAGCTTCCCATTGGACCCTCATCGGCTCTCAGGGATTGTCTTGGGACAAGCGCAATTGCACATATACCAATACCAAGGTGAACAGTAACAGCACCGTTGCCGCTGCTGCCGCATAGCCAAAGTCAAATTGCCCAAATGCTTCTTGGTAGATATAAAACACTAACAAATTGGTGGAATTGAGCGGGCCACCCCCCGTCATCACGTAGGGCTGCTCAAAGCTGCGCAGGGTAAAGATTGCTGTGGTCACAGCGGCAAAGATAAACGTTGGGCGCAATCCTGGCAGAGTAATATGCCAAAATGCTTGCCACCCATTGGCTCCATCCAACTCTGCGGCTTCATAGCGAGATTGCGGAATCGTTTGCAGCCCCGCCAGAAAAACCACCAAGTTGAAGCCAATTTGCTTCCACGTGCTGAGCAGGATGATCACGGGCATTGCCCAGGTAGCACTACTGAGCCAAGAAATGGCGTCTATCCCGATCGCCCCCAACAGACCATTGACGGGGCCATTGTTTTGAAACAGCCAGCGGAAACCCAACCCCACCGCTACCAACGAGGTGATTGAAGGGATAAAGTAGGCGGTTCGCAGCACATCACGCAGGGCGATCGCCCGATCCAACAACACAGCTAACCCCAGTGGCAGCAACAAACTGGGAATCACTGTCGCCACCGTAAAGTAGACCGTATTCCCCAGCACCTGCCAGAAATCAGCACTCAAGGCCAAGCGCCAATAATTGCGCAACCCTACCCAGTAAGTCCCCTCACGGGTAAAACTGCCCTGGGTGAAGCTGAGGATGCATAGATAGGCGATCGGATAGAGGACAAAGACTCCAAGAAAAATTAGGGCTGGTAGCAAAAACAACCAGGCTTCCAGGGTTTCTTGGCGATCGCCAGGGCGATCGGACGACCTACCTCTAAGAACTGGGGAAGAAGCCTGAGACTCTGGATTGCTGGGAGCGGTCATGGAAATCTCAGTACTCGAAACCATTCAATCATTGTAAGGGGTGCAAAGGCTGAGGGTTGAGGAATCCGATTCCTTCGCTTTATTTTCGATGTTGCAGGCATGGCCGTAGGAATCGGATCCCTTTGGGCACACGTTATTTTCAGTCAGAGGTTACGGAGTTTGGTGAGTTTGGTTTTTCGTATCCAATGCGTAAGGCCTATCAGTGAACATTTGCGGATATTGGCCCATAGAATACCTCAACAAAAAGGGACACAGATGATTCCATGTCCCCTTCAGTCTTACCTTACGACAGTCAGCTAGCACATCTAAGGTGGAATAGCGAAGCTGCCTATCTACTTACAAGCCCGCCAACTTAGCGCAGTTGCAACGCTTTGGGGGCATCGTGCATGTGGATCGTATCGACAAAGCGAGCTGTCTTAGACTGGCTGGAAATAACAAGACTTTGGGTACGTGCACCGCCATGGAAAAAGCGAACCCCATCCATCAACATCCCACCAGTGATGCCGCAGGCAGCAAACAGAACCGTGTCGCCGGATGCCAATTCGTCGGCTTCGTAGACTTTATCCGGGTCGGTGATGTTCATTTCCTTCAGACGAGCAACGTTCGCTTCCTTCGTCGCATTAGCCCATTCCTTCGTTTTCACAATGGCTGGATCCGTCACCAATTGCCCCTGGAAGTGTCCACCTAGGCAACGCATGGCTGCCGCAGAAATGACTCCTTCGGGAGCTGCACCAATTCCCATCAGCGCGTGGGTGTTAGTTCCCGAAAACGCACAGGAAATAGCAGCAGACACATCACCATCCGAAATCAAACGTACCCGTGCCCCGGCATCCCGAATCTCTTTGATCAACTCATCATGACGTTCCCGCTTCATCACAACGACGACCAACTCGTCGATCGAACGATCAAGGCATTCGGCCAAAATCTTCAAGTTTTCGGTCGGGCTCTTACGAATGTCAACCTTTCCCTGTGCTACCGCGGGAGCCGCCAATTTATTCATATAAAAGTCAGGCGCGTGGAACAAGCCGCCTTTTTCCGAAATGGCTAGCACTGCCATCGAACCAGGCTGCCCGTAAGCACAAAGATTCGTACCTTCACAGGGGTCAACCGCAATATCAATTTCAAGCAACTCTTCGGGATTGCAGAACTCCTTCGCATCAGGACGGGTGCAAATTCCCACTTCCTCGCCAATGTAGAGCATGGGCGCATCGTCCCGCTCCCCTTCACCAATCACAATCCGACCGCGCATGTGAATATCATTCATGCGCTCCCGCATCGCTTCTACTGCAACGTGGTCAGCCGTATTCTTATCCCCTTTTCCCATCCAGCGGGCAGATGCCATCGCCGCCTTTTCTACTACCTCGATAATTTCTAATCCAAGCGTTGCTTCCACCGCAAATACCCTCCCAAAACACTGATTTTGCGTCGTTTCAAAGACAGCTCTATTGTTCTAGAGTGTACCAGAATGCGGTACCCCATCTTGACTCAACTGTGTCGAGGGGCCGGTTGATCGACTCCCTTAACCAGCCATTCCTTGATTTCAGGTCATATTTTATTTCGGGTGATGGATGTTTCCGGCATTGTGTTAGCTCACACGGAAAAGGGAACAGGAGTTGATGCAAAATCATTGCATCATCGCGTTGGTTATATGAATTTTGTGTGTAGATCTTCATTTTGAATGGAGCAAATATTATCGCAGGTATCATCGTCACTAGTCACAACCGTAGGGCTCATGAAGCGATAAGATTAGTAGCAAAAGTATAGTGGCAGAAACAGGGTGTACGGAAGCATAGGCAACAATTTCATGTATTGAGGAATACATTGAAAATTATTCTTTTCGTTAGCATTCATCATTGTCAAATGTCATTTTCAAATGTTGATTAAACCTTTGATTAAACTTCAGCACTTATCCGCTGGGTTCAGGTGATGCATTCGTGCCATTTCAATTGGTTGATCCGATGTCGATTTGTTTTGTCCGCGACCCGTGAAAACCGTCACTCTTTTTTCTCATGTCCAGGCAAACTGTCGTGTCTGGATTTCACGACAGTTTGCC
>JBCBSL010000306.1:0-7663 GCA_039819145.1 Cyanobacteria bacterium J06638_22
CGGTTGGAGGTAAAAATACTCTGGCTTCAATATCTGTTGAGCACGGGCGATCGCCGTAGGGTCAATCAATATCCCACCGATGACCGCATACTCAGCCTCAACGTTGTGCGGCAACTGTGGAGTCGCACTGGCCAACCGCAGTTCTTGTGTTAACTCTTCAGCCTGCATTCGCTGTTACCTCCATCCATTGCTCTGCCCGTCGGGCGATCGCCTCTACTCCCTCACCGCCAATCCCGTCCGGCAAGGTTTTTAGCCATTTCATGTAATCCAATAAGCTTTGCCCGCTCAGGTCGGCAGCAAATCCTTTGCCAAATCGATTGGCCCAGGGCCCTGGCAATGCTCCTGACAATCCGGTTCGCCGTAGCTCAGCGCCAAGCGTTCGGCTGCTGCCGCTGTCGTTAGTCCCATCAGCAAACGTGATCCAGTGCTGCCGCAGGCGGATGTACTCGGTTGAGCGCGGCGCGGCGCGGCAACCCTTGTTGAAGATGGCTAGGGCGATCGCCTGCTTCCGTTCCGCTGAGTCGTTTTGAGCAGCGATCGCGCCCTTCAGATGCTCAAAGAATTGGAGCATGCGATCGCGGTCGGCAAACCATGGATATTCAGCCTTATCAACCGTCTCCGGGCGCTGCATCCAAAGCGAATCGCCTATCGTCTCGGGTACCGCTGGGCGATCGGGTGCTTCGGGCGCTTCCTCGAACTCCTCATCCCAGGCCGCAGAATTGAGCCAGGTTGCAGGATCTTTGACAAAGGTCACTGCCCATGTGCGCGGGTTCTTGATGTCTGGGGCGATCGCTTCGTCTTTCGGGTAGTACTCAGGTGCGCTTCCGAGAGCTACTTCTGTCGCCCGCCGCCGTTGCCTCAGCATGGCTTTCATCGCCAAAGAGGCCCTAGATTCTTTGAAAACTTCTAGAGGAATTTGCGGCGCTGGCAAGTCCCAAACTTCAGCAGGAATTGAACTCGGGGCGATCGCTTCAAACGGAATTTTGCCCAGATAGCGGCTCAAGTTTTTCTTGACCTTAGAGAAATTCCGAACCTTATCGCCAGACTCAAGCAACCTAGCTGGGTAGTAAGGCAGCATAACGCCATAAAACCAGCGCTTTTTAATTTCTAGTTTCTTGCGATCGGACAATCCATTCGATCTGCCTGACTCATCACACGCTGGCTCCGGCGTAGCCGAGCCAGCACTCGGCGTATTCCCGACATGAGTAGTTGATGCAGTAGTTGATGTATGTAGTTGATGAGATACAGAAAGAACCGGAAGTTTCTCCAGAATGGATTCTTGAGTTTCTTTAGAATCAGAACCGGAAGTTTCTCCAGAATGGATTCTTGAGTTTCTTTGGTTTCCAACCGGAAGTTTCTCCAGAATGGATTCTTGAGTTTCTTCAGAATCCATTCTGCTCTCGGGGTGAAAGCGGATGTCGCCACATACTTCGTGCTTCAAAAATTCAAGAATGGATTCATGCAGGCCTTGCTTAAGTCGATAGTGAATTACAGGCGCACCGTTGCGTTTTCTGAGTCGTGTTTCTATCCATCCACTTGCCTCAAATTTTTTGACATGGCGGCGTACTTGGTACTCTGAAAGGCAAATCTCTTCTGTCCAATCAGAGTAGGTTTTGTAAAACCATCCTTCAGGATCTTGCGTGCGCTTTGACCAGTAAATTATTTGAGATAGAAGTAATGCCCCTTCAACAGATCCGGTAAATCGAATCTGCTCTTTTTGGATGGTGAGTTTCCCGTATTGCCCATCCATCGAAAACTTCATGTAAACCTGTAGTGCAAGTTCGGTCATTGTGTTGCCCTCCCCTGCCACTCGTTGGGCATGCGATCGCCCTTCAAGCTATTACAGGACTTACAGCAGCAGACAAAATGAAGTCCATAATCGTCTAATACCGCAAGGATTAAAGTCCCTAAATTTTGCTGGTCAAATAGCATGATCTCGTCCTATGGTTTATAGCAAAGTGTTAGGAAGGCTAGTCAAAAAGGAATGTCTGAGAAATGATCAGACTCCTCTCTATTCTCGATTTTTGGTGTTTCGACTACTGGCGTTTCATCAACCTGTAAAGCTTCTAACTGAGCTTCATGTTTTTGACTAATCCGCTTTGCTACCCCCCACATGTAAGGGAGGAAGTCATCTAATCTTCTAAATTGTCCGTCGGCCTCTCTTTTCGCTGTTATTAGTGCGGCTTCATTAACAATTTCTGGGGAATATTTGCGAAGCATCTGAATGAAAATATGTGAACCCGGGGGATAGTCATCGCCAGTTATATCCATCCATCTGTCTTGCATTTCATCGGCGATCGCTCGCAACAATTCATCTCTTTCCTTTTCTGCGTCCTTAAAGCGCTTCAACTCTGCAATTTCTTGTTGCAGTTCAAGATACATTAGGTCAGCATCTGGTCGCTTTATAATGCTTCCTAAGGGATTCGCAGCCTTCCCCTGATTGCATTTTTCGCAAGCTGTAATCAGGTTTTCTAGTGTTGTTTTGCCTCCCAGCTTTACCGGGTCAATGTGGTCACAAACTAAGACATTCTCTGGTGGCTGTGTCCCACAATATTGGCAGGTAAAGCCATCACGCTTAAACACTTCAAAGCGCATCCGCTTACTCGGATTTTTTCTCTTAGATGTCTCTTTTTTGGGAGTTCTTTCCTGTGTCATCACCCCACCCCCCTGACCGATCGCCCTTCCCGCCGTGGAGCCTTGAACCCTGGTGCGGCGAATGACTGCATCTTCCGAGCATGGCGACAACCTTCAAAACACTGGAGTACCTGCTGGACACCCTTGGTTTGTAGCTTTCGCTCGATCTGCGTGTTGAAGCTTTCAAGCTCTGCGGCAACTGCACTCTTGTCGATGTCGTAGGGCGCGATGATGGCTCCCTGCTCCCAGTCTTCGTACAGTCGGTTGAGCGTGTTTTGGATCTGGGCAATCTCGCGATCGCCATTCTGGGCCAGGCTTTTCTCAATGCTCTCGGCGATACGTTCGAGGCTGGCTCCACGGCCTTGTTGCACGCCATAGTCGCGGGTGCCATCCCGGCGACTGTACTCGTAGACGATGCCATTCCCGACGACATGGCAGTAACGCTGACGGCTTGGCTGATTAAAATGCTCTTTGTCTGTCATGAACCAGAGATGGTCAAGGCATCGGATCTCTCCGGTGGCCCAGTGACGCACTGCGACCATGGTGAGAACAAACCGAATCCGGTCTCGCCGGAAAGGCTCCCAGTAGTCAAGCCGCCCATCCCAGAGGACGCGATCGCCCACCCAATCACCAAGGGGTCGTTGTTTGACAGGGCGATCGCTTGCTGTTGCTACATAACCTGGGCTGGAGCCATTTTCTGTTGCTGGTCGTTGATCAGTTGGAAGAGGCATGGCTAGCCCTCCGTAGTTGCGCATGGAGTTGTTGCGTGTCGTGGTAGATGCGGCTTTCGGCGTCAAGCCATGTCCTGAGTAAGTCTTTGTTTGGCATCAGTTGTTGGTATATGGCGATCGCCACTTCTTTAGATCGCCAAACCTCTTGCAGGGTAAGCAAACCTGAAACATCATCGGGGGCATCATCCATCCCGGTTTCGCAAAGTATGCTGTCAACAATTGACACCTCCACCTCGCTCGCGCCTGGCGCAAAGTTGACGGTTAAGGCATCCTCTGAGTCGAGGTGGAGGTAGAGGGTGTCAGCGCCCCGACGGCCACCGGGAACCCGGAAGTTCAGGTAAAACGAAAAATAAATCCAGCTCTGCCGAGCATCGGGAACGGCGATCGCTGCACAAACGTCGGGGAAGCACCGAAGGTAAACTTGGCCAACGGTTTTGAGGATGTAGGCTCGAACACCATCCATCGGCGTGTTATCCGAGTTTGGTATGGCTAAGGCTCCCTCAGAGATTAGGGAGAATTGTCGTTCTAGCGCCCTCATGCCACCCCCCCCACTACTTGATATTTTTTGGGGATCTGCCCTGCTGGGACGTTTGACGCGATCGCACTCGCTACACTTGGATCGGCTTGGTACACTGTCATCCCAATCGCGAATGCGCTATCTGGCCTTGCATAGGTATCAGTCGTTATTCCCTGAGCCTTCCGCAAAGCTTGCTGACTCTCTGGATAAAGCCGCTCAAGCTTCCATCCATTTACGCTGCGCCCTTCGTCGAGCGCTCTGTAGATAACGTTTTTGTGAACACCGAAGTGACTAGAGGCAGCAACCGCTGAGTCAAAAGTCTGGGGCGATCGCCCTCGTTTGTAGCATCGAACTTGATAGCGTTGACTCATGACCGTAAAGAGGTATAGGACAAGAAAATTACAGTTTCAGTGGATGACCCATCGTTAGCGATCGCTCCTCAGGCGATCGCTAATTTTGTGAAGGAACCAAATGCGGTAGGTAACGCTTGGCCGGTTGTGGGGGTTCATAGTCAGGGAGTGCCCCAGCGAGTGCTGTGACCCGATGAAGGACTCCCTTTATGTCGCGGTATCCGCTTTGTGGGTAGAAGAAGACATCGCAGCGATCGCCCTCACATTTGACGTGCGATATTTTGCATTCTCGGAGGACGTTTTCGACGTGAAGGTAGATGCGATCGCCCTCCACTAGCTTTGAATATGGTTTTCTGGGCTGGTATGCAGGGGGATCTTTCCAGTTAGGGGCAAACTTAAACGGTGGCGGGTTGACACCAAGTCCGCTCCAGCTCCACTTTTTGTCAACCCACAGCCAATCACTTGTGACGTTATCGGGGCCGTCCCTATCCCTTCGATAGTTCGGGCGCGGACTGACGGGTACGTTGCAACGAATGTGGTCTTCTAGGCTTTGTAGGAACTCTGCGCGATTTTCGCAGGGTTCTAAATACCCAAGCCGGATGTGCAGCAGAACGCCCCGCTCGCAAAACTCCCAAGCCAGCTTGAAGATGTTCAGCATTAACTCGCCTTCGTAGGGAGGGTTTGTCACAACTGAATCAATTTGCTTGCCCTCAGCCGCTAGCGAATCTCTGAGCATCTCCCAAAAGATTCGTTCTCCGGCGTTTTCTGACCAGTCAGGGATAAAGCCTGTCGCTGGATTGAAGTCGGGGACTTGATCAAAGTAGGGTTCATTCGTAATAACGTCTGAACCCCAACCCTGCAGGACCCTTGCAATCTCCCCGCTCCCGGCGCAGCACTCAACGATAGTGCCAACCGTTTCAGGCGTTTCGCGCTTCCAGCAAGTGGCCAATGCCACGCGAGTTATTGGCTCAGGCGTTGGATAGTAATCATGAGCCATTCGTGGGGCTGATTCAGCGTCAGACTCAGGCGAATCTGAAGTTCGAGCATCGGTATTCGGCAATGGCAGCGCACCACCGCCAGGATCACCTGCTGTGCTAGAAGTGTGCTGCTTTGGAATGCCGTCCTTGTTGCGGTTGTGCTGTTCTAGTTCACCCCCACCCCGCTCAAACGGAACAACGTTGTCGCCCCCTTCAATTTCCTTTTTGATCTGACGAACCCATTCGTGGGAGATGCCCGCTGTACGGGCGATCGCCCGTAGTGACCGATTCTTCCATTCAGGATGCGTCAATTGCCGACGGGCGATCGCCTTGCGGTCTGCCATTGTCAGCGGCTTTTGGGATGCTAGGCCATTCTTCTCGACAGAATGCAGATATGCTGCATCCGCATCACCTTGGTAAACTTCTGCCGGGATGAATTCCCGACGGGCTTGTTCGTAGGCGTTGTAACGATGATGGCCATCGCCTAACCAGAGCGTTCCGTCCGTATCTTCAAACACTGAGACTGGCTCGTGATCGTGTTCAGGATCTTCTTTGAGCTGATGCGTCAAGAAGTCTACCCAGTCCCGATCTACTTCAACCCTCGGCTGGGTTTTACTAGGATCTACTCGGAGACCAGTAACCCGCAGGTTGGCTTGTTGTGCAGCAGGGATTGTGGATTGCATTGCTTAACCCCCTACGCCGCTTTGAGGACAATCGGCAGGCGAGCGCTGTTCCTTCCACTTCTTGCAGGCGGCATAAACCTTGTTGTGGCCGATATAGCCGTCCAAGATCCGAACAATCGTCTTGCCGTCATGCCCCTCTTCCAACATCCGCTCGATCAAAGGCTCAAACAACCACTGCTCTAAGCGGACACCAATCTTTTGAATCTCTGGATTTTCCATCTTGAATCTCACTGCTTGGTTGTTCGCCACCCAAATTCGTGAAGGGCGATCGCTTCACGCTCCGTACATCTCCCGGATGTCGTCGCGATTGAATTCCATGCCGCGCTCAAATTCTTCTTGAGTCCACTGAAGAATGTGGATATTAACTGCGCCATACTGCATCAACTCGAAGATCCAAGCATTTACGTCTGCTTGAAACTCTGGGTTGCTCATCGCATAGGACATTGCAACAGTGGGATGAACCCACATAGAGTTGGAGCCCCTAACGTAGTCCACGAGCGGCTTTTGGCCAGCACTGGGAGAATTCTCCCAGTCAACAGGCATTCCAAAGCGGTCGCTTAATCGCTTCAATAAGCGTTTTGCAAACTTTGTTTTTCGCCAGTCGGTGAAACGTTTCTCCAAAACCCTGGACATTGCAGTGGCGTTAAGATAGCCATCTTCACCCCGAATAGGTATTTCAATGCCATCAAACCGAGGGAACTGGTCGTAAAAGCTAACAATACTTCCAGCCATTTTTGCTACCTCAAAAACAGCTACGCAGCTTCTTGCCGCTCTCGCAGCATGTGAACCCAAACAAAAGCAATCTGGTGGATCTCTAACCCAGGGAAGATCCGCTGCAGTCGTTCAATATCAGATGGGTTGGCATCAATAAAAGCGCGATCGCTTTCATCCACCTTCTTTGGCAATGGGTGGGGAATTTCAGGTGGGTGCCGCTCACACATATCGGTCAAAACCTGAACAAACTTGCGCCATTTCGATGTTTTTTGACTTCGCAAGTAGTCACGATCATCTCGATGAATTCGCAATTTACCTTTGGCTTCTGTCATTTCTCTTTCCGCGAATCGCGGCCAGGCTCTGTTTTTAGTAGCCCCGCTGCGCACCAAGCGCTTAGGGCTGGATTGGGAACACGGGACTCTTTGGTTGGTTCCCCCATACTAGATCGTGTTTTCGCTAATAGCAAAGGTTTATTCGCGAAAATATTAGATCCAGCCCCTCCTCTGCTTCTTCGCCTTTTCAGCCAGCCAACGGCTTGCTGGCATATTTGAGCAGTACATACGGCCTGTGCAGTCGTGAGCGTTCCAGTATTCGAGCTTGGCGAAATACGGCAATCTATCCAACCAGGCCAGCGCCTCAAGGAGTCCAATCTCATCAGCCAGATCAAGAACATTGAGGCGATCGCACATTGCCTTTAGAACATCGCCCTCGACGATCAGCTCAATCCCCTCGATCCTCATGCGCTCCCAGGTGACAGGTGGGATGAGGGCGATCGCTTCCAATCGCATAATCTCAGGGCTTATTGGAACGTTAGCGATGCTCACTGGCTACCTCCTCCTCTGCAATGGCGAAGATCTCATCCTCACTAATCTCGAAATCGGACTCAGGCGTAGTGAAATAGTCTTCTGGCTGTTTGTTCAGCAAGAAGCTGACTTGGTAGAACCAGCCGTAGCCACGCATTTCTTGGGCGATCGCGTCCAGCGGGCAGATCCACTTGATGCAGTTGATGAGGCCAACCCTGCTACCGTGGCGGACGCGCTGAAATAGCTGAAACTTG
>JBCBSL010000307.1:0-880 GCA_039819145.1 Cyanobacteria bacterium J06638_22
TATGATAAAGACAGATCAAAAATTTTACAATCCGACATGTAATTCTCAGTAATGGGAAACGATGTTTAGAGGGGCGATCGCCTTCTTGCATGGTTTCTTCATAGAATGCATTGTTGGATTGTAAAATTTTTGATCTGTCTTTATCATATAGAGCAAATCGACTCTGTCCGGCAGCAGACTTCCTCAATTCAGTCTTCATCCCTATGGAGAGCTGGATGCTGTATGGAATAATGTCATTCAGATAGCTAACTCTGTTTTGACATCGTCTGAGGCCGGGGATTATGCTCCGTCTCTTTGAGTTTGGTAGCGAGCGATCGCAAGCCAATCCGAAGTTATTAGAGATCAGATGCAATATTAAGAGGATATGAAATGACCATAGCAATGGGACGGGCGCAAGAGCAGCGGGGATGGTTTGACGTCCTCGATGACTGGCTCAAGCGTGACCGGTTTGTCTTCGTCGGCTGGTCTGGGCTATTGCTGTTTCCCTGTGCCTACATGGCACTGGGTGGCTGGCTGACTGGCACGACCTTTGTTACTTCGTGGTATACCCACGGTCTGGCATCGTCCTACTTGGAAGGATGCAACTTTTTGACTGTTGCGGTATCCACACCTCCGAACAGCTTGGGACATTCCCTGCTGTTCTTGTGGGGACCTGAAGCGCAGTGGGACTTCACCCGCTGGTGCCAACTGGGCGGTCTGTGGACCTTCGTTGCCCTGCACGGTGCCTTTGGTTTGATTGGCTTCATGCTCCGTCAGTTTGAGATTTCTCGTCTGGTGGGGATTCGTCCCTACAACGCGATCGCCTTCAGTGGTCCGATTGCGGTATTTGTGGCGGTATTCTTGCTGTACCCTTTGGGGCAGTCGGGCTGGTTCTTTGCCC
>JBCBSL010000307.1:888-7658 GCA_039819145.1 Cyanobacteria bacterium J06638_22
GCCTTCAGTGGTCCGATTGCGGTATTTGTGGCGGTATTCTTGCTGTACCCTTTGGGGCAGTCGGGCTGGTTCTTTGCGCCTAGCTTCGGTGTCGCGGCTATCTTCCGCTTCCTGCTGTTCTTCCAAGGATTCCACAACTGGACGCTGAACCCCTTCCACATGATGGGAGTAGCCGGCATTCTGGGGGGTGCGCTGTTGTGTGCGATTCACGGAGCGACGGTGGAGAACACCTTGTTCCAGGATGACGACAACGCGAACACCTTCCGAGCGTTCAACCCGACCCAGTCGGAAGAGACCTACTCGATGGTGACGGCGAACCGTTTCTGGTCACAGATTTTCGGGATTGCGTTTTCCAACAAGCGTTGGTTGCACTTCTTCATGCTGTTTGTGCCGGTTACGGGCTTGTGGATGAGTGCGATTGGTGTGGTTGGCTTGGGTGTGAATCTGCGGGCGTATGACTTCGTATCGCAGGAAATCCGAGCGGCTGAAGACCCCGAATTTGAGACGTTCTACACGAAGAACATTCTGCTGAACGAGGGCATCCGCGCGTGGATGGCACCTCAGGATCAGCCTCACGAAAACTTTGAATTCCCCGAAGAGGTACTGCCTCGCGGTAACGCTCTGTAAGGGAGTTATTGGGTTTAGCCAAAGCCTCCACCGACAAGTGGAGGCTTTTTTGATGGTTCATCATTTATGATGCCGCCAGGATACGTCATGATTTTCGCAATCAGACCTATGCAAGTTTTGCAGGAGTCTTGGCCATGTTGTATGAGGAGATAATTGTGATCCCGTCCTGGCTAGTGATCGGTAGTATTGCCTTTGGTCTGGCCTTGCTGCTTGGCAGTCTCGTTGATCGAACGGGTGCCCAGTGGTTCCGGCGGCTGGAGCGCCCCGACTGGCTCACGTTTGAATGGGCCATCCCTTTCATCTGGACGACGATTTTTACCTGTGGCGCTATTTCGGCCAGCCTGGTTTGGAATATGGCTCCTGGCACCGCACCTATCTGGCGGTTGATGGCGGGCTATCTTTTGCTGGAGCTGGTGACGCTGGCCTATACTCCGGCCATGCTGATGACTCGGCGCTTGCGGGTTGGGTTCTGGATTGGCGCATCTGGGCTGGTGATTGCGATCGCCCTCGCCTTTTTTGTATTCCCTATCTCCAAGCCCGCTGGCTATCTGCTTATTCCCTATTTGCTCTGGAGTCCCATTGGTACTTATGTCACCTGGCAGATGATGCAAATTAATCCTAATGATGCCTGAGAGGTTGATGGTAAGGAGAAACGTAAGCTCGCTTATCTGGTTTATTGGAGAAAAGATTGGTGAACGCGGATGAACGCAGATGGACGCAGATTGAATGCAGGTTGTTTCTTATTTGTTTAGGTGTGGAAGGTATTTGGAGAAAAGATTGGTGAACGCGGATGAACGCAGATGGACGCAGATTGAATGCAGGTTGTTTCTCATTTGTTTAGGTGTGGAAGATATTTGGAGAAAAGATTGGTGAACGCAGATGGACGCAGATGGACGCAGATGAGTGTGGGGCGTTACCTCCTCTGTGTAGGGTTTCGCGAGGCTGATAGGAGTGAAGCAGTTTGGGAAGAATAGGAGGGAAAAGATTGGTGGACGTAGATGAATGTAGGTGAGCGCAGGTCGTTTTTTCAGAGTTCGACGGGTTCGGAGAGTATGGATGCGGATGCGAGGCGAGCATGGCTCAATAGTTTGACGGAGCAAGTGATTGGGTGTGCCTTTCAGGTTGGAGGGACGCTGGGAAACGGATTTCTGGAGCGGGTTTATGAGAATGCGTTAGCCCACGAGCTACAAAAAGCAGGGCTTGTAGTTGAGCAACAGAAAGCCTTGCAAGTGCAATATGACGGAGTCGCGGTTGGAGATTTCTTCGTTGACTTGTTGGTCGAAAGAGAACTCATCTTGGAACTGAAAGCTTTGCCCGACCTCACAAACAAACATTTTGCTCAGTGCATGAACTATCTCAAAGCCGCCAATCTAACACTCGCGCTGCTCCTTAACTTTGGAACACTCAGAGTCGAAGTCAAACGCATCGCTCGCAACTTCTAACCCCGCGCGAAAATCACCCCCAAAGCCCCGACATCCCATTGATCCTCATCTGTGTCCATCCGCGTTCATCTGTGTTCCCCTCCCACACCCTCTAGCCCCCAAATCGCAGCTGTGAACCTATGCCCTTCTGCGTCCATCCGCGTTCATCTGCGTTCCAATTTCTCCATCTGCTTCCGTCCCACACCGATGAACATGATCGAGGTATCCGCATCGAACCGCACGCGAAACTCCCCTGTGCGCCAATAGTGGAACAACGCCCCCAGCTTTTCGCCAATAGTGCTACCGAAGAGATTGAAGCCGTGGAGGGCGATCGCCTCCAATCTCACCGATTCCATGTATTCCTGCACCTCTTCTGGGGAAAGAAACTTCCGCCAATCGTGGATACCACGCGGAATTTCCTGCAGCAGGTCTTCCAGCAACGTGATCATCACCAGCCGTGACTGCCAGGTGCGGTTGATCGTGTCGAAGCAGAAGTAGCCCCCTGGCTTTAGGACGCGGCTGATCTCGGCGATTGCCTGCCTTGGATTCTCCACATGCTCCAACACATCGACGCAGACTACCCCATCAAATTGCTCGGCCGCAAACGGGAGCTGTTCGGCCACCCCTTGCTTGTAGGCGATCGCCAGGTTTCCCGCTTGAGCATGGGCGCGTGCAGTCTCGATGCAGGCTTCTGACTGATCAACGCCCCAAACCGTTGCCCCGCGTTGGGCCAGAAACTCGCAGGTATAGCCACCTCCACAACCCACATCCAGCACCGATCGCCCAGACCACGTAGATCGGTCTTGGGGTTCAACGGGTAATGATGTTGAAGCGTGTGAGCCTAGCTCACGCTCTTCAACATCATCATCCCCATGCCACCCTTTGGATATGTAACGATCAAAATACTGGAACCGTAGGGGATTGAGGCGGCGGAGGGGATAGACCGTAGCGGCTTCGTCCCACCACTGTGCCGCTTGCTGGTCATAAAACGCGAGATTGTTGCGTTGCATAGAATTTGGAGAAGGATGGCGGTCTCAATTATCATTCCCACGCTGAACGAGGCGCAATGCCTAGAACGCACCTTGCGCTGTCTCAGTATCTTGTACCCATCGCCTCAGGAAATTTTGATTGTGGATGGCGGGAGTACCGATGGCACCCAGGCGATCGCCACGCAGTTTCCCGTCACTCTCCTGCATGCCTCCCAAGCACGTCGTTCCAGCCAGATGAACCTAGGGGCGGCGAAGGCCAGTGGGTCGATTCTCTGCTTCTTGCATGCCGACACGCTGCTCCCGGATGATGGTGTGGCCGTCATCGAAAAGACCCTGGCCAATCCGGCGATCGCCTGCGGGGGCTTTGTTTCCCTGATGACGGGACACCGAACCACCCGCTGGATTACCAGTTTCCACAACGTCCTGAAAACCTACTACGCGCCGCTACTCTTTCGCCCCCATCTGTTTTTTCGCAATGGCTTGCGTTTATTGTTTGGGGATCAGGTGATGTTTTGCCGCCGAGATGATTTTTGGCGCTGTGGCGGCTTTGATGCCACCCTGGACATTATGGAGGAGGCGGATTTGTGCCTCAAACTCTGTCGCGTGGGTGAGATTCGGCAGATCAATCGCGTCGTACAGTCCTGCGATCGCCGTGTCGCTCAGTGGGGCACCCTCAAAGCCAACCTGATTTATGTGATGGTGGGTTTCCTGTGGGGGTTGGGCGTGTCTTCAAAAACCTTGAAGCGCTTCTACGATGAGGTGCGCTGATTCAGGCTCCAGTCATAGGGAAGATAGCGGATGGTTAGAGGCTTGGCAACACGAACCTCGGGTAAGTACTGCCCGAGATAGTCGGGAACGGATGTCGCCACTTTCAGAAAATCGCGACCATACCAGCGGAAGATCTTGCTGCAATACAGTGTTTTCGTTTCACTGACGTAGCGCACCTTATCGGGGTTGTGGATGAAGCGCTGCGCATCTTCCTCTAATTGGGCTTTGACGCGATCGCCCCAGTACGCCTCATTACGAAGCTGCGGACATCCCAATGAGGCACAGACCAATGCAAAGTGAATTCGGGGATCTCGAAACCAACGGCGCAAGATGCCATGCTCAATCTGGTTGAGGCTTAGGGGTTCTTCCTCTAGGGCATAGAGCGATCGCGTGAAAAAGCGCCAGAATGACCAGAGATTCGGTACCCCCCAGACTTTTGGAAACACCGAGTCGATGGGGTAATGCTCTAGCACTTGCCGAATCGTCAGGGCGTTGTAGACATTAATCAACAATGCCAACTGTTCATCCCCTGGAAATTTGCTTAGGGTTGTCCCACCCAAAGAAGCTAGCCAATCATCTAAGGCGGCGATCGCTTCCTGTTGCCAGCGGTCATAGGCGACGCGCCCTGCCGCATCGACATAGGTGCGTAGCAACTCATCCCACGGCGCAAAATCTACCATACTGCTCCTAAACGCCTGCAACGTATCCCTATTAACCCGCTGAATGCTAAATTCCAGCTTTCTCTAGCTATGCTACGTCTTCCTTCGCCTGCGAAAACGCTACGGCATCTTGCCTGGGGACTGGTTCGCCAACTGGTGCGATGGCGATTTACCCATGTTCGTTCGATTTCGACGGATGCCTTGGCTGATTGGCTTGAACAACCCAATCCTCCCATTCTGCTGGATGTACGGGAGGTTGAGGAGTTTGCTGTGAGCCATCTGCCAAACGCCTACCATACTCCCACAGTAGCGGCGGTTCACCATCTATTCGTCGAAGCGGATACGCCGATTGTGGCCTACTGCTCGGTTGGCTATCGGTCGGCTCAGTTTGTACAACAGCTCCAAGCGGCAGGTTTTTCTCAGGCTATGAACCTGGAAGGCTCGATTTTTCAATGGGCGAATGAGGGGCGATCGCTCCTCCGCGATGGTCAACCCGTCCAGATCATTCACCCGTATGCGTTCCTTTGGCGAGGACTCCTCCATCCGTCGGTGCAAATTTGGAGGGCGGAGCGCAGTTGATACCCAGAATTTATTGACAAAGAGCCGCGGCATGGTGGCGGATATGGTCTTCCATGAACGTGGCGATGAAGTAGTAGCCATGGTCATAGCCCGGTTGCATGCGTAGGTTCAGCGGTTGCCCCACCTGCTGGCAGGCGGCTTCAAATTTCTCGGGGAGAAGTTGCTGTTGGTGCAGGAAAGTATCAGCATCGCCCTGGTCGATGAGGATGGTGCGATCGCCCTTCCACCCGCTATTGGCCAGCATGAGCTCCGTGGCATCGTAAGCCTTCCAGGTCGCGGTGTCAGACCCTAGGTAGCGACTGAAGGAAGATTGACCCCAAGGGCATTGGGTCGGAGCTGCGATGGGGGCATAGGCTGACACGGAAAGGTAGCGATCGGGATTCCGTAGCGCACAGACCAACGCGCCATGGCCGCCCATCGAGTGCCCAAAAATACCTTGGCGATCGCCCTTCACCGCAAAATTTGCCGCCATCACTTGGGGCAGCTCTTCCACCACGTAGTCATACATGCGGTAATGCTGGCTCCAAGGTTCCTCCGTGGCGTTGAGGTAGAAACCTGCCCCGGTGCCAAAGTCCCAGTCATCATCCTCTCCGGGAGTACCTGTATTGCGGGGGCTGGTGTCGGGGGCTACCAGAATCAACCCCTGCTCGGCGGCATAGCGTTGTGCTCCGGCTTTCACCATGAAGTTTTCTTCGGTGCAGGTCAGCCCCGAGAGGAAGTAGAGCACAGGCAACGGCTGGTCACTGGCTTGAGGCGGCTGATATACCGCAAACCGCATAGGGCCATCGCAAGCCGACGATGCATGCTGATAGAAGCCCAATTTTCCGCCAAAACACTGGTGGATATTGAGTGCGGTCAGGTCAGAACTCATGGCACAGGATGATTGGGTAACAGATGGATGGACAGCGCAAAGCGGAAGCGCGAACAGAGGCAGAGTGTTTAGCCTCTTTCCTCTTGCGAGAAAAAATAACCGAGCCGACCTCTGGGTTGGGAATCAGTAAGGGCGCTTCAAAGAGCATCAGAATGTCACAACAGAGCGAATGGATTCCCCTTCATGCATCAAATCGAAGGCATGGTTGATTTGCTCCAGCGGCATGACATGGGTAATCAGATCATCGATATTGATCTTGCCATCCATATACCAATCTACGATTTGTGGGACATCGGTGCGCCCTTTCGCGCCGCCGAATGCCGTGCCCCGCCAAACGCGCCCCGTCACGAGCTGAAACGGACGGGTGCTGATTTCTTGTCCGGCTCCGGCCACGCCGATGATCACGCTCTCGCCCCACCCTTTATGGCAGGATTCCAACGCCTGCCGCATAACGTTGACGTTGCCGATGCATTCAAAGGTATAGTCGGCTCCGCCCTTGGTTAACTCTACGAGGTAGGGAACCAAATCCCCCTCGACCTCTTTGGGGTTGACGAAGTGGGTCATGCCAAATTTTTCGGCGATCGCCCGCTTCTTGGGGTTCAGATCTACGCCCACAATCATGTCGGCTCCCACCATGCGGCAAGCCTGTATTACATTCAGCCCGATGCCGCCCAATCCGAACACGATGACATTTGAGCCGGGCTCTACTTTTGCGGTGTTGATCACTGCGCCGATCCCCGTGGTGACCCCACAGCCGATGTAGCAGACCTTCTCAAAAGGGGCGTCTTCACGAATCTTGGCTAGGGCGATTTCGGGCACCACGGTGTAGTTGGCAAAGGTTGAGGTGCCCATGTAG
>JBCBSL010000308.1:0-4534 GCA_039819145.1 Cyanobacteria bacterium J06638_22
GTTTCGCTTTCTCCACGATTTGCTGCGCGAGCACTTGGCAGAGGGCGAATTTTAGATTTTGGATTTTGGATTTTGGATTGGGGATGATTGCAGGTTAGATCTGCGACTTCTGCTCCCATTGAGATGACTCCCGCTGTGCAGCACACAAGAAGTCGCAGATCTGGGGCTGAGGTACAAGGATAGATCTGCGACTTCTTCTCCCATTGAGATGACTCCCGCTGTGCAGCACACAAGAAGTCGCAGATCTGGGCTGAGGGGCGGGGGCAAGATCTGCGACTTCTTCTCCCATTGAGAACATTCCCGTCGTGCAGCATACAAGAAGTCGCAGATCTGGGCTGAATCCCAACCGTTTTCACAAAACTGCAAAGACTAAGCGGTCATTTGTCCACATAATATTTACAATTAGCAATACCATCAAAATCAGGTCAACCTCAGCCCTCGTTGTGTCGAAATGGGTGGTTTGTGTCGGAGGCTTGAACCGTAACCAGATTTTTTTATTTACATCACTCTCCCGAACGCTCTATGAATGGTTCCGCGCTCAATGGAAATGAACCAACCTCTGCCAAAAATCGTCTCAATCGGTTTGACCTGAGTTTACTGAAGCGCTTTGCGGCGATCGCCCAACCCTACTGGTTTCCCCTTGAGAGCAATAGCGGCAAGATCTTCCTGGGTCTGGTCTTGTTGCTGATTCTGTTCCTGTTTGCCTTGCTGACGGTTGTTGTGGGGGCGCTCACCTTGCTGGTGCGGCAGATTGCGCCAGAGTTTATGGCGCAGACGGCGGGCGGATTGGTTGCTATCAGCCAGGGCGTTTTTAGTGTGCCGTTTGTGTTCTTGCCGCTCGCGGGGTTGTTAATTCCGGCGATCGCCTTCTTCCTTATGCGCAGCCGAGTTGCACCCCGTTGGCCCCAGTGGGCGTTTCTTGGCGGGTTGCTTACGCTCTCCCTGTGTGTGAGCGGTATGAATGTCATCATCAGCTATGTCGGCAACTTCTTCATGACGGCGCTCTCTGAGCGGGATGCGCCTACCTTCTGGCGGTTTTTCATTGTGTATGGCGGGGTGTTTGCGATCGCCACGCCCTTTGTCGTCTACTATCGCTTCGTCCAAGACATCCTGGGTCTGCGCTGGCGAGACTGGATGACCGGAAAGTTCTTGGGGCAGTATTTTAGCAACCGCGCCTACTACGACATCAACGCCGCCAGCAGTATCGACAACCCCGACCAGCGAATTTCTGAAGACATTCGCAACTTCACGGAACAAAGCCTGACCTTTTTCTTGATTTTTCTGGGCGCATTTATTGATGTCCTGGCGTTTACAGGCATTCTGCTATCAAAATCTACCTTTCTCGCCGTATTTCTAGTCGGCTACGCCATCTTTGGCACCGTCGTCGTCGCGATTCTAGGCCGACGGTTGATCGCCCTCAACTTTCGGCAACTCCAGCGCGAAGCCAACTTCCGTTATGGCCTCGTCCATGTGCGCGACAATGCCGAATCCATCGCCTTCTACCAGGGCGAGCAACAGGAAATGGGGCAGCTGCGTCGTCGATTTGTGGATGTGTTGCGGAACTTTAACTTTCTGATTGGCTGGCAGCGAAATATGGGCTTCTTCCGCACGCCCTACCGCTACGCCACCTTTATTCTTCCGGCTGCTATCCTAGCTCCCGTTTACTTTGCGGGGGATATCCAGTTTGGGGATATCAGCCAAGCAACCTTTGCGTTCAATCAAATCTTCGATGCGTTTGCTCTGGTCGTTTTGCAAATCAATGGGCTGAGCGAGTTTGCCGCTGGAGTCAACCGTCTAGAAACCTTCACCGAATTTCTGGATGAAGAGGACAAACCGTCTCTCTCGATAGACGAGGGTGAGATCGCGACCGAGGAAGGCGATCGCCTTGCCCTAGAAAACGTCACCCTGATGACACCGCGCAATCCACGGACGCTAGTCGATGACCTCAGTCTGAACCTGGGAACGGGTGAAGGACTGGTGATTGTGGGGCACAGTGGCGCGGGCAAGAGTTCGTTGCTGCGGGCGATCGCCGGACTGTGGAACACAGGCGATGGCATGATCATGCGGCCTCCTCTGTCCGACATGATCTTCTTGCCCCAGCGTCCCTACATGGTGTTGGGAACCCTGCGCGACCAGTTGCTCTACCCTCGACTCGATGCCAACATCAGCAACGACGAACTCTACGAAGCCTTGCAGCGCGTCAACCTCAAAGACCTACCCGAACGGGTTGGCGGCTTCGACACTGAACTCGACTGGGCTACCGTTCTTTCCCTGGGTGAGCAGCAGCGCCTTGCCTTTGCCCGCTTGCTCCTCAGCCATGCCCGCTACGCCGTCCTCGACGAAGCCACCAGCGCCCTCGACTTGGCGAACGAGCAACACCTGTACGAGCATCTCAAAAACACCGACACCACGTTCATTAGCGTGGGTCACCGTCCCAGCCTCTTGCAATACCACAAGTACGTCTTGGAACTCAAAGGCGATACGAACTGGCAACTCCTTCCGACCGAGAAGTACCAACTCGATGTCAATGCCTTCAGCTAAGTAGCTCGGCATGATGAAAAACCAGACCCTAAAAATCTGCGCCGCCCGCAGCGCGGGCGGCGCAGATTTTTAGGGTTTTAGGTTTAATTGCACCTACCGACTTAGATGAAGATAAAGTCCAATCATTGATGAAAAGAGGAGGTGCGTCGCACCTCCTCTTTTCATAAGAGTTTTAGCTGTCGTCGCCACTGCCAAAGCGGTAGCCTTTGCCATACACCGTGTGGATAAGAGGCAGTTCGCCTTTTGCTTCGATTTTGCGGCGGAGCAGGCGGATTTGGGCGGCAAGGGCGTTGCTGCTGGGTTTTTCGTCCGATTGCCAGAGGTATTGCGATAGTTGCTCGTGGGTCAGCAGTTGGTTGGGCGATCGCATGAAATAGGCCAACAACTGGGTTTCCTTCTCCGATAGGTCAATCGAGCGACCACACCGCGAGGCCAGTTGGTTGTCCACGTCCAGCTCCAAATCACTGACCTGAATGCGAGAGCTAGAACTTGTTTCCGCAATAGGTGGTCGCCGGAGCAACGCCCGTACCCGTGCCAGCAACTCCCGCAATTCAAAGGGTTTAATTAGGTAGTCGTCTGCCCCCGCATCCAACCCCAGCACCCGATCATCCAGGGTGTCTTTGGCAGTCAGGAACAGGACAGGCGTGCGATCGCCCCCCTGCCGCAACCGTTCGCACATCTCCAACCCACTCAACCCCGGCAGCATCCAGTCCAAAATCAGCAGTGCATAATCCCCTTCCCCAGCTAGCCGATAGCCTGTTTCCCCATCATGAGCCACCTCCACCTCATAGCCTTCCCGCTGCAACACCAACGTCAGGGGATCGGTCAGTTCGGTCTCATCATCAACAAGCAGAATCTGCATAGGAAATCAGTTCCTATTTCTAGGACTATCTCAAGGGACAACGTCGAAGCCTCACTGATCTAATCTCGGCAGATTGTACTTATCGGACAAAAGCTCTGAAAAGGCAGCCTTCGTTCGAGTGGATAGGTTGGATGGTTGAAATCGAACTTGTCCGACTCGCCCCTTCAAAAGTTGGTCTAACATCACTGGCTGTTGATGCTCAAGCCCATCTGAAGGGAGTACCGTCAGATGTACCCGCTGTCCAACCAGCTCGGGGGCATGGAGCAGAATTTCTTCCCAAGTTCCTTCAAACGTGCGTTGTTCCACAACCCCAACCCTCGGCAAACATCAGATTGTTTAGCTCTCACAGGTTTCAATCGTAACTCACTAGCGTCCTAGGCTACAGCCACATTGAGGATAGGGAGCGCTAGAAAATAAAATCATCAACGCTCAGTCCTTTCATCTTTCCAGTAATGCGCCCACAGAGGGAACCATGGATTCCTCACGGCGGATGAGCGCTTCGAAGGCAACACGGCGCATGGAGTAGTGGTCTTTTTCTTCGCGGGTCATCTGGGCGACGGTGCGATCGCTGCCATTGGGGATGAAGATCGTTTCCCAGCTGTAGCCCCCGTCTCCTGAGGGTTCTGGGGCGATCGTGCCCTCCATCGTGCCGACATAGATGTTGAGGTTTACTTCATCATCAATCGTCGCCACAACCGTCTTGGCGCGGGCTGTACGCACTGTAGCTGCCTGCATCATGTCACAAATGCCGCGATCGCCCACCCGCTGCATAAACCACTTCACCAGCCCACCCGGTAAACCATTCCACGCATCGATCCACAGCCCGGTGTCATCTACCATCACCGGACGGTGCAAAACGCTGTAGGCATACTTCACCTTATGAACGGCTACTTCTTCCACATCCACCGACTGCAATTCTGGGAGATCCAGCCCGTAATGTTGCAGCTTCATATCGAGAAATCGTTCGGCTTCCGAGAGTTTGTTATAGGAATGAGTGACAAACAGAAATCTGTGCATTAGGGAATCGGAACGGACCAGAGTAGGCGTTCAATGACGGCTTTTGCACGATGCCCGCCCGCCGGAATGACACGGTGCGCCAAAACATAGGGAGCTAGAAACTTGATGTCGTCC
>JBCBSL010000308.1:4630-7632 GCA_039819145.1 Cyanobacteria bacterium J06638_22
GTGTTGCCCGAAACAACGCGACCGACCCCCGTGGGCTGACCCCCAACACCACATCCTCATCCTGACGAGTGGCTCGTACTAGATCCAGGATATAGCGCTGAAGGGACGATTCGATACGCACCGCCTGACAAAGTTGCTGAAGCTGCTGCACCTCTTCGAGGGTGATACAGGGCTGTAGCTCTTTTACAGTCCCGGCATGGCTACTCAACCGCTCCAGCATTTGCAACTCTTCCATTTCGGAGGGATAGCCCAAGCTCAAGGCCAGGGCAAAGCGATCCATCTGTGCCTCTGGCAGCGGAAAGGTGCCTTGATACTCCACGGGGTTCTGGGTGGCAATCACAAAAAATGGGGTCGGCACCGAGCGCGATACCCGATCCACCGTCACCTGCTGTTCCTCCATCACCTCCAGCAAGGCCGATTGAGTACGGGGCGTTGCGCGGTTGATCTCGTCCGCCAGCAATACATTGCAGAACACTGGTCCCGGCATAAACTCAAACTCGCCGCTGCGCGGATTCCAAATATTGGTTCCGGTAATATCCGTCGGCAACAGGTCGGGCGTACATTGAATCCGCTGGAATTGCCCATCAATGGAGCGTGCTAGAGACTTGGCCAGCAAGGTTTTTCCGACACCGGGGACATCTTCCAACAAGGCATGTCCTCCCGAAAACAGGGCAACCAGCACCAGACGAATGGCGTCTGATTTGCCGACAATCGTCCGCCCTAGGTTTTGAATCAGCGGTTCAACACGTTCTCTCATAGCTAGTTCTGTGGAGTGTGCCTCCATCATGACCTTTTATTCCAAAAAATGAGAAGGTTTACATCCTCCTTCCTTCATTTTTCACGACCGCTAGTGAAAAACCGGGTAGCCTCGATTTCCAAATGGCAACCGCTCTACTCTGTAGTGGCAAGCTTTCTAGTGAATTTGCTATTCCTAACGGCTTTCCAACAGTTTCGTCAATCCTGACGATGTTTGATTCTTTCGGGATTATCGCAATTCATTGATTCTGTAACCGTGGTCCTGTAGTTGTGTTGCGACAGCATCAATGGATTGACTCAGAATTAGCATGAGGCTTATATCAGTGCTGATCCTTTAGTCTGTCTAGGCGGTGGTGTCCAGACCGATTTGGACTGTGCTACTGTGCCGATTGATATTGGTTTTTGCGATCGCTATGCCCCACGATGCCCCACCGACCTCTGCTTCACGTTTATCGAGTAGTTTGGGAAGGGTGACATCCTATCGGCTAACTCTGATTGTGGTGAGTGCGCTGATTCTCTTGGGTGTGGGGTGCCGGATGAGTTACCTGTCAGAACCCGTCTTTTGGGTCGATGAGGTGGCGACGGCGACGCGGGTATCGGGCTATGCCCGTGGTGATATTGTGGCGGAATTGGCCGATGGCAATGGGCGATCGCCCGCTGCCCTCCAGCGCTATCAGCAGTTGCCGAGCGATCGCACTTGGGGAGATACCTTCAACGCGCTTTGCCAAAGCCCCGAGCATGCGCCGCTCTACTTCTTGGGGGCGGGTTTGTGGATGCGGCTATTTGGCACCTCAATTGTTGCCCTGCGCAGCTTTTCCGTAGTGTTGGGATTGCTGCTGTTGCCAGCGCTTTATGGGTTCTGTTGGGTTCTGTTTCCCCATCCCCAGGTCGCTGCATGGACCGTGGCGATCGCCGCTGTGTCGCCTTACCTGATTGCTTACTCTAAGGAAGCCCGTCCCTACAGCCTGTGGGCATTGGTATTGGTTGGGGGAAGTACCATGCTGGTATTGGCATGGCAGCGGCAAACCTGGCATGTCTGGTTGGGCTACGCGACCACCATTGCGCTGATGTTGTATACCTCTCTGCTTTCTGCCCCGGTGTTGGTCGGGCATAGCCTTTATGTCTATTTCCAGAGTCGTGGACAGCGCCTATCCCAACGGCGGTTCTGGATAGCGCTGGGGCTTGGCATCCTGGCATTTCTCCCATGGATTGGAGTCATGGTGCAAAATTGGAATCTGCTGGAGACCAACACGGCCTGGGCGCGATCGCCCCTTAATCCCTTCATCCGCCTTGGCATCTGGCTCTACAGTTTTGCCATTCTGATTCTTGATGTCCCCATCGCGTCTTTCCCCAGTTTGCTGGCAGGGGTGCAGGGAATCGTTGCCCTATTTGCCCTGATTATGATGGGGTGGGCGGTTTGGGCTATGCTGCGGCGCACAGCGATGGCTCAGTGGGGCGTGCTTCTAGCTCTGGCGCTGCCTACGCCATTGGTTTTAATTCTGCTGGATGGCCTACACGGTGGGCAAGTGTCTGCCACGTCCCGCTATCTTTTCCCAACCCAGATTGCTCTGATCATTGCCTTGGGATGGTTCTTTGCCCAGCGCTTGGCCTCCCATCCCCGCTCAACTCGCTGGCTGCTTATGGCGCTATTGCTCGTTTGCCTGATCTCCAACCGAGTGGGTTTGGGGCGATCGCCCAACTACCAAAAAGATCGCAATATCCATAATCCCTCCGTTGTTCAGGTACTCAACACCACCCCAGCACCTCTCCTCCTTGTTCCGGCCTCTCAGGTTTTCGATGCCCTTTCCCTCAGTCACTCCCTAGACAACACCGTCACCCTCCGCTTCCTCCCCGATGACACGCTTCCTGCCAAACTCCCTGACAGGCTAGACGATATGTCTGTTTTCTTGCTAAACCCGACCGAAGTGGAGCGCGATCGCTTCACCCAAACCCACCCCATTCTCCTCAAGGAAGCCTATGAACCTAAACTTTTGGCGGAGGGGGACAACTATTTGTCGTTATGGCAGGTGATCTACGCTCGACCGATCGACTGACAACTGACATTCGTTGCCATGTTCTGGGTGGATTTTTTGCTGATTATCTGCTGCTCATTTCTCTAACCATCGTTTGCTATTCCTCATTCGGTATTGCTGGCTGAGAGTATGATTTTTTCGAGAAGCGGCGTATCCACGCCGCTTCTCGAAAAAATCATACTTGGATTCTGCCCCCCCCCTCATTCGCTATTG
>JBCBSL010000309.1:0-7540 GCA_039819145.1 Cyanobacteria bacterium J06638_22
AAATACCGTTTATGGCCGCTGCAACGCAGCGGCCATAAACGGTATTTGGGTTTTACGGCTATTTCCCCGGATTTGATATGGCCTTATGCATTGAGATTAGGACAAATCATTTTTTGAAAGCACCGTGCCGCGGTACTTTCAAAAAATGATTAGGTTTTACCTCAGCGCGTAGCGCTATATAAGTTCTCCTCACACTAGGACTCAGAGCATTGCATCTGAGTCCTGTTTCTTTTGCTTCACCATAAAGTCGATAAACGCTCGAATCCTAGGGGAAACCAATCGACGTTCTAGATACAGGGCTGTAATAGGGACGTCTGGAGGGCGATAGTCCTGTAGAACTTCGTGCAAAAGTCCCTGTTCTAAGGCTTCTGCTGCTATATAACCTGGCATTTGGCTGATGCCCACGCCAGCGATCGCACTTTTGCCAACCGCTTCACCATCGTCGATGGTCAAATTACCACTGACCAACTTTCGCTCAACTTCCCCATTCACCGTAAAAAACCAGGGCATCGGTCGCCCCGTTTTCCGATTGCGGAAATTGAGGCAGTTGTGATCATCTAAATCGTCGGGGTGATGAGGATAGCCTGCTTGCTCAAGGTAGGCAGGCGTTGCACAGGTAAGCAATGGATCTGTTAGTAGAGGCCGAGCGATCAGATTTGCGCTATCCGGTAATGAGCCGATGCGAAGAGCAACATCAATCCCTTCTGCGGCCAGATCAACATCACGATCATCCAAGGAAAGCTCAACAGAGATCTTAGGGTACTGCTTTAAGAAAGCAGGCATCAGCCGAGTGCCCCAAATGCGTCCGTAAGCAGCGCCCATGCTAACTCTCAAGCGCCCTTGAGGTTGGCTTAAGCTTTCGGTTAGCTCAGTTGTCAGGGCCGTCATTTCCTTGAGCAATGGCTTAACGCCGTCGTAAAACCGTTCGCCCTCGGGAGTCAAGCTGACACTGCGAGTTGTGCGATGGAGGAGCTTAACCCCAAGTTCTTCTTCCAGCTTGGCAATGGCTTTACTGACTGCCGGAGCAGAAAGACCGAGAGAATTGGCCGCTTGCACAAAACTCTGGGATTCTGCCACTTGAATGAAGGTCATGACGTTACTCAAGCTTTTCATCGCTTATCGTCTATCTATTAATGACTTTTGGTAAATAATGAATTCACTTTAGCCCTATTTTTCTCAGAAGGTATGCCGTTTATTCTTAATTTAGAAACAAACGGATGGCGCAACCCATCTAATCCAATCTAAAAATAATCAAGGGATCTGTTATGAAAATTGGCATTATCGGGGCTGGAGATGTTGGGCAAACACTTGCGAAACTATGGATCCAGGCAGGGCATTCGGTTATTCTCAGTTCCCGCCATCCTGAAACCCTCAGTTCTATCATTCAGGAACTGGGAAGCTCTGCAAAAGCGGCAACAGTTGCTCAAACCGCGATCGAGGGAGAGGTTTTACTACTAGCTGTTAACTATTCGACGGTCGATGCAGCTCTTACCCAGATTGCTCCCCACGTTACAAACAAAATCGTGATTGATGCGACCAACCCCTTGCGCTCCACAGAAGGGGGCGGTATAGAACGAGTGATTGGTGATCGCGAAATTGCTGGGTTAGTAATGGCAGACAAGCTACCAACTGCTCGGATCGTGAAAGCGTTTACAACCCTATGGACGGGCTATTTGCAACAACATGCGCATCGCCAAAATCCGCAGGTGGCTATGGTGCTTGCAGGTGACGCAGCGGACAAACCTGCTGTTTTGTCCTTGATCAAGGATGCAGGATTTGAACCTGTCGATTTAGGAACCCTAGCCGATTCGCGGCCCCTTGATCCACCCAGTGCGATCTGGAACAAAGTGCTGAGTGCCAATGAAGTGCGTACACGACTGGCCCAAGCTCCACAGTTTGCTTAGGTTTGAATGGTGCTTTAGCCCTCACGACTTATTCGGCTTTGTAGCAAGCCGGACTTACATCAGCTTGAAAGTCCTTGTCTATCAACCAAACAACCGAGGATAGGAACATGAAACGCCTCATCATGAATGCAGACGAGCCCGGCGGTATAGGTGTCTCAGAGGCAGGGCGTCCACAACCGCTGCCCCACCAGAGCCTCGTGAAAGTCACGGCTTTCTCTCTCAATCGGGGCGAAGTTAGTTTTGCTCAGTCCCCGACTTCAAAAGGCCGCACCATCGGATGGGATTATGTTGGCACGATTGAAATGCCTGCTGCCGATGGTAGTGGGCCTCAGCAAGGAACCCGAGTCGTCGGTTGGCGGCCGCAGATGGATACGTTTGCTGAATACGTCGTTGGCGATCGCGACTATTTTGCAGTGATTCCTGATCGGGTCTCCGATGCCCAGGCCGCAACGCTCCCTGTCGCTGGACTCACGGCCCTCGCTGCCATTGATAAAGGAGACAGAATCCTGGGTCACTCAGCGCTGATTACGGGTGTCACTGGTGGAGTGGGGTTCTTTGCCCTACAGCTTGCTAAACTCAGCGGAGCAAGAGCGATCGCTCAGGTGCGCCGTCCGGAACAAGAGGCATTTGCCCGAGAAATTGGCGCTGATGCCGTTGTTGTGACAGCAGATGGCCAGGGAATTGATGCCGAGGGGCCTTATCGACTCATTGTGGACGGTATCGGTGGCGACCTGATCGGCCCTCTGCTTCAGGCCACGGATAAGGGCGGGACTCTCGTATCTTACGGCGGGTCGGACAGCTATGAAACGTCACTCAAGTTGATGGACTTATACGGAAATGGGGGACAGCGTCAGATATACGGACTCACGCTCTACAGCGAAGTTGACATTGAGCCATCATCCATTGGTCTAGGCCGTTTACTTCAATTAGTTGAGAGTGGCCGTCTTCAAGTGCCTGCTATTACTGAAGCCGACTGGTCAGAAACCCCCAGGCTCGCTAACGATTTACTCACACGTCGGTTTAGCGGAAAGGCTGTACTGACGATCCGATAGTAGGTTAGAAACGTAAACCTTATCCCTAAAACATCATCCCTAAAACATCGCGCCATTGCTTTTCTGAACTACTGCTGTTAAAGATCACGGCATCACTTCTTGAGCCAAAGGAGGAGGGCAAAGATGCCTAGGAGTACGCCCTCGTTACCCAGAAGGCCATTCAAGGTTTGGGCGTCTTCGGGTTTGAGGATAAAGTGCGATCGCAAGACTGTATAAGGTACGAACTGTAGAAGCGTCATACCGCCAAACAAGAGCCACACTGACCAGGCCAGCCCCCGCCAGAGGGCGATCGCCGTCACGATATCAAACCCTAGCAGGGCAACATCCATTCCTCGCCATAGTAACGGTGTTGATAGCCAGGGTGTCCCTGTGAGTCCAGCCATGTTGCCAATATGGACGCTAGCTCCGTAGAGCAGTACCAGTGCCAAAAATTTAGCGTAGTTAGCGGCCCAGGGTTGTTGGAAGGCTGGCTGAAGCGATGGATTCATCGGAAAGAGGCTCTCCTTGCCATTGGTTTGACTATAGCGCGTCGTGCCATAAGCTCTGCGGTTTGGCTAGTGGACAGCAGAAAATTGGCGAACGGCATGTGATTAGTATCACGTTTCAGACGCTTGCAAATCACGAGAAAACCCGCATCCAGACTGGGTTGTGGGGGCGTATTACAAGTGAATCAACACTGAAGCACTGCCTCACACACTTTCACACACCCAATGCTTCAGTTTTCGCACACCTCACACATTGACTCGTACACCTCACACACAATAAGGACACTCATCATGAACGTTGCAACTGCTGCACTTTCTCTCGTTATCGCGACTACCGCTTTTGCTCCCGTTGCTGAAGCCGCTGAAATGACCAAGACGCAGTTGACGCCCTTCCAAGTCACCAGTTTGGCCTATCGCGGTAGCTTCGATGAAGCCGGTATCCCTGGCTATGGCGCATTGGAATCCGGCATCGCTACAGGTGACATCGTGGCTGAAGATGTGATCGAAGCCGCGATCGCGTCCGGGCGTCTCTCTGCCGAAGCTCTGGAAGATGGCGCATTCGTTAGCTCTGTAGATAGCCAACTCGACAACCTGGTTGACAACGGCAACTAAGGGCGATCGCGCTACAGCAAAACACCGAGTACTTTCAGCTCGATGTCGACTGAATTTCTCCTCAGTAATACAGGACTCAGAAAGCGTGATGCTCTGAGTCCTGTTTTCTATGGCCTTCGCCTTGTGCATTTAGATTAAAGACACGCGGTGAGGCGTTGAACCGATTTACCCCAATGTTCGCTTAGCGTCTGATGAATGATTCGGCTTCAGCGCCTGTGTCTGTGGTGACGGGACGGAGGCGATCGCGCCCCTGAGTCATGAGCGACACCACAACGAACACCACCAAACCGATCAGCGGGCTGATTAGGGTTGGGAATCCATCAAAATCGGGGGTGAAGACGGAATTGGGGATATAGAGCAGCGTGTTATCGGCTCCAAATGCTGTGGGCATTAGCACGAAAAGCAGCAAGCGCGTGAGCGAACCTGTGATGATGCAAGCCAGTGCACCATAGCGATTCGCCTTCGGCCAGAACAGGCCACCCGCTAAGGGTACGACAACTCCGGCCATCATCATGTCGAAGGCGAGCACCAACAACACCCCCGTTTCGGGAACTCGCAGTGCAAAAAAGATGCCCAACGCTGTAATGACGATCGCCATGACGCGCGTCAGGTTCAGCAGCTTGTCGCCGCCAGGGCCATGCATTGCATCATGACGAATGCCAAGAACATTGTGCGCCAGCACCGAGGAGGTACCTAAAATCGCACCGTCGCCTGTAGACAGGGACGCTGAGATGATGGCGGCCAAGATGATGAGTCCTAAGACGGGGGGAATCACGTTTTGGATCAGACCCAGCAACACAGCTCCATCGGTCGGGGCGCCCACACTTTCCAAAATGCTGCCGGCGGAAAGGGCAATGATGGAGAAGGGAATGCCGACCAGCAAGGTACCGCCACTGGCAAATAGGCAAGCCCGCTGAGCTGTTTCGGGTGTTTCGGCGGCAAAAATACGCGCCATGAAATCGATCGCCGCCAGGTTCCCAAAACCCAATGCCAGAATTGTGGCCCAGTTGATGACGGCTCCTGAAGCGGGTTGGGTTAGCTGGTCAAATGCAAAGGGTCCCACGTCAGGAGGAAGCGACAATCCGAAGTTCAACCCAACGAAACCAATCAGGATAACTGAACCAATTAGTGCTACGGCAACCTGCACTACGTCGGTGTAGGCAACAGCGAACAAGCCTCCCATCACGGTGTAGATGAAGACGATGATGGCCAGCATCATCACGCCCCCGGTGTAACTTGTGCCTAGGAAGGTTTCAAACAATACACCCCCGGCAACCAGATTTCCCGCCAGCAGAAATGCAAAACTCAAGACCATGAGAAGAGACGCAACCACCTCGACGGTGCGGCCATACTTTACCCGGTAGAAATCGGGCAGCGTGATTAGCTGCATACGATTCAGGGGTTTGGCAAAAAATAGCCCTGCTAGGAATAGGCAAAGGGCTAACCCCACGGGGAGAGAGGCCCCGGCCCAGAAGCCAAAGGCTGAGGTCAAATCGGTATTGCCCAGGGTGGCATTGGAATCAACGGACTGCGCCATCAGAGTGGCGGCGGCTAAGGGCAAGACCAGTCCCCGACCCGCTACTAAATAGTTAACGCTGTCGCCCTTGACTTTCTTGGAGGCTACGACGCCGATACCAAGGGTTATAAAGAGGAAAATAACAATTCCCCAAAATAGAATTTTTTCTGTCATTAAGAGTTACTCCTAATTGATAAACAACTGGGACGATGAATTGTGTTGGTCAGCCAGGCTAGTTGCGGAACGATTTTAATAATGAATCCAGGGAGCGATCGCCCATAGCTGTGTTCTTCCTTTGCCTAGGCGATTGTTGGTTTTTAGGTTGATGCCATTAAGAGACTTGAATGTTTGGAAAACCATGCGCCCATTTCATTTGCAGTTTTTTAAAGATGTATTGATTGGCTGCTTTTGAGTGATTAGACGGGTCACGCTAGCTTCGCCACAGCAGATTGGTCATATACAGAATGGGGCCAAATCGGAAAAGCCCAGGAGTCAGTGAATAACTGTTCTCCCAGGCTTTTATCCTTCCGTGTAATCGGCTTAATTCAAGGAAAAGTTCTCCTTGAAACAACCGATCGGCTCCTCTCGGACCAGACACTCAGTGAAAAGCCGGAACCCTAGGAACCTCTTATTATTCAATTAATGAAACAACGAATCATTTGCAGAAATTTACTCGATCAAAACGCTCAATGCACTGAAAAGCACTGAGGCATTCGCTATAGCTGATCTTCTAACAATCAGTTACTAGAGGTTTTAACAGGCCGAAGATATCAAGAAAGTATTAACTTTTACACTTTGAAAAATTGATGGCTACGTTGTGGATGGCTGTGGCGATCGCACAAGAGCAAAATTCTCAAAAAAAAGGGGGGCGTTGGCCCCCTCTAATATCCCACTATCGATAGTCAGCACTGGAGCAGAAAACCTGTCTGCAAATGGCTTCCAGCTCAATCAGCACTGGGCTATACCAGTCTGAGTTCAGGGTACTCTGCGACCACCTCTTCTGCCGAGAGGGTCTCACCCTCCACTTGAGGCGCCCAGAGCACTTCCAAGGCCAGCAGGCTATTGCTAGAAACCGCTCCCAGGGTGGTCAAAGCTGTCCGCAAATCTTCACTGCTATCAATTTTTGGTAGCTGCAATGATCCTTGGGAGGCAACCACCAGCGTCGCCACAATGTACTCGCCAGGGTCTTGTGTCAAAGCTGATTGATCGTCAGCTACGGAAACATCGATCGACGCTTGCTGAATCTGGTTGTTGACATTAGAGAGGGTTTCGCCGCTGAATTTGCTGCGCTCGGTCAGGGCTAAGCGATTGAATTCGGCCTCGGCCATTTCCAGGCGCGACTTACTGCTATTCGATCCGCCATAGACCCAATATTCGGGGTGACGGCTGATAGCCAGCGTGGTTTCTTGCAACACCTTGGCTAAGCCTGCAGAGCTGCCCGTGTCGGCGGTCTGTGCCAAGCGATTCAGGTCAGCCTGGAGCGATCGCGCATCGGCCAGCAAGCCCACTTGCAATTTGCTGATAGTGATGGAGGGTGCACTGTAGCTCATCGCTTCGCCGGAATCCCCGCCGCCACGAAGGGAGCGCACCAGGAAATTGGCAAGGGAGAAGAAGATGAGAAGTGTGAAGAGCCCGCCAAAGCCGCCGCCAAAGCCAAACAGCGGAATCAGGAAGGGGAAGCCAAAACCACCGCCCGGATACACACCGCCTCCCGGAGAGGTGTAAGGACGACTGGGGGTGTAGGTGCGGGTGGGAGACGGTGCACGGAAGCTACCGCCACCAATGCGTCCACCGCCCCGCATGGCTGCCATTGCATCCCCTGCCTGCCCAAACACCAGCGAAAAGACGAGGGTAAAAATGAGCAAGGGCTTCAGCCAGGATCGAATCCAACCGAATCGTTTGTTACGCATAAAAACCGCCCATTTCATTCGAATCTGTTTATTAATGTACCGTTTTACAAAAGTTAAGGGT
>JBCBSL010000310.1:0-7485 GCA_039819145.1 Cyanobacteria bacterium J06638_22
CCTGCCCGAAATTTGAGGCATTTTATGGATATTCGGCTAATAAATATTGGTTTCGGGAATATCGTTTCAGCCAACCGAGTGATTGCGATCGTCAGCCCCGAATCCGCTCCTATCAAGCGTATCATCACCGATGCTCGCGATCGGAACCAGTTGATCGATGCTACCTATGGGCGGCGCACCCGTGCAGTGATCGTGACCGATTCTGGGCATGTTGTATTATCTGCGATTCAGCCGGAAACCGTCGCCAACCGTTTTCTCTCCAGCAAGGAACTTCATAACAGTGAGGACTCCTGATCCAGTTTAATACTCCTTGATCAAAGAGTTATCGGCAAAGCAGATGGCGGAAGGGTGGGCTAAGCAATCCAATCATCCTGCGGTACGATAAAGGTCTTATTTCTAACACTACGCTTTGTGGGAGCAATGGAACTAAGGAGCATGGGCAAGGGCAAACTCGTTGTATTGACAGGACCCAGTGGTGTCGGTAAAGGAACGCTGCTCAAAGCTCTGCGGCGAAGACATTCTGACCTCAAACTCTCGATTTCTGTAACGACGCGATCGCCGCGTCCCGGCGAGGTGGATGGACAACATTATTACTTCCTCACCCGCTCGGAATTTATGGATATGGTGGAAGACGGGGACTTGTTGGAGTGGGCAGAATTCGCGGGCAATTTCTATGGAACGCCACGCCAACCGGTGGAAGCCGCCATTGCTCAAGGGGAGACAATCATTCTCGAAATTGAGCTAGAAGGCGCACGACAAATCCGCGAATCTTTCCCCAGCGCTCTGCGGATTCTGGTGCTACCGCCCTCCCTAGAAGAGTTAGAACAGCGTCTACGGCGACGAGGCAGTGAGTCGGATGAGGCGATCGCCCGCCGCATGGCTCGTGCTCGCATCGAGATGCAAGCGTCCAATGAGTTCGATATTACCGTTGTGAACGATGACTTGAAGGTTGCCCTAGAGCAAATCGAGGATTCGCTGTATGCAACCCTCACGTGTTGACGTTGGTAGCGACTGATTCTCGTCGATTCTGGTTCTATCTGAGCCTATTAAATTCGCATAAACAGCCGTAAAACCCAACTATCGTTTGCACCCGCTGCATTGCAGCGGGTGCAAACGATATAGCGGTGTGCAACCGCGTCAAGTACAGAAATGGTTGTGTGTGGGCGCGCCGCGCCCACACACAACCGTACTTAACTAACGCGCATAGCGCTATAGTTGGGTTCTTCAGCCAGATTTGAGATTAGTTGGGGAAATCGAGGCCACTAAAGCCATCCATCTGAACGGCCAATACTGCTGCTGCTTCCAGCATGAGTAAGTCCTGATGCGTCATTCTCGGATGCATCTGAGGTGCTGGCGGAGCCATGGGAACTGAATCATCAATGATGAGGTCTGGAAACAAATTTCCGGCCTCAATATCTTCTGCTGTAATCTGTTGCAACTGTTCTGGGTTGACCGAGTGAAATTGGCGGTCATCCGCTGGGGGCTGAGGCATGAGGGTCGTCAGTATAGCGCTACGCGCTCAGGTAGAACCAAATCATTTTTTGAAAGCCCCGCGTGTATGTGTTTAGCGTCTCAAACCCTGAAAAATCAAGGGTTATTTCAGCCCAATGAGCTAAAAGTAGTCGATTTTGGCTCCTACGTTTATCAAAAGCCTTGGTAAATCAAGCTTTCACACGCTAAACACATACCCCCGCGTCGCGGGGCTTTCAAAAAATGATTTGTTCTAACCTCAATGCGTAAGGCTATAAGAGGATGATAGGGGAGGAATCGATGGCGCATAGGTATTTAGGAACTCCGACCTGCGCCAATCTGGCCTCCCAAGAAGCGAACGTAATCATGCCTACAACGATGGGGATGGGGATTCCGGTGAGCCGTAGCGCAGAAACCAGGCAAGGTGTCACAAGTCGCTTGGGCAACGCTACATCAAGCCACGGACGCCACGGATGACCATGTAAACTGCAAGCGCAATCAGAAAGAATCGAAACAAACGGTTGATGGTGCGATCGCCCAGCTTGGGTAGCATCCGTGTGCCGATTTGCGCGCCCAACAAGCCGCCCAGCCCTAAGCTTAGCCCCGGTAACCACAGGACGTTATCGTTCAGCGTGTGTTGGGTCAGCCCCGAGATCGCAATGGGAACGATCGCCCCCAAACTGGTACGCACGGCAGCTTTAATCGGTTCTGCCAGCAACAACATTTGCAGGGGCACCATCACCACCCCACCGCCAATACCAAACATCCCCGATAAAAAGCCCGCCATCAAACCAATCCCAATGACGGGGAGCCATTGCAGCGAGCGGGAAGAAGGAGCCTGAGGTGTGGTCTCAGCGGATGTCTCAGGATCGGGTGATGATTTGTGCTGGAGCGATCGCTTCAAATCAATCAAGCGGATGGTGACGACCAGCAGGATGGCAAACGCCAGGGACAGGATGGGATCGGGGAGGCGATCGCCCAACCATGCCCCAACCTGTGCCGTCAGCATGCCAAAGACTGCGATGACCAAAGAGTTGCGCCAGTTCAGCTCCCCTGCACTGAAGTTGCGGATACTGCCCGATGTGGCACTCAGCAATACTCCGACCAAGCTAGTTGCCGTTGCCTGCACGAGGGGGACGCCAAAAAAGGTCAGTACCGGAACCATCAAGATCCCGCCCCCAATGCCCAAAATGCCTGACAACACTCCTGTCACGCTTCCAACAAGCAGAAGCAACACCCAACCCACCGGCGTCTCTAGCATGATGTTCTCGCCATCCACAAACCCTAAAACTCTATCAGGTCAGGGTCTCGGACGGTGTGTGGGATGACCGTTTGTTGTTCCTTTGGTGAGCGATCGTCCTTATGGCTAAGCGTTTCTTTCCCACCGCGCTGCGTTTGTTCAGTTGCTTCAATCGCTCCAGTGATCAAGCCAGCGATTTCTCATAAATGCGGTAGGTTTTGTAGATTTTGCCCCCGGATGCCTCGATTAGCTTGCGTGATGCCATATTGTCTTCAAATACCCAGGACAACTCTGCTCGCTGGTAGGGCTTACCTTTCTTGATACCGCCCAGCATCCCCAGATAAATTAAGCCGAGGGGCACCATCTTGCGGCGGTACTTCGGCAAAGAGCAGATGGCGATCACACGCCCCTGGTCGATGCTCCGACGGAACCACAGAAACTTTAGCGTTCCGAGCAGATCCAATTTGCCATTTATACGCTTCAGGGGAATATTGTAGTCTGGCAGCCCCATCCAGAAGCCCACCATCTCGCCTTCGTACTCAGCAACGGGGAACACATCGGGATCCACCAGAGCTTGCAGAGACTTGGCTTCCTCCAGAAATTCTTCCTGGGTGCGGGGGGTAGAACTCCAGTTGGGTGCAAAGGTTTCAGTGAAGAGGTGATAGAGGCTAATGCAATCCTGCTCAAACCCTTCCCCTTTGGTGCGAATTGGGCGGAAGGTGATGCCCGATTTGATAGCAATGTCGTACCCCTTTTTGAATTGCTGACTCAGCTCCTCACTCAGATCCAGGATGTAAGCATAAGCGTCTTTGGCCTTGCGCCAGCCATCCTGCTCCATGAACTTCAAGTAATAGGCGGGATTGTAGGGCATCATAATCATCGGCGGTGAATCGAAGCCATCGACCAGAAACAGACAGTTGTTGTGCGTTGTCAGGTCAATGGGGCCTCGCACCGTTGTCATGCCCTGCTCCCGCAACCAATCCCCAGCGGCGGTAAACAGAGCCTGAGCGATCGCCCCATCATCAATGCATTCAAAGTATCCAAACAAACCAATGGGTTCTCTTTCCCGCTCGATCAAGCGATCGTTGACCGATGCCACAATGCGTCCGACCGCCTCAACGCCCTTGCTCCCAGAACGGGTCGCGATGAACTGCTGCAAGCGTCCGTATTGGAAGAAGGGATTTTCTGGTTTGAAGGATTTGGCGATACTGCTGCGGAGGGGTGGAACCCAGTTGGGGTCGTTGCTATAGACCCGCTGCGGGACATCTAGAAATAATTCCTGATCCGCTGGGGTGAGGACTGGGCGAATTTGTGTGTCGTTGACGGTGGCGATCGCAATGCTCATAACAAGTTGGAGGTGAGAGAGGTGAGAGATGAAAAGGGGATGTGGTTAGGCTACCAGAGTCGGGGGAATTTCACGCAGAAGGGACTTTATTCGTGAGCTGCTAGGGGTGTTGTGCGGTGTTTGTCTGAGGGAATAGGCGATCGCGATCTGACCAAAAGAGATGGGCACATTAGGGCGTAGGGTGCAGTGGGAGATACAGGCTTGGTCGTCAGAGAGTCGGTCGCAGAGCGAGCATATTGGGTGGCGTGGACGCAGGTGCCGGGGATGGGGCCTACGCTGTTGCTGCGGCTCTATCATCACTTCGGTAGCCTGGAGCGGGCGTGGCAGGCGTCGCCGGCGGAATGGTTAGCCGTGGAAGGGATTGGGGAGCAGACTGGGGCGATCGCCCACAAAGCCATCATGACGATGGATCCAGCCGCCTTGTTACACGAGCATGAGCAGGTCAACCCGCTGTTTTGGACGCCTGCGGATCCAGACTATCCACGCCTGCTGTTGGAAATCCCTGATCCGCCGCCGCTGCTCTATTACCGAGGCGTCGTGGATGCCTCAGAGAATCAAGGTGTGCGGCCGATGATTGGCATTGTAGGGACGCGATCGCCGACCGACTATGGCAACCGCTGGACCCGTCGCGTAGCTCAGACTCTGGTGAAAGCTGGGTTTACTATCGTATCAGGGATGGCCGAGGGGGTGGATGCGATCGCCCACCAGGCGTGCTTGGATGCTGGAGGCCGCACCATCGGTGTGATGGGAACGGGCGTCAACAAAATCTATCCCCGTAAGAATCTGCCCCTTGCGAAGCGCACCATTGAGCATGGCTTGGTGGTCAGCGAATACCCGACGAACACGCCGCCTGATCGCGTTAACTTTCCCCGCCGCAATCGCATTATTGCTGGATTGTGCCGTGCCACGCTCGTGATCGAGGCAGGGAGCCAGTCAGGGGCGCTGATTACGGCCCGTGTTGCTAATGATTATGGCCGCGAAGTGTATGCGCTTCCTGGTTCCATCGATAATCCCACCAGTCGTGGGTGCCTGGAATTGATTGAGAAGGGTGCCCAACTGATTCTGGATGAAGCGCATCTCCTTGAATCTCTAGGGCATCTACCTCATCTCGATTTACCTGCCAGTCCCGAGAGCCAATTAACCCTGCTGCCACCGGAACCCCCGGCGCTCTCTCCCGAACTCAGCCAGGTGTTTCGAGCGGTTCCCCTGGAGGCTACGTCCTTGGATCTCCTGGTGCAGGAAACGGGCATGGCGACCAATGCTGTGCTCAGTGCCTTGGTGCAGCTGGAATTAATGGGTCTGGTGCTGCAGGTGCCAGGGATGCGTTACCAGCGAAGCTGAAAACAGGTTATGGCCTTATGCATTGAGATTAGGACAAATCATTTTTTGAAAGCCCCGCGTCGCGGGGCTTTCAAAAAATGATTGGGTTCTACCTGAGCGCGTAGCACTATACCTTAGCTTTCGTAGGCTTCGTATGCGCCAACGATGCGTTGTACCAATGGATTGCGAACAACATCAGCTTTGCTGAGATGGCAGAAGGCAATTCCTTCCACGTTCTTCAAAATTTTGCTGGCAACCATCAAACCCGATGATTGGTGTTGTGGTAAGTCGGTTTGTGTAACATCTCCAGTCACCACCATACGTGACCTGAAGCCCAGTCGAGTGAGCACCATTTTCATCTGAGCCGGGGTTGTGTTTTGGGCTTCATCCAAAATCACAAAGGCATTGTTGAGGGTTCGTCCGCGCATGTAGGCGAGGGGTGCAACTTCGATGACGCCCCGCTCCATCAAGCTCGGAATCTTCTCGGCGCTGATCAATTCGTACAGTGCATCGTAGAGCGGACGCAGATAAGGATTGACCTTCTGTTGTAGGTCACCGGGAAGGAACCCCAAACGCTCCCCCGCTTCGACCGCTGGACGTGTCAGAATGAGGCGCTCGACAGTTTCGGATAGCAAGGCCTGAACCGCTACCACCGCCGCCAGATAAGTTTTACCTGTCCCGGCAGGGCCAATGCAGAAAGTGAGATCGTGGGTGCGAATCGCTTCAATATATTGCCGCTGACGAAAGGTTTTTGCACGAATCGGGTCGCCCCGACGGTTGTAGGCCAGGACATCCTTCTGCAATGCCTGGAGATCGTCTTTACGGTTGGTATCGAGGGCATGCCGCGCCGTCAGGATATCGACCCCGGTAATAGCTCGACCTTCGCTCCAATAAGGTTCGAGCGATCGCACCAACTGCTCACTCTGGCGCACCTGCGACTCGGTGCCTGAAACAAACAAATCCTGACCGCGCAACACCAAGGTCGCACCGGTCAGTTTAGCCAGCTGTTTCAGGTTCTCTTCGCGATGTCCGGCGAGGGCGATCGCATTTTCCAGGCTGTGGAGTGGAATGGTTTGAGCCGTTGCCATAGGGCACTCTAATGTCGGGGGCGAGGCCGAGAGGGACGCGATCGCCGATCAGGTCGAGACGAACGATGGCCGTCCCCTGAGGAATCATTGTCTCGTCCCCCTGCAGGACTGCCAAAGACTTCGAGGTAGACGTCGTATTCAGACAGCTTACCGATGCCCTGCATAACGGTACGAATTGCCTGGACATTGCGTCCGCCTCGTCCAAACACGCGCCCCTTGTCTTCCCCTTCAAATGCCATCCGAATCAACACTTTCTTACGGTTGGCACGCACTTCACAATCGACCCGCAACGAATCCGGCGATTCTAGAAACGGCGCAACCAAAAACGTAACGAGTTTCTGGAAGTCCACGGGGGCGCTTGGGGGGGGTGAGTTGGCAGGATGGGTTACATCAGACACAGGACAATCAGGCGTTTACTTGTTCAAAAACGTTTTCTTTTTCAAGCAGTCGGCGCACCGTATCTGTAGGCTGAGCCCCTTGCTGGAGACGACGCACAATGCCGGGAACATCCAGTTGTAATTCGTTGGTGCGGGGATTGTAGAAGCCCAACTCTTCGAGGGGCCGACCATCCCTACGGGAGGTGCTTTGCACCGCAACAATCCGGTAGCTCACGGCAAATTTACGACCAAATCGCTTTAAACGTAGCTTGACCATGCCTGAAAATCGTGCTCCAAAATTAAACTTAACAACGGAAGATGGGCGATGAGAGGAAACGAAAACTTTTAACACCCAGGAATTGGAAGACTTCAGGGAAAATAGCTCTTGCCAGCGAAGATGTCAGATTCCGGAGAAGCGTGTTGGGCGATTGCCGGATCTGCCAATCACTGGTTCAACCAGCTAGCTCAGCCCCCTAGCTGACCAAAAATCCAGGAGTAATTTTGGTGCATGTCTACACCCGAAAAAATATGCTAACACATCTCGGTGGGAAATCGGTAGGGGCGCTATCGCTTTTCTTTGGGTTATAGAGCGCATCGCCTTACAAATCCCCAAATCCCTTCTTTTTCTTGCTCTTCTTTTTCTTC
>JBCBSL010000311.1:0-7464 GCA_039819145.1 Cyanobacteria bacterium J06638_22
GAGAATAGCTTGGAAGAAGCTAATGTCCTATGTTTTATGTTGTAAGACGGTTTAGCGGATGCCAAACTCATACCTCAAAAAAAGGTCGCACCTAGCTATTATTCAAGGACGTTCTTCGGAATAGAATTAGGATGGATGGCGATCGCAGTCATCTGATCAATCGTGCGAGTTAGCTTTAGGAAAAGCGACGATCAATTCGATGGGCTGAGCCAATTCCAATGCCGACGTTGACCCCAGTTGAAGCAATCGAGCGATCGCCCAGAGTCGATTCCGTTTGCATCGGTTTTAAGGCTTGCGTTGAGCTGCGATCGCACGCGTTATGGGGACTGGATCCGGTGAACGAATGCGATTGCCCGGGCGACGATCCTTGAGGCTAACCCCAGGATCGCCAAACCCAGGATGCGACTATGTGAGGGCAGGAGCCGGGAGGGGAGGAATCACCATACCGGCTTGAGGGGGAATGGCCTTCACGGGGTCGCCCACATAAGTGCCCAGGGCGCGTGCCGTTTGCACCGGGAATGCATTGGGATCGACGATACGGGGGCTTTGAGCCAGCACCGTCTCCAGGGGATGCACCGTGACGCGTCCTCCTTGCCAGGTCACCATATGGTCGAAGCGGTTTTCGGCCACGAGGTCGACTGCAGCCGTACCAAAGGAGGCGGCGATCAGCCGATCCAACCCAGAGGGCATACCGCCCCGCTGGATATGCCCTAGCACCGAAACCCGAATCTCGGCGGGTTGGTCGCGGAGGCGGTTGATTTGGTCGGCGATGTATTGCCCCATGCCGCAACTGGGCGAGCCATCAGGGTTGGCACAAATCGGCGCATGGGCTTCTGGCTGAATGCCTTCGGCGACGACGACGATCGCAAATTTTCGTCCCCAACGATCGCGCAGATCATCCAGGTGATGGCAGATGGCCTGCACCGAGTAGGGGATTTCGGGTATCAGGATCACATCGGCCCCCCCGGCAATTCCCGAATGGAGCGCCAGGTGTCCGGCTTCGCGCCCCATGACCTCCACAATCATGATGCGATCGTGGCTAGACGCGGTGTAGGTGAGGCGGTTGATGGCGTCAATCACCGTGTTGATGGCGGTATCGAACCCAACGGAGCGCTCTGTAATCCCCACATCGTTGTCGATGGTCTTGGGAATCGCGACCAGATTCCACTTCCCTTCGAGGGCAAGTTGCCGCAGGATGCTCAGGCTGCCATCCCCCCCGATCGCGATCAGAGCATCCAGCCCCATTTCATGAACACTATTGATAATGTCTTTGGACTCTTCCAGAGTATTGCCCCGGTTGATGGTGCCGAGGATGGTGCCCCCCATACTGAGGAGTGGATCAATACCGCGCAGGTCGTGGCCGTGACAGTTGAGAGGGATCGAGGTGCGCGTTCGCAAACCGTCGGTGGCATAGGGGATGCCGACAACATCCCAGCCATGGGTCAGGGTGGCATGGTTCACAACGGCGCGAATGACACCGTTCAAACCGGGGCAGTCACCCCCGCTGGTCATGATTCCGATACGCTTTTGTGTGTTCATAGGTTCTGCTCCCGAAGATAGGCGAAGACTTGAGGAGAATAGGGAGGGATAAGGACTGTGATGAGTGCGCCGTAACCATCGACAACCGATCACCAACAACCGACAAGCAAATTGGGTCAACGGCAAATTGGGTCAACGATTGATGCTTGCCGTGTCACTGTCTGCGTTTTACTCGTTGGTGTTTAACCGTAAGTCGGCCTGCACGATGGAGGGATCGCTCGTGCGGCTAATGGTGAAACCGAGTTTTTCGCAGACCCGTTGCATGGCGGCGTTGTCGCCGAGGATATCTGCGGTAATGACGTCGAGGTTTTCGTTTTGCCCCACGTCAACTAACCGTTGCAGCAGTTCGGTGCCAAGCCCCCGATGCTGGTAGCGATCGCTCACCATCATGGAAAACTCTGCCTCGTTGGTGCCGTGCAGTTTGCTCAACCGTCCAGCCGCGAGGATTTCGTGGTTTCCCGTAGCGGGGTTCTTGTAATCCGCGACAAACGCCATCTCCTGGTCATAGTCCACAAAGCAGATGCGGGTCAGGCGTTCATGGGCGGTGCGCTGACTCAGCTTCATTAAGTGGAAATAACGCAGGTAAATACTTTGTTCCGAGAGGGTTTCATGGAACTGTACCATGAGCGGTTCGTCTTCGGGGCGAATCGGACGAATCGTTACAGGGGAACCATCCTCAAATTCCCAGCGCACGCTGTACTGAGCCGGGTAAGGGCGAATGGCGGGCTTGGGCAAGTCGGCATCGGCGACATCGGCGGGATGCAAAACCACCCGGGCATCCAGGGCGACCATATTGCCCGCGTTGCCTTCGTCATCGGGTGGTGCGGCGAGCAAGGGGTTGATGTCGATTTCCTTGATGCGGGGTTGCTCAACAATCAGTTGGCTGAACCGTACCAAGAGTTGCTCCAGTCCAGGCAGATCCACGGCTTGCCGTCCGCGTACCCCTTTGAGGGCTTTGTAGATGCGGGTGCGTTCCATCATCCGGCGGGCGAGGGTGCTGTTGAGGGGCGGCAGGGCGATCGCCCGATCCTGATACACCTCCACCATTTGCCCACCCGACCCAAAGAGCAAGACAGGGCCAAATTGCGGATCGAGGCTGCTGCCCAAAATCAGCTCATAACCATCCCGCTTCAGCATGGGTTGGACGGTAACACCCAGGAAATCGGCAGCGGGAACCGCCGCTTCAATCGCTTGATAGGCAGCGCGCACAGACTCGGCGGATTCCAAGTTGAGCTTGACGCCCCCCACATCGGTTTTGTGGGTGATGGTCTTGGAATGCAGCTTAACGACAATGGGATAGCCGATCGCCTCGGCTTCGCGCACGGCATCCTCCACGGTGGCGGCCAAGCGAGTGATGACAATGGGGATACCGTAGGCTTGCAGCAGTTGCTTCGATTCCTCTTCGGTCAGCAGCGTGCGACCTTCCTCTAATGCCACGTCGATCAGATGGGCGGCACGCTGGCCATCGGCATCGTCGTCGTCGGGGTTGGGCAATATGGGGGTTTCATACAACCCCTTCAGGGTATAGCTGTATTCCCACATATAGCTGAATACCCGCGCTGCCGCATCGGGATAGCGGTAGGTGGGAATCCCCGCATCGTTCAGCAGGTTCTCACCAGGGGTGACGTCATCGCCCCCCATCCAACTGGCAATGATGGGCTTGGTATGCTTGCGGGTCAGGACAGAGGTGGCAGTATTCGTTTCCACATAGCTCTTGAGCTGCTGTGCCGTTGTGGTTGGATTGGTCATGGCCTGGGGCGTCAAGATTACCAGTAGCGCATCGCTATTGGGGTCTTTGGAAGCGGCTTCTAGGGTTTTGGCGTAGCGCTCGGGCTCGGCATCGCCCAGGATATCGATGGGGTTGCTATGACTCCAGTGAGTAGGCAAGAATTCATTGAGTTGGGTCTTTGCCTCCTCCGAGAGCTGGGCCAGCTTGCCTCCCGTGGAGATCAGGGTATCCGTCGCCAGCACCCCAGGGCCGCCAGCATTGGTGATGATGCTGAGGCGGGGGCCTTTAGGGCGGGGCTGCTTCGCCAGCACTTCCGCCAGGTCAAACATATCGGAAATGGAATTCACACTGAGGACTCCGCAGCGCTTGAAGGCGGCTTCCAAAACGGCTTCGCTGCCGGTCAATGCCCCGGTGTGGGAGGCGGCGGCCTTGGCAGCAGCTTCGGTGCGCCCCGCTTTGAGCACGATGATGGGTTTGGTCAGTGCTACTTCCCGCGCTGCCGTGAGGAACGATCGCGCATCGCCGATCGATTCCATGTAAATCACGATGCTTTCGGTGTTGGGGTCATCGCCCAGGTAGTAGATCAGGTCGCCCCAGCCCACATCCAGCATGGAACCGATGGAAACAAAAGCGCTGAAGCCCACATTCTCTCGAAAGCTCCAGTCCAGAATGGCGGTGCAGAGCGCTCCACTTTGGCTGATAAAACCCACGTTACCGGGACGCGCCATGCTGCTACCAAAGGTGGCGTTCAGCCCCGAAATGGGATTCATCACCCCCAAACAGTTGGGGCCAATCAGCCGCATTTTGTAGCGCCGTACTTCTTCTAGCAATTCTTGTTCTAGGGCAATGCCCTCGGCTCCCGTTTCCTTGAAGCCCGCAGAAATGACGATCGCCCCTTTGACCCCGACTTTTCCACATTCCCGAATCACACCGGGAACCGTCCGGGCCGGTGTCGCGATCACGGCGAGGTCAACGGGTTCAGGAATATCGGCAATGGTGGGATAAGCGCGAATACCCAAGACGCTCTTGCGCTTGGGGTTGACGGGGTAAATCGTGCCGCCAAAGGCATTGGTGATCAAATTCCAAAGGAGGGTTCGTCCGACACTGTTGGGGCGTTCGCTGGCGCCAATGACGGCGATCGTCTGGGGCGCAAAAATGGCGTCCAGGGGACGATGCTCTACTCGCAGTAAATCATGGGTTGGGTCGGAGGGGAGTGATGATGCATTTTTCAGGGTTGTACTAGTCATAAGTCATATCCCTAACTTGGAAATTTGAATGCAGATAGATGGTGGTTTTGTTTACCAGCTAGATATCGTCTTGTGCCCTTGCGGGGATGGTAGACGCCCTCCGACACAAAGGGCACAAAGACGGATTGTTTGATTCCAATCTTGGGTTTGGTTATCCGTTCAGTCAGACCCAAGCGGAAGTTCAAGCGCGGCCCATGTGGACCATCAGGCCGTTGCGGGTTCGGCAACGGTCTTTGCAACTTCATCTACATCGGTGTGGAAGGAAACAGAATCAATCCGACATCCCATATAGGCCAGCACATAGAGTTCCTTCAAGTCATGAATCAGCGGATAGCGGGGGTTGGCTCCCGTACACTGGTCGTCAAAGGCTTGATCAGCCATTTCTTCGAGCTCACCGTAGAATAGCTGGTCATCTTCATGCAGCACCTCGCGGATGGTGGCAGGAATATCGAGTTCCCGTTTCAAGCCTTCGATCGCCTCAACCAACCGTTCCACTTTTTCATCCTGGGTTGTCCCCCCTAGCTTCAGATGGTCGGCCACTTCGGCATACCGCTCTTTGGCATGGGGATACTTGTACTGCGGGAAGATCGCTTGCTTCAGCGGGACATCGGTGGCGTTGTAGCGGATGACATGGGAAATCATCAGCGCATTCGCCAACCCGTGGGGGACATGGAAGGTTGACCCGAGCTTGTGGGCCATGGAGTGGCAAATGCCCAGGAAGGCATTGGCAAAGGCCATCCCCGCAATGGTGGCAGCGTAATGGACTTTCTCGCGCGCTTCTACATCATTGGCGCCGTTTTTGTAGGAACGGGGCAGGTATTGGAACAGGAGAGCGATCGCCTCCAGGGCCAACCCTTCGGTAAACTCCGTCGCCAACACCGACACATAGGATTCCAGCGCGTGGGTGAGAGCATCAACCCCGCCAAAGGCGGTGAGCTTGCGGGGCATCCCCATCACCAGATCTGGATCCACAATCGCCATATTCGGTGTCAGGGCGTAGTCCGCTAGGGGATATTTGATGCCCGCACGATCGTCGGTCACCACCGCAAAGGGCGTCACTTCCGAGCCAGTACCCGATGTGGTAGGAATCGCCACCATGAGGGCTTTTTGTCCCAGCGTTGGCAGAGCATATACCCGCTTGCGGATATCCATAAACCGCATGGCCAACCCATCAAACTCCACTTCTGGATGCTCGTACATGAGCCACATCACCTTCGCCGCATCCATGGGTGAACCACCCCCCACCGCGATAATGACGTCGGGGTTGTATTTCCGGAGTTGATCCAGACCCTGGTTCACATTCGTCAAGGTTGGATCGGGCTCGACTTCGTGGAAGATGTCGTAGTTGATGTCCAACCGTTCCAGCGCAGCGGTAATGTTATCCAAAATGCCCAGTTCAAACAGCGACTGGTCGGTGACGATAAAGGCGCGTTTCTTATCTGCCAGGTCGCTCAAGGCAACAGGTAGACAACCGCGCTTGAAGTAGATCTTCGGCGGTACGCGGAACCACAACATGTTCTCCCGCCGTTCGGTGACGGTTTTGATGTTGAGCAAGTGTTGGGGCGCAACGTTACCCGACACCGAGTTGCCGCCCCAGGTTCCACAGCCCAAGGTTAGCGACGGATCGAGCTTGAAGTTGTAGAGGTCACCGATCGCCCCTTGGGACGAGGGTGTATTCACCAGCACACGGCTGGTCTGCACATGGTTCTCAAAGTAGGCGATATCATCCCGGTTGCGGGGATCGGTGTAAATCACCGAGGTATGTCCCCATCCGCCGAAGACAACCAGTGCCTGGGCGATCGCCACCGCATCGTAGAAGTTGGATGCCCGATAAAGCGCCAGCACGGGGGAAAGCTTTTCATAGGAGAAAGGTTCCTGTTGCCCCACCTCGCTGACTTCGGCCATCAAAACCTTCGGTGCCGTATGAGACAGGGCATGGTTGCTGTTGCCATGGTCCCCCTCTCCTGCCAGCGAGACGATCCCTAACCCGGCTAGTTCTGCGATCGCACCCGCGGTCTGTCCAACGATCGCGGCGTTCAACCGCCCATCCTTTAGTAGCACCCCGGCTACCTTTTCCTTCTCTTCCGCATTCAGGATGTACGCGCCACGCCGTGTGAACTCCGCTTTGACCGCATCGTACATCTCATCAACAACGATGACGGATTGCTCCGACGCACAAATCATGCCATTGTCAAAGGTTTTGCTCAGCAGGATAGAACTGACGGCGGTTTGGATATCGGCGGACTTATCGATCACCGCTGGGGTATTGCCTGCGCCAACTCCCAGGGAGGGGCGACCGGAGGAATAGGCCGATCGCACCATCCCGGGGCCCCCAGTTGCCAGAATGAGCTTCACTTCTGGGTGGCTCATCAACGCCTGTGACAGCTCGATCGTGGGCTCATCAATCCAACCAATGATGTCTGCTGGAGCGCCGGCGGCTACCGCGGCATTAAGCACCACTCGAGCCGATTCCACACTGCACTTTTTGGCGCGGGGGTGGGGCGAGAAGATGATGGCGTTGCGGGTCTTCAGCGCCAACAAGGCTTTGAAAATTGTCGTAGCCGTCGGATTTGTCGTAGGAACGATACCGGCCAGAATCCCCATGGGTTCGGCAACTCGCTGGACGCCAAAGGCTTTGTCATCTTCAATGACGCCACAGGTCGGCTCACTCTTGTACTTGTTGTAGATATATTCCGAGGCAAAGTGGTTCTTGATCACCTTGTCTTCAATCACACCCATGCGCGTTTCCTGAACGGCCAGTTTGGCGAGGGGAATGCGTTGGTTGTTGGCGGCTAAGGCTGCAGCCCGAAAGATTGCATCCACTTTGTCCTGGGTGAATGTGGCATAGGCTGCTTGCGCTGTTTTCACACGGGTAATCAGAGCTTCCAAGTCTTGCAGGGTCGTGATTGTTGTTTGGGTAACTGTCATGAATGATCCCTCAGGGCTTTG
>JBCBSL010000312.1:0-7462 GCA_039819145.1 Cyanobacteria bacterium J06638_22
ATCGAACTGGGTTCGAGAACCCTGGCCGTATGCCAGATTCCACGCGGTACCAGCACATAGGTTCCTGGTGTCTTCAGTGGGATAACGTTCTCTGCCCCGTTCTGCTCTAGAATCAACTCGACTCGACCAGAAAGCAAGTACACAAATTCATCACCCGCTGGATGCATTTCCCAGCTATCCCAGTCTTGGTCAAAGGTGAAATGTGCGACGAGACGCTTGCCTGCAAAGTCGCCAAACTGGCGCTCTAAATCAGCAAAGAAGGCATTGCTCACGGGCACTGGAATAACCGCACCATCGCCATCCATCACAACGTAATGGGTGCTGAGGTCAAAAGGCTGCTCTTGATCCATCATTTGTCGGACTCTGATAGGTTGCTGCTAGGCCTGACGCCGATAGAGCGTCGTCATAAACGGCCGCCACTGCCCATCATCCCCCACCATATAGGCGGTCAGCACGCGATGATCGTCATCCTTGAATTCGATCACGTCTTTGTATGGAGCCATGCCGTTACCCGACATCGCAGGCCCCTGGGCATTGAGGGTTAGCACCCGCTCGGCGGCATCCAGTTCGCCGTCGTATACCCAGAGATGGGTCATCATTGAGCCCACCCAAGTACCGATGTACCGCTGTGTAGTTAGGTTGTAGCCCAGGGTCATGATGGCCGTCATGTCGCCGCCATCACCGCACATTTCTCCCTGACCTTCGGCCATGATCCAGAGGCCACCGAGCGATCGCACCGTCTCGGTACCCGAAAACGTTTCCTCCGGTTGATCTGGCTCTATTTTTGCTTTCGATTCATAGGTCCATTCACCAACTAGTTTCTGGAGCCAGTGATGCGCCTTCTGCGGTTGTTCTGGCATCGTGGTTTCTTGAGGCGTTGTAGTTGTTTCCATCTCGTCATCTCCTAAGGGGTAAATGTGAGTCGGAACCGAATTACTGGGACAAGCATTGATGCTCATTGGCATCCTCTGAAAAAGAAATCCGATTCCTCGATCAGTGTTCTAAACTCAGTGCCGTTCTAAACTCAGTGTTTTAGGCAATGCGTTGACTCAAGGCATCTCAATGCAATTAATCATCCAGGGGGTGCCAAACTGGTCAGTCACCATGCCAAATCGAGTAGCCCAAAAGGTTTCTTGAATTTCCATTGTGACCGTTCCGTTTTCGGCTAGAGCCTTGAAGATTCGTTCTGCTTTGTCTGGGTCCTCAAGTTGGATGGATAACTCAGTCCCTTGGGGTTCCTTGAAGTAACTTGGCGGCGCGTCAGATCCCATAATTTCTTGATCGCCGATGGTCAGGGATATGTGCATGATTTTGTTGTGCCAGTCAGGGGGCACCTCTTTTTCCATGGGAGAGCCCGCATAGATCATGTTGTCACCAATCTTGCCGCCAAAAACCTGTTCGTAAAACTTAAATGCGGCTTCGCAATCACCATCGAAATTGAGATAAGGAGTCAGTTTCATAAAGCCCTCCTTGGGCAATTTAGGTTGAGTGAAGTAAATGAGTTGTTTTTAAGCAGCGTTCCACGGATCGTAGGTACCAAAATTCCACAAATGCCCTTCTGGATCTCGACAGGAATAGTCGCGGCCCCCGTAGTCTTCATCCTTGATATCGATAACAATTTGAGCCCCAGCGGCGATCGCCTGTTTGTAATGCGCGTCTACGTCCTTGACCAGAATGTAGGGGCTTTGCGTAACGACTGCGCCCACCTGACTTGGGGGTTGCTGAAGCCGATCAAATGCATCCTCACGGGCAGTTCCTAACATGACCATCCCGTTGCCAAACACCAGTTCGGCATGGGCGATCGCCCCATCCTCATCGGGCACAACTAAATGCTTTTCAAACCCAAAGGCTTGGCAAAGCCACTCGACAGCAGCAGCGGCATCCCTGTAGCGCAATGTGGGAATGATGGTTGCGATCGCGTCTTTGGCATTGTCAGCCATAGCCATCTTCTCCTAACTTGCAAACAGCATCGTGCGGCCAGGTTAGTTCATATGTTCTATATACCTTATCTGCGAGCTGAGAAAATTAGGTTTAAAGAAGTGATACAAAACGCTTGGCGATCGCGATCGCTAACCCTTCATTCACCCCGTCAATGGTTGTCGGTCTGAGCCTCGCGCTGCTCCATTTCGGTGCGGAGGCGTTCTTCTTGCTCCCGTAGTTCGGGGGTAAAGTCTTCGCCAAAATCATCCGCTTCAAAGACAGGACGAAGTTCGACTTCGCCATCTTGAAAGGGACTGCGTTTGATCCAGGCGATCGCCTTGGCCATCGACTCCACCTGCCAGATCCAGAACCCAGCCACTAGTTCTTTGGTTTCGGTAAATGGGCCATCAATGACCGTGCGATCTTTGCCTGAAAACTGCACCCTTACCCCTTTGGAGCTGGGATGTAGACCCTCACCAGCCAGCATGACACCAGCTCTGACAAGTTCTTCATTGAACTGCCCCATTGCGGCCAGAATTTCTTCCGTGGGCATAACTCCGGCTTCGGAGTCAGCCGTCGCTTTGACGAGAACCATTACTTTCATGGTGAAGTCTCCTGCTGAGTCAATGTTGCTAGATACAAAACACTATCCGGCGTAGATCCGTTCCAATTTATGGATGTCGAGCTTTTTCATTTGCAGCATGGCTGTTGTTACGCTTTGTGATTTGGTGTGGTCGGCATCATTCAGCATGTCTAGCAAAACGCTGGGAATAACTTGCCATGAGACTCCGTAGCGATCTTTAAGCCAACCGCACTGCTGCGCCGCTTCATCCCCGCCCTCAGACAGTTTTGCCCAGTAGTAATCCACTTCTTCCTGGGTCTCGCAGATGACCTGGAAAGAAATGGCCTCGTTGAATTTAAAGGCGGGTCCCCCATTGAGGGCCGTAAAGGTCTGACCATCGAGTTCAAAGGTCACAGTCATGGCTGTTCCTGATTCTTTGCCATGGATCTCTTGTCCAGCCTCTCCATATCGAGTCACCGCCAGGATTTTGGAGTGGCTAAAAATCTCGGTATAAAACGTAGCGGCAGCCTCAGCCTGGTCATCGAACCACAAACATGGGGTAATTTTTTGAAGTGTTGGCATGATATTTCTCCTGGTGCAATCAAGGTTCTTGGGGCAAATGGCAAAGGTTATCACCCTTTTGAAGGGACACCTCGTTTAGCACGGATGCTGAGGTTCAGGGTTCTGACGACATTCTGATGACATCAAGTAGTCGAATGGGGAGTTTCTAAATCGACACCTGAGCTGTGTTTTTTTGAACATCGTCCGAAAGCCCTGACAGCTCTACAACCGGGCGAATTTCGATGGTGCCCTTATGGGCAGCAGGGATGCGTCCGGCAATGTTGATAGCTTCGTTGAGATCGCGAGCGTCAATCAAAAAGTAGCCCCCCAGTTGTTCACGGGTTTCGGCAAAGGGGCCATCGGTTACCAGTTGCTTTCCCTGGCGCACACGAACGCTGGTGGCGCTCGAAATCGGCTGTAGAGGAGCCGCTCCTAGGTACTGGCCATTGGCTTCAAGCTGTCGCGTTAGCTCTAAGGAATCGGTGTAGCACTGGTTTTGTTCGCTCTCGGTCCAAGCATTTTCGTCACTATAAACAAGCAGCATATATTTCATGGTTCGGTGCCTCCGTTGGAATGATTGGGTTGAATGGCATGGCTCCGTTTTTGGCCAGCCCTGCCTGCCTGCTGGCTCCAATACTCATCCGCCGTAGGTTGGCTTTTGGGGCCAGCCGGGGGGCGAGTCTTCAAAGTCTTCTTGCCGTCCGTAAGGGGTGATATCGAGCAGGGGGTAGCAGTCGGTTAAAGATTCAACGCCGCGACCATAGGTGGAATAGGTGTGAAAGACTGTGTCGTCGAGTCGAAAGAAGACGCTCATGCCATGGCTTTCACCTTTTGTGAAATAGGATCCACCGGGGCGGTTTTCCAGTTCTTCTTGATTGCGATAGTTGTACTCGACGGGCGCAATCGATTTGTCTTGGCTGACATGGAAGTCGTAGTTGAAGTCGCTCTTGAAGGAGGAAAACCAGGGTAATGTCCAGCCATGGGCGGCTTTGTACTGTTCCAGCTTCTCTAGAGGGGCGCGGGAAATGAGCACAAAGGTAGTGTTGCGATCGCCCAACATACTCAGATCGCCCAGAGCATCAACGTAGCCTGTACAGCCCGTGCACCCCTTCTCCCAGGCGGGGTCAAACATGAAATGGTAGACAATCAGTTGGCGGCGTCCCTCGAACAACTCCAGTAGACTGCTCTGGCCATTGGGGCCGTCAAAGCGGTAGGTTTTCTCAAGCTTGACCATCGGCAATCGCCGTCGCTTGGCATTGACGCGATCGCTCTGTTTTGTTAGCGCCTTCTCTTCAGCAAGGAGTTGCTTGCGTTCCCTCAGCCATTCGTCTGGCGACACGATGGGTGGATGGGCAATGGTGGTGTTTTGCATGATTATTTCTCCTTCGATCTAATCGATTTTCGCTACGGAGGGGGTTTCAGCTTTGGACTAGCTAGAAGCTTTGTTAGCCTCGCTGGAAGCTTTTGCTACGGGCTGCAATCTGTGCGTTCATCGCTTCATCTACCGGGCGAATCTCGAAGGGGCCACTGCGGACGCCAGGATGTTGTGACATCAATTGGATGGCATGGTTCAGATCTCTAGCCTCCAAGATCAAAATGCCGCCAAGATGTTCTTTGGTTTCGGCGTAAGGGCCATCGGTAACGGTGACTTGGCCATGCTGGTATCGCAGCGTCGCCGCATTTTGGACACTTTGGAGCGCTTCCCCGCCGATAAAATGTCCGCCCCGCCGTAGTTCGTCATCATAGGCAAAACAGCTTTCCATCAAGGCTGCTTGCTCCGCTTCGGCTAGCTCATTCCACTGAGCTTCATCGAGGTATCCCAGGCAGATAAATTTCATTTTGGCCTCCAATAATTGAGTCTGAAATTATCGCTTGCATGGAGTAGTCGTTCGATGAAGCCGGAAATCGACAGGGAATCAAATTATGTTTGCTAAGTTTCTTGACTCAGTTCCCGCAAGCGTTTTTCGAGAAAGCGTCGCTCCGGGTCTTGTTTCGTGAGCATCAGAGCTTGCTGGTAGGCATCTTTCGCCGCAGCGACCTGACCCAGCCGCCGACATAAATCAGCACGGGCGGCATGGGCCAGGTGGTAACTCGCTAACTCTCCCTGCGCCAGAATGTCATCAATCAGTTGCAGCCCCACAGCTGGGCCATCCCGCATGGCGATCGCCACCGCCCGATTTAGCTCCACGACGGGGGAAGGATTGAGCTGGGTGAGCAGGTCGTACCAGGCAACAATTTGATCCCAGGCCGTTTCGGCAGTACTGGGAGCTGCGGCATGAACGGCGGCGATCGCGGCCTGCACGGTATAGGCTCCAACTCGCCCTGCCGCCAACACCTGCTGCACCAATGCCCGACCCTCGGCCATGTAAACCGCATGCCAGCGGGAACGATCCTGGTCTTCCAACAGAATCAAGTCCCCTGTGGGGGAGGTGCGTGCCGTCCGCCGCGATTCCTGTAGCAGCATCAGAGCCAGCAGGCCAATCACTTCAGCATCGGGTAGCAGTTCCATTAGTAACCGCCCCAGCCGAATCGCCTCCTCCGAGAGATTTGCCCGTGTTAGGCATGGCCCAGAGGATGCTGCATAGCCCTCGTTAAATACCAAATAGATCACCTGGAGCACCGTTTCTAGGCGATCGGGGAGGTCGGCTTTTGACGGGACTTGATAGGGAATGCCAGCATCGCGAATCTTGGCTTTGGCTCGCACAATCCGCTGAGCCAGGGTGGAGGGTGCCACCAGAAATGCACTGGCAATTTCTTCAGTGGTCAAGCCACAGATTTCCCGCAAGGTGAGCGCGATCTGTGCTTCGGGCGGTAGGGCTGGGTGGCAGCAGGTGAAAATCAGTCGGAGGCGATCGTCTTCGACCTGACTGTCATCGGCGATGTCTAGCGCGTTGGCTTCGGTATCGAGTTTGGAGGCCAATTCTGCCAGAGAATGATCAAAGCGAGTGCGACGGCGCAGGGTATCAATGGCTTTGAAGCGACCAGTAGACACGAGCCAGGCGCGGGGATTGGCCGGCACTCCTTCCTGCAGCCACTGGGCAGAAGCGGCGGCAAAGGCATCATGTAGCGCTTCTTCGGCCAGATCGAAATTGCCCAACAAGCGGATGAGCGTTGCAAATACCCGCCGTGATTCCGTGCGATAGAGTTCTTCTACGAGCTGGCGAATTTGTGCGACGGTAGTTTCTGCCATGACTCTGGGTTTCCATGTCTTGAGCCACGAGTGGAGGACAGCTTCATATCCTCAGACGGCGAAGCGCTCTCGTTGGCTTCAGTCCAGCGTGATACTTAGACCAATTACGGATGCGGCAGGGACAGGTAGATAGCAGATGGGTTTAGCGCTTAAACCGTATCATCTCTCCCATCCGCTTTTTCATGCAACAATTCATGCAACCCCCTCGGCAAGAATGCCTGTAAACGACGCTGTGATGTCTGCTTCCACCCCTCCGATCGCTTTGCCCGATATAGCTACATTGAAGCCAAGGTTGCAGGAACATTTGACCCAAATTGTGCGCGATCGCGATCCCTACCTAGCAGCCGGTGGGCACTTCTTTGTCCGAGAGTACATTCGCAGGCAACTAGCCCAATGGGGCGAGGTCAAAACCCATGACTTTCAAGTGTGGGGGCAACCGCACCAAAATTTGATTCTGCACCTCCCAGCCTCACACTCTGATGGAGCCATGCATCCGATGCTTCTGGTGGGCGCACATTTTGACACAGTGCCCAACTGTCCGGGGGCGGATGACAATGCGAGTGGGGTGGCCGTGCTGTTGGAGTTGGCCGCAGCACTGGCACAGTCAGAACGGCGATCGCCCCTGCAATTGGTGGCCTTCGACATGGAAGAGTATGGCTTGCAAGGCAGTGCCAGCTATGCGGCGCACCTACGAGCGTCGGGTACGCGGCTACGGCTGATGCTTTCCCTGGAAATGCTGGGCTACTGTACCGATGAACCCAACTCACAAGCCTATCCACCGGGGCTTTCGCCGTTCTACCCCGACCAGGGAAATTTCATCGCGTTGGTGGGTAATTGGAAGGCAACGCTAGCGATGATACAGCTGAGTCGAGCCATGAAGCGCTGGGGAACGGTTCCCTGTCGCTGGCTCCCGGCAGGCGATCGCGGTCACATTGTTCCCGACACCCGCCGCAGCGACCATGCCCCGTTTTGGGACGAGGGCTACCCAGCGGTGATGGTGACCGACACCTCCTTCCTGCGCAATCCCCATTACCACAAGCCGAGCGATCGCATCGAAACCCTCAACCTGAATTTCATGGCTGCCGTTTGTCGCGGTCTCATGCATAATCTCGCTCATATATAACGGCGTGGCCTGAGTACAGGACAAAACCCAGAAAACCCTTAATTTTGTGTAGCGCGGGCACCGCCCGCGCTACACAAAATTAAGGGTTTTAGCTGGGTTTTGTCCT
>JBCBSL010000313.1:0-7453 GCA_039819145.1 Cyanobacteria bacterium J06638_22
CCACCAGGAACCGGGCAGCAGCAAAAAGCCGACAATCCGACTGCGGAGGCTGCGACGTTGCCCATGGCGAAGCAGCGCCTGCTGGCGAGAGGTATCCTTCAGCATCAGGGCAGCCAGAGCCGCAATCAAGGTCAGCGAGATGGCCAGAGATGAGATCAGCGCCAAGATCACCCCTAGGGCAATGGAACCGACGAACTCCCCAGCCGCCCCCGGCAGTAGATATATCGGCAAGAAGGTGAGCACCGTTGTGGCCGTCGAAGCCAGCAGCGGCACCTTCAGGTAATTCACCGTTTTGGTGGCCGCGTGGAGCGGATCCGCCCCTTCGCGAATGTCCATTTGAATTTCGTCAACCACCACGATCGCATTGTCGATGAGTAGCCCCAGGGCGATAATCAGTCCCGTTACAGACATTTGGTGAATGGGAATCCCGAGGAACGTCATCCAACCAAATACCGCAAAGATGGTGAAAGGCAATGCCATTCCCACAATCAGCGCCGATTGCCAACCCATCGTCAGCAGCGTAACGCTCACCACCAAAACGGCACCCAAGACCAAGTTCAGCATGAGGCCGCTGATGCGGTTTTCCACATAGGCGCTTTGATCGAAGATCAGGTCAACGCTGATGCCTGCGGGGAGGCGATCGCGAAACTCATCCACCGCTGCCTGTGCACTGTTCGCCCACTGATCCACCCGGCGTCCCGACTGCATCATCACCCCCAAAACGATCGCAGGCTTGCCGCTAATGATGGCCTGGTCGGTAAAGGGATAGCGAATGCCCCGGCTGACGCTCGCAATATCGCTGAGGCGGGTAAACTGCCCCCCGTTCATTTGAACCGGGAGTTGCCGCACTTGCTCGGTAGTTTCTAGCTCGTTTTCCACCTCAATGGCGATGGTTTGCTCCGGGGTGCGAAGCTGTCCGGCGCTGGCCTTGGCATCGCTGAGGCTAATCTGGTTGGCAAGCTCCTGGGGCGACAGCCCAACGCCCGCTAACAGGGGCGCATCGATTTCTACCAGAATCTCTTCGTCTGGGTCGCCAAAGAAATCGACTTCTTCCGTGCCATCCAGCCCCCGAATCACCACGCCCAGTTCTTCGGCATAGCGGCGCAGGATCGCGTAGTTCGGCTCCTCTAGCAGATTCCAGGTCACGGAAGCAACAAGGGTATGGGCCTTGAGTAACACCTCCGTCAACTCGGGGTCTGTGGTACCAGAGGGCAAGCGTACAACGGCATCGTCCATCTCGTCGCGCACTTTCGACCAGATGGGCTGGGCATCTTTAACCGAATCGGCCAGCTCAAGTGACACCGTTGAAAAGCCGACCCGCGAGTCCGATGAAATGACACTAATCTCTTCAATCGCAGACAGTTCTTCTTCCAGAACAGTCGTGACCAGCGCTTCTACGCGATCGGCGCTGGCACCCGGAAAGGCGGTTGTGACGATCGCCACCCGCGACACCAGTTGTGGATCTTCTTGGCGCGGGAGCGATTGATAGCTGCTCAGTCCAAAGCCTAGGAGTAGGATGAGCGTCAGAATCAACAGACGGATGTTGGTAAAGAATGGGCGAACCATGGGGATGTAGGGCAGGTAAGGGATAGGAGTTTTGTGGAATGAGGGTTGAGGATTGCGTTTAGGGATGCAACCCCTCAAATTCAAAAGGACTGAACGGGTCGGACTTGTTGCCCCGGAACCAGCCGATGGATTCCCGCCGTCACGATGCGATCGCCCGCCTGGAGTGTCCCTCGAACCAGCACCCGGTCACTTTCCTGATGCAAAATCTCAACAGCTTTGGGCTGCACGGTGTAGGCATCCGCTTCGCTGCCTGTCATAGATTCGGACACCACCTCGGACGCCATAGCCTGACCGTCGAAGACAACGTCTTCAGCGTCCATATCCTCTGACACCTCTGCCGGAACCACCACATACGCGCTCCAAAGTCCTCGCACATCCTGGGTGAGAGCCTGGGTCGGTAGCCAAATGCCACTTTCTGGAATCGTTTCGGTCAGCTCCACCCGCACGGTTTGCCCCGGATTCACCTGAGCCAGAGCCGCCTGCTCCAGTTGGAACACAACCACTTGGGTGCGGGTTTCAGGATCCACTTCGGGCAAGACAGATTTGACGACAGCGTTGTAGCTCTCTGTGTTCACATTCACCGTCACTGCCGCTCCCGGTTGCAGGCGACTAGCGGCCTGTTCCGGCATACCAATGCGGGCTTCCGGTGCTTCGTTTTCGACCAGCCGCACAATCGATTGCCCCGATGCAACCACAACCCCTTCATCGACAGGGCGAGCAGAAACAATGCCGTCGAACGGTGCATTGAGCGTACTTTTACGAAGATCGACATCCAGGTTGCCGAGGCTAGCTTGTAGTTGTTGCACCACCGCTCGCTGTGCTGCAATTTGCTCGGGGCGCGTGCCGTTCAGCAGTTCGTTGAGGTTGCTTCTCGCCCGATCCAATCGCGCGTCTATTGTTTCGGCACCAAACGCAAATTCATCGAGTTGTTCCCTCGAAATAGCTCCCTCGGCGTAGAGATACTCCCGGCGCGATCGCTGTTGTTCCTGCAATTGCAACTGGCTTTCAAAGTCGCGCACCTCGGCCTGTGCCGCCGCAATATCTTCCTGGCGGGCGCCGCGCTCTAGCTCCAGCAGTTGCGCTTGGGCGGCTGCCACCTGCGCTTCTAGTTGGCGTCGTTGGAACTGAAGATTTTGGATATCGAGCTGCGCCAAAGCTTGTCCGGCCACGACGCGATCGCCCTCTTCCACCAACACCTGCACCAGCTCACCACCCCGGTTGAACCCCAGATCACTACTGCGCAGGGCGGCAATTTCTCCGGTGTAGGAGCGAGCGACTTCGTAGCTGCTAACGGCTTCGACAGTCAGGGTTTCGACCGCCAACGTCGTCGCTTCACTAGCTTCAGCAGTCTCAGATTCTTGAGCCGAAAGCTGGGTTTGTGCCATGGGTACACCGATGGCCAAGAGCACTCCAGCCGCCCCCAACCCAATCATCCAATGGGGCGTTTGCGACAAAACCTGCCTCAGTTGACTCAGCTTGCTCAGTTGAGCAGATGCGTCAACCGTTTCTTCGGTCATGGGCGTTTCAAGTTGATTATCTTCAGGCACACAAGGGTCAGACATCCGAGTTTCTCCAAGGAATAGGGAATGGACAAAAGGACTAAACGGAAAGGCGTTTCAAACGCACTCTCACAGGAGCATTCCAGGCGGGAACGATAACAACGTTTTGACGGGGCGGCGTGACAAGGCACCCGGTCCCTTTGTCCAAGTTCTCAAGGTTGCAGTCATCTCAATAGGGACCGGGTGCCTGGGGCGCATGGGATCACATCCCCGGAATTTTCTTGTTTTAGTCCCTCACGCCTCGGTTGCGGCACGCCCAAACTCCAGGAGCGAGGCACAGCCTTTGGCATACTGGACGAGGCGATCGACCATATCGGCCTCAAGCCAAGCACTCTTGGACAGCGGGGTCTGTGCAATAAAGCTTTTGAGCTTCAAATAGTCGGCGTAGTCGTGCTGGTCATAGTCCTCGTAGCCGCGTGGCATAGAGGAGAGCGTATCCTCATCACTCAGCGATAAACCGGCATCGTTGAGGTCTTGCAAGACCTGGGCAAAGGCATCGGGTTCTTCGAGAATGCTGTCGCGAATAGGGGCAAGCTCCCCCGCTTTCAGCTTGTAGAATCCGCAGGCGATCATGCCACCTGTGCGATCGAGCTGAACATAGAGCAATCCTTGCTTTTCGGATTTGGTGCCCGTTGGCGTCAGCACTCCGCTTACATGGGTGCTGTAAGGCGATTTGTCTTTGGAGAAACGGATGTCGCGGTTTTGGCGAAACATCGTTTTCGCGCTGCCAATCAGGGGTACGTCGGTCTCCGCAAGACGATCCGTTGCTAGCTCTAGCATGTGACCAAACGGCTTTCGGAGGTAGGACTCAAACTCCTTGCGATGCTCGTCGTACCAAGCCTTCTCGTTGTTGTCGGCCAGATCGTCGAGCAAGTCGAACGACTGAGATGTGAAATTCAGCTCCATCATGAATAGTTCTCGAAAAATGTCATAAACAGGTCAGCCCAAACATGGCGACCAAAAGCTTGTAGCCTTGATACCGCAGTGTGTCAGCGATACCTGCTGACTGATGGGGCTAAGATGCCCACCACTCGACACCCTTGCAGAAATTGGCATTGAAGTTACACTTATTCATAATTAACACGACATCAATTATTAAACAAATATAAAATTAGAATGATTTCATATTGTTTCTGGTATCGATGAATCTCAAAACGTTCCGTTCGTTTATCGTGCTGGCCAAAGAGCTTCACTTTGGTCGAGCCGCGCAGCAGTGTGGCATCTCACAGCCTGCAATGAGTCGACTGATCAGTGAGTTGGAGGCCGAAGTGGGCGTTAAGCTCCTCAGTCGCACGTCTCGTGAGGTTTCCCTGACTCAGGCTGGTCGAGGGTTTCTCGAATCGGCCAAGAAAGCAGTTGCCTATGCCGACATGGCGGTTCGAGCGGCGCAGGCCGGAGCGATTGACGGCATTGACTCGCTGACGGTGGGAATGATCATTGGAACCGCTCAACCCGCTGTGGGAGAGCTGATTGCCCGATTCAAACAAGCGCACCCCGAAACACGGGTGACGCTATGTCAGATTGATGAACGCTCGATTGGTTCAGCGCTAGCGGATGGTGACATTGATGTGGCGATCGCCTGGGAAGTCTCTATCCCGACTGGACTCCATCGCCATCGTCTCGGCACGGTACCCATGGCGGTGCTGGTGCAAACGGGGCATGCCCTTGAGAAAAAGGAACCCGTGAGCTTAGCCGATTTGGCCGGTTATCCCATCATCCTGCCCGCGCGCGATCGCCAGCCCATCATCTACGACACCTATCGGCAATATGCCGCCGAAGCCGGATTTGAACCCAACATTGCGATCGATGTTTCCACGTTGTCCGATACCTTGGCGATGGTCGCTGGCGGCGTCGGCGTCGGCAACGCCCCGATCGTACCCGGCCTCACCTATCCGGGAGTCTCGGTCTTAGAACAACAACCCCAGTTTGTGTTTAGCTATGAGTTGGCTTGGGCGCATACCCTACCCTCGGTAGAGAGCTTGCTCGCACTCTGCTAACCGATGCACCGCACCATAGAAAATGGGACTCAGCGTATGGCATCTGAGTCCCGATTATGAGGAGTAATTTTTTTAGACACCCGATACCTTGAAGCGATCGAGCATGTGGCGATCGCCCTTAGTTGCCGTGATCAACCAAGTTATCGAGTTGGTTGTCAACGGAGCTAACGAACGCGCCATCTTCCAGTGCTTCAGCGGAGAGACGCCCGGATGCGATCGCCGCTTCAATCACGTCTTCGGCTACAATGTCGCCTGTCGCGATGCCCGATTCCAGCGCACCATAGCCAGGGATACCCGCTTCACCAAAGCTACCGCGATAGGCCAAGCTAGTGACTTGGAACGGCGTCAGTTGCGTCTTGGCCATCTCAGAAGCTTCAGCAACAGGAGCAAAAGCAGTGGTAGCGATAACGAGGGAAAGCGCAGTGGTTGCAACGTTCATGATGATTGTCCTTTTGTAAGTGTGAGGTGTAGGAGTGCGGTGTGTGAGCTGAAGCGTTTGGCGTGTGAGAAGTGTGCCTCAGCGTCGATTCACTTGTAATACGACCCCAACCTCAGTCCGGATGCTGATTTTTTCGTGATTTATCAGTACCTATAGAGTGATCTGCATCACACGTCATGCGCCCGCTGCATGGCAATGGGCGCAAACGATCCGCAAACGACCTTGAAGGTTTATGGATATAGCCGTAAGCCTCAAGGCTAGGACAAATATTGAACGGTCATTCCCGCGAATGCGGGAATCCAGAAAGGTTGAATACAGTGACCGATAACCGTTGGATAGATACCCATTTTCATGGGCATGACGGAACCTTAAAGTTCTATCCTGGCTGCCTCAAGCTATAGTTCACTGGATCTGGTATAGCGCTACGCGCTCAGGTAGAACCCAATCATTTTTTGAAAGCCCCGCGACGCGGGGCTTTCAAAAAATGATTTGTCCTAATCTCAATGCGTAAGGCTATATCAGTGACTGGGCGTTGCTGATGCGGGATATAGAAGCCTCATTCACGACCTTCTTCCGGGCGACTGCTCAGATCGCGGGCAAAACTTTGATACGCGAGACGATCGCCAAAATCCATCAGCCGCGCACTCACCTCGACAGGGATGATGCCACCATCCTTGCGCCGCAGGGAATGGTTGAACAGGGCACTCCCAGTTCGTTCAAGTTGAGGAATAATGATGGATTGAAAATATGCGCTTGACTCTGGTGTTTCAATGTCTTCTAGCACCATCTGCGACAATTCTTTGCGTGTATAGCGTAGACGTCGAGCCGTCTTGAGGTTGGCATTAAGGATCCGATGGTTTTCGACATCAACAATAAAAATGAGATCATTAGCCTGCTCAAACATGGCATTGCATTGTTTCAGAGCTTCCTGCAACTCCAACTCGGCTTGTTTCCGTTGGGTGAAATCGACGGCCGTACCAACCACCCCGATAACGGCACCTGTATCCCCATGAATGGGGCTGAGGGTGTAATCGTAGTAGCGCGTTGTATGGTTGGATGTTACGGCCACCTCTGTCGAGCTAAGTTTTCCAAAGGTCAGAACCGTTCCAACCTGCGCCAAATTGACATCCAAAAACTCCTGCGGGATCGCAACATCATGATGCCGCTGACCCAATAGCTCTCGCTGGTCAACCCCCCAAACCTTGTCTGCAAAGGGACTCACATAGGTCAAATGTCCGGAGCGATCGCAAATAAAGACAAGTTCAGGGATAGCCGCGAAGAGCTGATCAAAGGCTTGCAACTGATACTCAATTTGCAGCGCCAGTTGACTTGGGTTGTGAGCCGCCTCTGCGTTGAGAAACGTTGTTTGGGGTAGATGCTGAAGGACGTCTTCTATCAATGGGGGCGGCAACCTACTTGCAGATGGGGTTGTATCCGCCACGATTTCAAGCATCGTTGCATCCTGAGAATGCGCGCATGACGCATCACAGTCTGTCGCGATCAGGGAGTTGACGGCTTTCAACGATTGCAAAGCCTGTTGAATCGCTACAACAAAGTTGCTTGTATAACTCTGCAAATGTGTCTGAGCTAGAGTACCACCCTGTGGCGCTAAGGATTCGACTTCTTTCCGCAGCGCATTAATCTGCTGTTGTACCGATGAAATCGTAGCACTGGCGGATACAGGAGGCGACCCTCCATAGACTTCGGCAATGGCCTCGATCACCAAATCCGTTTTCGTCTTGCCAGAGCGAGTTGCATGGACCTCCAGAGTGTTAATGAGATCCTGAGGAAACCTGAAGGAAACGGTTCTGTTCGTCATAGCCTAGCGGCAGTCCAATTCTCCACAGTGGACAGGCGTAAGAAATGCTTTTGAATTGATGTTGTTAAATGGC
>JBCBSL010000314.1:0-7385 GCA_039819145.1 Cyanobacteria bacterium J06638_22
GATTGATGTGGCGCTGATCAGCCAATATCCCCTGGGAACCATTCGGACTCATCAGTTTGAACTCGCGCCGAATGGGAATCCCATCTTCTCACGGGATTGTCTGGAGGTTGAGGTAGAACTCCCCAGTGGCATACCTCTGACGGTGTTTGTCAATCATTTCAAGTCGATGACGCGCGATCGCCAGGAAACCATGGCCACCCGCCGCATCCAGGCAGCTCGGGTCGCTGAGATTTTGCAAGAGCGGTTTGGCCCGGATCCAGGGCAAGCCAACTGGGTGGTGGTCGGCGACCTCAACGACTATCTCCCCTCAGAAGGACTGGAGCCTTTGCTGGAACAACCCTGGTTGGAGAATCTGATGACCCGCTTGCCACCGGGCGATCGCTGGACGCACTATTTCGCCAGGGGTAATAAATACAACCCACTTGACTATGTGCTGGTGTCGCGGGCGATCGCCCAGGCCAATCCCGATGCGCTCCCCGAAATCGAACGACGCGGGTTGCCCAAGCGTGCCCAACGATTCCAGGAACGGCGGTTTGGTGGCGTCGGATTGAACCATCCCAAGGCATCGGATCATTGTCCGGTGGGCATTGAACTTGAGATTTCTTGAAATACGGATTCATGCTCCAGATCCAGGGTGGTTCCATCCCATTTCAACTTTTCTACCCCTATAGATAGAGTTTTAATCTTGAGAATTGGGTGTGAAAAATGGGGAGGTAAGGAGCAGTTTAAGGCTCCGTTTTTTCTCGGTGGATTACCTGCGGCAGAGTATGAGAACAGGGAGCATCTCAGGATTTTGAGGTCGAGCGATCGCCTTTTCCGGCTTGGTAGCCCTTTCTATAAACGGATAGGTTCTCCGTTTCGCGTCCGCCTATTCATCTTCAAAAAATTCTAGGCATCGTTGCCTTGGCGCACCACAAACCTCGTGCAGATGGCTCAATCTCCACCAAGCATGAAAGCCTTCGAACCCAATAGAAACCACCGTTCAAGAATCCTATAAATCCGGCAAAGCCTATTGACGGAGCTCTATTTAGGCACCCGCCTCAGATAGCGTCTGGTCGTTCAGGGCATGGAGACTATGAAAATTTCCCAGTGAGCGGGCACAAATTTTCCCTGGGACAGTCAACTTTTTTCAAAACAAGAACACATTCTGAACGAAAGGGAGAAGCCTAGGCTTCTCAGCCATTCATGAACCAGATCGGCAGCACAAAGGTTGTTAAGAAAAAGCAATTTATCTAAGCTTATGCAACATCCCAGGATGGGTAAAACAGCAACAGGAAGATGTTCCGCTATCCAAAAGGGAATCGGCAAGATTTTGTGTGCTTCCCTAATTGCGTATGCAAGGTGCAAGTTGTTTCTAACTTTGTTTAGCGATCGCCGATATCGTCGCTATTATTCTAGATAGATGAATGAAACTATTCTCTGAAAATTTTTTCTTCAACCTCCGCCCATTATTTTTGTTCTACGTCTGAGGTAAACACTATGGAGTCCCTCGCTTATATCCATAATGCCGTTGCTTATGAGAGCAATGAGCCCTTGCCCGAGATGCAGGTGGCATTGCCAAGTTCGGCATGGATTGCGGCCTCTTCCCTGATGCTTTCGCTGCTCATCCTAGGATTGCCACAAGATGCTCTGGCAACCGTTACAGGGGTCGTGCGAACCGGCGGCAGTCCGCTCAATATTCGGAACGCCCCCAATGGCAGCGTTGTCACAACGGTACAAGATGGTGCGACCCTGGAGCTTACCGGACAGACGCAAGGGGGGTGGTTAGAAACCACCGAGGGCAATTGGGTGATGTCGCAATTTGTGGAATCGGCACCCACTCCCGCTGCTTCGGCTCCTGAGAGTACAGATCCCAATGCCCAACAGCAGGCAACCGCTGTTCCGCGTATGGCTTACGTCAACACCAATGGAGCCAGTTTGAATGTGCGGAGCGAGCCGAATGGTCCCATCGTCCGCACCGTTAACAATGGAGCAGGGCTTCAGCTTTCGGGACGAAGCAATAGTGGGTGGTTGGAAACGGCAGATGGCAATTGGGTCGTCTCCCAATATATTCAATCCACTCCTCCCGGCAATGCAGCCAGTGGGACGGGCGATGACGCAACGCAGGGTACACCAACAGCTCAGGCACCTGACTCAGCCGCTAGCCCCGCTCCCGCTGCGACAGGACAAGCTGGTGTTGTAAGCACAGGCGGTAGTCCGCTCAATATCCGCCAGAACCCTGGAGGTGAAGTGGTTGGTCAGCTTCAAGATGGCTCACAGGTTCAGCTCACAGGACAGGAACAGGATGGCTGGGTCGAGCGGACAGATGGCACTTGGTTGCAGGCCGATTTTATTGAGCGATCGCCCCAAACCACAGCACAGTCACCCTCGCCAGCCCCAGAGACAACCACTCAGTCGCCCTCTCCAGCTCCGGCAACAACGGCACAATCCCCCGCGGCTTCGCCTAGCCCTGCCCCCTCGCCCCAGGCGGCAGCACCCGCGCCTAGCCCAGCGCCTCAGCCTACCGCTCAAGCACCCGCACCCGCACCTAGCCCGGCTCCTCAAGCAACTGCCCAGGCTCCTGCACCCGCACCTGCACCCGCGCCTAGCTCCGCCCCTCAAGCAACCGCTCAGGCTCCCGCCAATGCCCCAGCGGCAACAGGGAGCGATGTGCGAGCAGCCGTCGTGCAGACGAATGGGAGTCCACTATTGGTGCGTCGTTCTCCCGGCGGAGCCGTCGTCGGTAGTTTGCCAAACGGGACAGGTGTAGAACTCACAGGACGCAGCGATGGGCAATGGGTTGAGCGCACCAATGGCACCTGGGTTTCGGGCAATTGGATTTCTACATCCGGTGCACCGAATCCACAGCCGCCCGTGGGAAATCCGTCGGAAACTGCCTTTGTAAGCACCAATGGTAGCCCGTTGAATGTTCGTAGCACGCCCGGTGGTGCAGTGATTGGCACATTACCTGATGGGGCTCGGGTGGAACTCACGGGACGTAACGACGGCCAGTGGGTCGAGCGCACCAATGGCACCTGGGTTTCGGGCAATTGGATTTCTCCGTCCGGTTCACCCAATCCACAACCGCCTGTGGGGAATCCATCGGAAACCGCCTTTGTGAGTACCAATGGAAGCCCGTTGAATGTTCGTAGCACGCCCGGTGGCATCGTCATTGGGGTTCTATCGAACGGATCTCGGGTGGAACTCACGGGGCGTAATGACGGCCAGTGGGCTGAGCGCACCAACGGCACTTGGGTGTCAAGCGATTGGCTATCCACAACATCAGGCTCAGGTGTGCCATCGAATGTGGGTGGACCCGATGCAGTTGCGGTGGTCGATACAAACGGAAGTCCTCTGCTGGTGCGCAATCAACCTGCGGGTGCGATTGTTGGCCAGATTTCCAATGGCACTCGAATTACCCTAAACGGTCGAACCAGTGGAGATTGGTCACAGATGAGCAGTGGCGACTGGGTTTCCTCAGACTGGATTACGGTTCTTTCCCGCTAAGAGGGCCATTAAGGAGCCGTCATGCTCATGAAAATGGGCATCCATCCAACGCCTATCGGTCACTGTATTCAACCTTTCTGGATTCTCGCATTCGCGGGAATGACCGTTCGATAGCTTGTCTTAGCCTGAGGGCTACGGCTATACGCGAGTGGGGCAAATTACCATTTGCCCCACTCGTCTGTTCTTCCGGCCATTCGCCAAGTTATATAGCGCTACGCGCTCAGATAGAACCCAATCATTTTTTGAAAGCACCGCGTCGCGGTGCTTTCAAAAAATGATTTGTCCTAATCTCAATACATAAGGCTATATCAAATTCGGTTGAAGAACCCAACTATTGTTTGCGCCCGCTGCAGTACAGCGGGCGCAAACAATAGTTGGGTTTTACGGCTACTTAACCGGACTTGATATTAGGAGCTAAGGTTGTCTTCCACGATGCGTTCCAGTTCGCTGAAGGGAATCAGCCAGGCGACGCCGTAGGGATGGAGGCAGCCAGTTAGCTTGTGTCCATCAGCCGTCCAACCGCTGTGGCCTACCAGGTCGTACCACTGGTTATCTTCAACGCCCAATTCTGTCATTGGAATGGCAATGGGCACTTCTTCGCCTGTGACGTTGGTCAGGCAGAGGATATGTTGTTCGTCGTCGAGCGATCGCCGCAAGACACTAAAGAGCTTAGGCGAAAGGGACAGCACATACTGACCGCTGTTGGGATGAAACGCCTGGTATTGACGGCGAATGGAGAGCAATTGCCCCAACCGTTGCACCACCTGGGATGGCTGAGATTGGCGATCGCGTAACGCTTCCATCAGTTCGCTGTCTTGCAAGGTCTGGCGGTTCATATCCCGTTTGACTTTGGTTTTGATGACAGAAGCCACGTCGTTGCAGGTCCCGATCAGTCCGTGGAAATAGATTCCCGGTACGCCCCGCAATACCAATGCAATGCTGCGCGAGGCGACGTATCGCTGCACTTGGTAGGATAAACTTTCTAGGGAATCGTCTAGGTTGAGGGCACTAAACCAGGTGGAATTAATTTCGTAGGGTTCTTCCTGCCCCCCCTTAATAGTGCGGTAGGAAATAAATGCTCCATGGTGCCGTGCCCGCTGCACCATGAAGTTAATTTCATCTTTCGACAAGATATCCCGCACGCCCATCAAACCGATGCCATCGTGGGTATCCAAAATGTTGAAAAAAGTTGTGGTGGGGGAGGGATAGTCCAAGGACTGTGCCCAGTCTGTCAGATTAGACGTGTCTTCCTGATAGAAGGTGTAGAGCACCAGTGGAGGGAGGGCAAAGTTATATACCATCTGGGCTTCGTCTGCCCCATCACCAAAGTAGGAAACATTTTCAGTATGGGGGACATTGGTTTCGGTAATGAGCGCCGCGTGGGGCGCAACAACACCCAGAATGCGCCGAAAGAGTTTGACGATCGCATGGGTCTGCAATAGGCTAGCGCAGCACGTTCCTGGCTGTTTCCATAGATAGGTGACAGCATCCAGACGAATCAGGTTCGCACCATAGCGAACATAGCGCAGCAGCGTCGTAACGATCCGGAGCATAACTTCGGGATTCGCAAAGTTTAGATCCACCTGATCGGCGGAGAAGGTCGTCCAAACCCACACCGGGCCATTCATGCTCTGAAATTGTGTCAGCACATCGGAGGTGCGGGGGCGAACCAAGGTCTCCCGTTCCTCGGGAGTTAAGCCCTTAGGAGACTCGTAGGTGATGAACATCTCCTGAAACCGGGGATTGCCGTTGAGAAATTCTTGAAAAGTTTGGCTGCTGGAGGAGATGTGGTTAAATACCCCATCAAACATCAATTCAAAGTTCTGCCCCAACACTTCAACATCTTTCCAGGAGCCCAATTGCGGATCGACAGCACCAAAGTTGATCACCGCAAATCCCCGATCCGACGAAGAGGGGAAAAAGGGCAGGATGTGGAGGGTGTTGATGATGTTTTTAAAGGTGGGACTCGCGTTGAGAAAATCGGCCAGGGTGCGGAGAGGGGTGCGATCCTGGCTTTGCAGCACATCGCCATAGGTAATCAGGATGACATCCTGTTCGGTGAAGCGCTCTTTAGGCTCAAAGGCGCGATCGCGCTCAATGGTTTCGGGGTGTTTGTAGGCATAGTGAACCCGCAACTGCCGTGTCAGTGCTGGTAACGTTTCAGCCGCAATTTCTTCACCGTAAAGCAGCGTCAGGTAATGTAGAAGGCGCTTTCGATCGTCCTCCGACAGTTCGAGGAGCGAGCGGGTGTAGTCGGGTTCAGGGTTGTAGCGAATAGGATATTGCATAAGGTTTCGTCGTCTCGCAGTCTTTAGAAGAGATGGACAAATGAGAAGAGATGGACAGACGGTTAAGGTAGGGTCTCGGGATAAGCCAGTTTGACACCGCTCTGGCTGTCCCTGATGATGCGTACACGGAGCACGAGCATGCAAAAGCGACCCGAAGACCTGCCCGACACGCTGATCTTCAGGGCACTCAGTAATTTATCGAACGATAGCATTCCTCATGCCGAAGTGTTTTGAGTCATGCTATCCAATCATCGAAAATAAAGCCAGGTTTCTGCTTCTTACCTCCGTGGTTGGCGATCTTGGGCAAAAACTATACATACGCGCCCATTTCAAGAATTCTTGAAGAAGAATCGAGCTATGCCCTCGCCAAAGATATTGTTCGCCTTTAATCGCGACATCGCTTGGCATCATCCGGGGGCAGGTCAGATGATGCTTTGAAAGACCGCTCATCGTTTTGAAAGACTGCACGCTGTGCAGTCTTTCAAAACGATGAGCGGATTTCCTAAGTGGGTAGGGCACATCATCAATTGATTGCAGACACCTTGCAGGATAGGTTGTTTACGCGCCTGCCCCAACAACATGAGTTAGGGGCTGTAAACGCTTTTGCGAAGGGCTTTGACCCCTAATTGATGACAGCCCCTAGCGCGATGGCACCACAAAATAAGCGCAGGCGAATCTGCCTGCGCTTATTGAAGTCATTAGAACCAAAGGCCGTTTCCGTGGATCGGTTCGATGGTCGATAAATCTAAGTTTGCGGCGACTCGCTTGTGGCGACTCGCTTGTGGCGACTAGATAGAGGAACCCAGCCCAGCGTATGCACCGTAGAAAAACAGAGCTAGAATTCCCAGCGCACCAATGCCTGCAATTGTTCCGACAACCCAAAGAGGGATTCTACCGTTGGACAACATTTGAATATTTTCTCCTGAATTTCTTCAATACAGCAAGGACGTTCAACCCCAAAAAGGTCTTGTTTGATGAGACTGATGAAAGTCTGAAGGGCAGGAAAATGGATGGAGCGATCGCTATCACATCAAACACATCAATGATCAAAAACCGTTGAGTGGATAATGTACGATCGCCGAACCTCAGACCGTTCTAATTAAAGAAGTAGCTAGAAAATAGGATTCCTAGCACAAAGATCAGCAATAAACCCAAATAAAGCGAGGTTCGATTAAGTTCAACGGGCTGCTTATTTGGGTTAGTACTACGTTCGGGCATGAGGATCTCCTAGCGTTGGATGAACTGCATTGCGGCGATCGCACCCAGGAAGAAAATCGTAGGTACGGCAAGGGCATGAACAGATAGCCAGCGAACCGTAAAAATCGGGTAAGAAACTGGCTCATTCGGATTGTTGGCTGTCATAGTGTTCTCTCGTCTAGTGCTAATTTTTCAAAAAGTCATCAATCTGCTGCTTCGCGGTGTCCCGATCTTGAACAATGGGAAGCTCCTGACGCTCTTGGGTGAAGTATTCATTGGGCCGGGGTGTGCCAAAAATATCGTAAGCAAGCCCTGTGCTCACAAACAGCCAACCCGCAATAAAGAGTGCAGGGATCGTAATGCTGTGAATTACCCAGTAACGAATACTAGTAATGATGTCTGAAAATGGTCTTT